>NZ_JAAKZZ010000410.1 GCF_011045075.1 Streptomyces boncukensis
TGTTACTGACAGGCAGGAACGGCCGCAGCCGTTCCCACTCGGCATCACTCAGATCACCCCGCCCCATGTCCGCATCAACGACCCGGACGCGAGGCAGTCACATGATCGACCGGACAAGTCCTAGTCGCGCGGCAGCCGGCCGATACCGCCGTACCAGGAGACCTCCGCATGTGACGGCCGCTCGGACTCCGGTACGGTCGAGCGCCAGTCGGAGACCACCTGAATGCCCGGCTCGACGATCTCGAAGCCCGCGAACAGCTCGGCGAGGTCCGCGCGGTCGCGCAGGGTGAGCGGCACGTTCTGGGCCCGGTACGCGGCCTGGACGCCGAGCGCGGTCTCGGGGGAGATCTCGGCCGTCGCGTGCGACAGCACGATCACGCTGCCGGGAGCCAGGGCCTCGCGCAGCCGCCCGACGATGGCGCCCGGGTCCTCCTCGTCCGAGACGAAGTGCAGGATCGCCACCGCGAGCACGGCCGCCGGCTCCGCGAAGTCGATCAGCTCCTGCGTCTCGTGGTGCGCGAGGATCGCGTCCGGGTCCCGGATGTCGGCCGGGATGACCGTGGTCCGCGCGTCGGCGGACAGCAGCGCGTGCCCGTGGGCCAGGACGATGGGGTCGTTGTCGACGTACACCACGCGCGCGTCGGGAGCGTGGCGCTGGGCGACCTGGTGGACGTTGTCGGCGGTCGGCAGCCCGGACCCGATGTCGAGGAACTGGCGGATGCCCGTCTCCTCGACCACGTAGCGCACGGCGCGGCCCAGGAAGGCGCGGTTCTCCCGGGCCGCGGTACGCAGCGTCGGGAAGGCCGCCACCGCCGCCTCCGCGGCCTTCTCGTCCGCGGGATAGTTGTCCTTGCCGCCGAGAAGGTAGTCGTACATGCGCGCCGAATGGGCCTCGTGGGTGCGCAGCCCGGCCCCACTGGACTCGTACTGCCGGCCCGTCGCCTCGTCGGGATGTGCCATGTCTCCTCGAACCCTCCGCTCCGGGCCGCAACCCGCCGCGCTGTCAGGGCAGATGGCCCGCCCAGGTCCGGACAGCCTAACCGGAGGCGTCCTGTCCGGGACGGCCGAGGGGGTGTGCGGCGCCGCGGTCAGTCCTCGGAGCGGAACAGCCGCCTGCCGCCGTGCTTCTTGTGCACGGCCTGCCTGCTGACGCCGAGCGCCTCGGCGATCTGGGCCCAGCTCGTGCCCTGCGCGCGGGCCCGCCGGACCAGGACCGCCTCCTGGCGCTCCAGCTCACGGCGCATCTCGGCCACGGCCGTCAGCGCCGCGACCGGATCGTCGTCCCCGGCGCGCCGGGCGAGCTCGGTGAGCTGGTCGCTTCCCATACCGCCAACCTTAGTTGGCCCCCGCTGCTTTCCGCAGGGTACGGCCCGCGGAAAGCCGCACCGAACCGGGTGGCCGTCCACATACCGCCGCTGAACTGCGGTTTCTAGCGTGAGCGTGCCATCGGGGCAGATGCCCCGGACCCGGAAGCCCGCGGGGAGACTTGGAGACCACGCATGCAGAACCTGACGATCCTGGCAGTCGAGGGGGAGCCGGCCGGCGGCGTCGCGGGCTGGGCCGCGGACCTCGTCGACCGGCTGGGCGGACCGGGCGCCGGCCTCGCCATCGCGCTGGAGAACCTCTTCCCGCCGCTGCCCAGCGAGGTGATCCTGCCGCTGACCGGCTTCGCGGCAGGCCAGGGCGTGCTCAGCCTGGCCTCGGCGCTGTTCTGGACGACGCTCGGCTCGGTGGTGGGAGCGGCGGTCCTGTACGGGATCGGCGTGCTGTTCGGGCGCGACCGCATGCACGCGCTGTGGGCCAGGCTGCCGCTGGTGAAGGTCTCCGATCTGGAGCGTACGGAGGAGTGGTTCGCGCGGCACGGCACGAAGGCGGTGCTCCTGGGCCGGATGGTGCCGATCTTCCGCAGCGTGATCTCCATCCCGGCCGGTGTGGAGCGGATGCGCCTCCCGGTCTTCCTGGCGCTGACCACGCTGGGCAGCCTCGGGTGGAACGCGGCGCTGGTCCTGGCCGGCTACTGGCTGGGCGACCAGTGGGACGCGGTCGAGACCTATGTCGGCGTGCTCTCCAAGGCCGTGCTGGCCCTGGTCGCGCTCGCCCTCGTGGCCTACGCGGGCCTCCGGGTGCGCGGCCACCGCGCCGCGGCCCGGCACCGCCGCACGTCCTGAGCCGTCCGCTGCGGACCGTGCCGGACACCGCGTGCTCCGATCGGGGGACCCCGGACGGCGCGCGGGGCACTCGCGGACGAACGGGGAACAGAACCCCGTATGCCGGAACTCCCCGCCGGGGCCGGGCCGTCCGCCCCGCTGCCCATGGCGCACGCGGCGGTGGCGGCCGCGGTGCGGCAGCTGGTGGCGGACTTCGGCGCCGCGGACTCGCTCGGCTACTTCGCCACCCGGCGCGACCGGCTGGTGTGCTTCTCCCCGGGCCGGGACGCCGCCGTGAGCTTCACCCGGCGGTGCGGCGTGTTCCTCGCGGCGGCCGACCCGCTGGGCAGGCCCGGATCCTGGGCCGCCGCCGCCGGCGCGTGGCGGGACGCGGCCGCGCGGGCCCGCGCGGTCCCCGCCGCCTTCGGCGCCGGGCGGCGCGGCGCCGCCGCGTACGCCGCCGGGGCCGGGCTGCGCCGGACCCACATCGGGGACGAGGCGGTCCTGCCGCTGGAGGACTTCACGCTCCTCGGGCGCCGGATGCGCCCGGTGCGGCAGGCGGTGCACCGGTGTACCCGCGCCGGTCTGCGGGCCCGGATCCGGTGGGTGGGCGACCTCTCGGCGGAGGAGCGGCGGCATGTGGCGGTGCTGGCGGAGCGATGGCGTCCGTACCCCCGGGAGCGGGGCTTCGCCATGGCCCTGGGGCGGTTCGGCGGCGCCGAGGACCGCCGCTGCCTGCTGGCCGAGGCGCTCGACCGCCACGGTGGCCCCGTCGCCCTGCTGGCCTTCGTGCCGTGGGGAGCCGACGGGCTCTCCCTGGACCTCATGCGCCGGAGCCCGCACGGCCCCAACGGCGTGCACGAGTTCCTCGTCAGCGCGCTCGCGGACCGCGCGGCGGCGCTGGGCGTCCGCCGGCTGTCGCTGACCTTCTCCCCGCTGCGCCCGGTGATGGACGGTACGCGGCAGGGCGCCGGCGCGCGGCTGCTGCGCACCGCCCTCACCGGGGTCTCGCCCTGGTGGCAGTTCGAGGGGCTGTACCGGGCCGGCGCCAGATACCACCCGTGCTGGGAGCCGCGCTTCCTGTGCTCCCCGGGCCGGCTGCGGCTCCCCCGGGCCGGGCTGGCGATCCTGGTCGCCGAGGATCAGCTCGTGCCCCGGCGCCCGCGGCCCCCGGCGGGGGCCGGTCGGCCCTAGCCGCGGGGGTTCGCTCACGTGTCCACTGGAGGTGCGGGTCCGACCACGCGAAAGGAATGCTCGGAATGTCCGTCCGCACCGGTCCCCGCCGCTCGGAGGCCCTGGACCGGGCCGAGGCCCTGCGGCTGCTGGGCAGCGTCTCCTTCGGCAGGGTCGTCTTCACCCAGGGCGCGCTCCCCGCGATCCGGGCGGTCAACCACGTCCTGGACGGCGGCGAGATCGTGATCCGTACCCACGAGGGCGCGGCCCTGACCTCGCATACGCAGCAGGGCGGCGCCCCGGGTGTCGTGGTCGCCTACGAGGCCGATGCCATCGACCCCGGCACCCATCTGGGCTGGAGCGTCGTGGCCACCGGCTACGCCCACCTGGTCACCGAGCCGCACGAGCTGGAGCGCTACCGGGCGATGCTGCGCCCCTGGGTGGACCGGGCGATGGACTTCGCCGTACGCATCCGCCCCGACCTGGTCACCGGCGTACGGCTGTCGGACGCCTCCCTCCGTCCGGACGGGTGAGGTGCGGCGGGGTCAGCTGCGCGTGCGCGGCCGGTACCGTGAACCGGGCAGGCGGCCGGGATCGGCGGGTGACGGGACCAGGAGGTCACGGGTGATGGGCGGGCAGGAGTCGGCGTCCCGGCTTCCGCAACTGCGGCTGGACGAGCTGCTGGAGGAGCTGCAGGCGCGCGTCGAGGCCGCCCGCGGCACCCGCGACCGGGTGCACAGCCTGCTGGAGGCCGTGCTGTCGGTCGGGCGCGAGCTGGACCTCACCCAGGCGCTGCGCCGCATCGTGGAGGCCGCCGCAGCGCTCGTCGACGCCCGGTACGCGGCGCTGGGGGTGATCGGGCCGGACGGCCGCACCCTGTCCCAGTTCCACACCGTCGGGCTCTCCGGCGAGGAGATCGCGGCCATCGGCCCGTACCCCACCGGCAAGGGCCTGCTGGGCGAGCTGATCCAGCACCCCGAGCCGCTGCGGCTGACCGAGCTCTCCGCGCACGCCTCCTCGTACGGCTTCCCGGAGCACCACCCGCCGATGCGCACCTTCCTCGGGGTCCCGCTGCGGGTGCGCGACCAGGTCTTCGGCAACCTGTACCTCACCGACAAGCGCGGTGGCGCGGACTTCGACGCCGAGGACGAGGCGGTGCTCGCCACCCTCGCCGTGGCCGCGGGAGTGGCCATCGACAACGCGCGGCTGTACGAGGAGGCCCAGCGGCAGCAGCGCTGGCTGCGGGCCAGCGCGGAGATCACCCGGGCGCTGCTCTCGGGCAGCGCCCGGCTGGATGTCCTCGGCCTCATCGCCGAGCGGGCGCGGGAGATCACCGGCGCGACGGTCGCGGACGTCTCCGTGCCGCTGGCCGGCACCGGGCAGCTGACCGTCGAGCTCGCCCTCGGCGGAGACGCCGCAGCGCGGCTGGGGCTGACCGTGTCGGCCGAGGGCACCCTGTCGGGGCTCGCGTGCGCGACGGCCGCGCCCGCGACCACCACCGACCTGGCCGGCGATCCGCGCTTCACCGCGGGGCCGCCCCGGTTCGCCGGGCAGGGCCCCGCGGCCGCCGTGCCGCTGGGGGGCGCGGCGGGCGGGATCGGCGGCGTGCTGCTGCTGGCCAGGCCGGAGGGGAGCCACGCCTTCACGGAGGGGGAGATCGGGCCGCTGCTCGGCTTCGCCGACCAGGCGGCGCTCGCCCTGGAGCTGGCCGACCGCCGCCGGGACGCCGAGCAGCTCACGCTGCTGGAGGACCGCGACCGGATCGCCAGGGATCTGCACGACCTCGCGATCCAGCGGCTGTTCGCCACCGGGATGACCCTGCAGAGCGCCGCGCGGCTCATCGAGCCCGCGAGCGCCAACGACCGGGTGGAGCGGGCGGTCGCGGACCTGGACGAGACCATCAAGATCATCCGCTCGACCATCTTCGGGCTGCGGGCCCGGGACGAGGAGGCCGAGCAGAGCCTGCGGGCCCGGGTCGCCCGAGCCGTCGGCGAGGCGCACCCGGCGCTGGGCTTCGCGCCCCGGCTGAGCATGGAGGGGCTGCTGGACACCGACGTACCGCCGTCGGTCGCCGACCATGTGCTGGCGGTGCTGCTGGAGGCGCTGAGCAACACGGCGCGGCACGCGGGTGCGAGCCGCGTGGAGGTGGGCCTGCGGGCGACGGCGCGGGAGGTCGTGCTCACCGTGGAGGACGACGGCGTCGGGATCCCGGCCGAGGGGCGGCGCAGCGGGCTGCGGAACATTGCCGAGCGGGCCGAGGAGCTGGGCGGCGCGCTGGAGCTGGCCCGCCCGGAGGGCGGGGGCACCCGCCTGGTCTGGTCGGCCCCCCTGCGCTGACGCGGGGCTCATGCGGGAGAGTCGGCTGCCCCGTCAGGGGCGCGGGGAACTGCGCGCCCAGCCGGCGCGGACCTGCGGACTGCGACGCACCGCAAGGGGCAGACGGGGCGCAGCCCCGACGCGGATCGGCGGGGTGTCAGGGGCGGGCCCGGCCCGACTGCGCCGCCGACGCCTGCGTAGCGATGACCGCGGCCTGCACCCGCCGCTCGACCCCCAGCTTCGCCAGCATCCGCGAGATGTGGTTCTTGACGGTCTTCTCCGCGAGATAGAGCCGCTTGCCGATCTGCCGGTTCGTCAGCCCCTCCCCGATCAGCGCCAGAATCTCCCGCTCGCGCCCGGTCAGCTCGGGCAGCAGCGCGGGCTGCTCCTCCTCGTCCCGCTCCCCGCGCAGCCGGGCCATCAGCCGCGTCGTGGCGCCCGGGTCGAGCATGGACTGGCCGGCGGCCACCGTGCGCACCGCCGTGACGAGGTCGGTGCCGCTGATCTGCTTCAGCACATAGCCCGAGGCGCCCGCCATGATCGCGTCCAGCAGCGCCTCCTCGTCGTCGAACGACGTGAGCATCAGACAGGCCAGCTCCGGCATCCGGGAGCGCAGCTCCCGGCACACCGACACCCCGTCGCCGTCCGGCAGCCGCACATCGAGCACCGCGACGTGCGGACGCAGCGCGGGCACCCGCACCAGGGCCTGCTCGGCGGTGCCCGCCTCGCCGATCACGGTCAGATCGGGCTCTGTCTCCAGCAGGTCGTGCACGCCCCGCCGCACCACCTCGTGGTCGTCGAGGAGGAAGACCCGCACTGGCGCCGGGGCCTCCGGCTGCGCACCGTCCGACATCGCCGCTCACTCCGTCCGTGTCCGTCCGTGTCCGTCCGGGACCGTCCCCGCGGCTGCGGGGAGTCGCATCATGCCTCCCGCCGCGCCCCGGCCGGTAGGGCCGTCCGGCCCCAACCGGGACCTGCCGGGGAGGCGGTCGGCGCGCCGGCAGGGGCGTTCGGCCCTGGTGTCCGGCCGCCGCCGCCTTCTCTACTGGCACAGCCGTCAGCAAGCCGTCCAGTGGCCCAGGGAGATGCCGTATGAGCGCGTCCGCCGTCCGATACTCCACCGCGCCGTCCCCGGCCAGCAGCGTAGCCGGGGGTGAGGGGGCGCTGCCCCGCGTCGTGGTGGTGGGGGGCGGCATCGCCGGGCTGGCCGCCGCCGCCCGGCTCGCGGGGGT
>NZ_JAAKZZ010000411.1 GCF_011045075.1 Streptomyces boncukensis
GGCCCCGACCCCACGGAGCCCACCCCTACGAGTACCGCCCTCACGGGCGAAGGCCCCAGCGCTGCCACACCCCCGAAGGGGGTGCGGCATCCGGGCCCGCGGCGCCGTGCCGTTCTCGCGGCGGCCGGCGCTTCGGCCGCGGCGCTCGGGCTGGGCGGCGCGCTCGGCTCCCGCGGCGCCTCCGGCAGCCCCGGCGTCCCGGCCCCGGCCGCGCCGTCCCCGGCGGTGGCGCGTACCGGGCCGGGGCCCGGCCCCTCCGCGGCCCCGCCGCGCGGCGGCACCACGCTGACCAGCGTCTCCGTCCCGGACGGCGACGGCCCCTACCGGCGGCTCACCGACGGGGCGCCGTGGCGTCCCGTGGTGCGCACGGAGCTGGCGCGGGCGGGGAGCGCGCGGATACGGCGGCGCACCCCGCTGGCCGGATTCGTGCAGTTCACCGATCTGCATCTGGTGGATGTGCAGCACCCGCTGCGCTACGAGTTCCTGCGCACCCAGACGCAGAGCGCCTGGCGCCCCCAGGAGGCGCTGTCGACGGCGGGCGCCGTCGCGCTGGTCGAACGGGTCAACGCGCTGCCCGGCGGTCCGGTGACGGGGATGCCGCTGTCCTTCGTCATCACCACCGGCGACAACACCGACAACAACGCGCAGGCCGAGCTGGAGTGGTTCCTGACCGCCATGAGCGGCGGCCGTATCACCCCGGACACCGGTGCCCCGGGCACGTACGAGGGGGTGCAGAACAGCGGCCTGCGGACGTACTGGCAGCCGGACTCGGCGCTGCGGGACACCGACAAGGCGCGCGGCTTCCCGCGGATCGAGGGCTTTCTGCAGGCCGCGCTGCGCAGCGTCACCAGCCCGGGGCTGGCGCTGCCCTGGTATGCGACGGTCGGGAACCACGACGCGCTGCCGGGCGGCTGCTTTGCTGCGTCCGGCGGCCCGCACGGCTTCCTCGCCGACTTCGCGGTGGGCGACAGGAAGCTGATGGAGCTGCCGGACGCGGACGGAGCGCGGATGTGGCGGGCGGTGCGCAAGGGGCTCGACCCGAAGGGCGCCGACTTCGCGGAGCTGCTGCGCACGCAGCGTCGCAGGATGCGCACGGTCACCCCGGACCCGGCCCGCGCGCCGGTCACGGCCGAGGCGTATCTGCGGGCCCTGCGCAACCCGCGCTGGCGGGGCAGCGGCCCGCTCGGGCACGGCTACACGGAGCGGCAGCTGGAGACCGGCGAGCTGTACTACGCCTTCCGCGTCGCGGACGGCGTGATGGGCTACAGCCTGGACACGACGCGGCGCGACGGGCACTACGCGGGGCGGATCTCGCAGCGGCAGCTGCGCTGGCTGGAGCGGCAGCTGGAGCGGCACCGGGACGCGTACGCGCTCGTCTTCAGCCACCACACCAGCACCACCACTCCGGAGGGCGGCGACCAGCTGCTGG
Source organism: Streptomyces boncukensis (assembly GCF_011045075.1). Lineage (GTDB taxonomy): Bacteria > Actinomycetota > Actinomycetes > Streptomycetales > Streptomycetaceae > Streptomyces > Streptomyces boncukensis. Next base: position 1,430 of record NZ_JAAKZZ010000411.1, read on the forward strand.
ACCTGCTGAAGCGCACCCCGCACGCGGTGGCCTGGATCAACGGGCACAGCCACCGCAACCGCATCACACCGCACGGCACGCTGTGGGAGGTCAGCACCGCGTCCCACATCGACTTCCCGCAGCTCGCCCGCGTCATCGAGCTGGTCGACAACCGGGACGGCACGCTCTCGCTGCTCACCACGCTCATCGAGGCGTCCGCTCCGGCGCGGGTGGAGCGGAGCGATGTGTCGCAGACGGGGCTGGCGTCGCTCTACCGCGAGCTCGCCGCGAACGCGCCGGGCCGGCGTATGGATCTCGCGGGCGAGGCGGGCGACCGCAACGCGGAGCTGGTGCTGCGCAAGCCGTGACGGGGCGATGGGGGTACATGAACACGAGCCCCGCGCCCCTCACGGGGCGTCGTGCTGCCGCTCCAGCAGGGTCAGACAGGCTCGTACGGAGGGGCTCGGGTGGTGGGCGCGCCATGCGGCGCGGACCTCGCGCCGCAGGCGGGGGCGCACCGGCACGAAGCGCACACCGGGCGGGCAGGGGCGCTGCGCCATGCGCGGCACCAGCGCGAGCGTCAGATCGCGCGCCACGAAGGCGAGCTGCGTGGCGTACTCGGTCACGGGGTAGCGCACCTCGGGCTCCAGACCGCTCCCGCGCAGCGCCTGCACCAGCGCCTCGTACGGCTCGGTCCCCTCGGGGCAGCTCGCCCACACCGCGCCCGCCAGCTCCGCCAGGCCCAGCTCCGCGCGGTCCGCGAGGGGGTGCCGGGCGCTGAGCGCGACCTCCACGTCCTCGACGACGAGCGTGCGCACCGCGACACCGGCGGGCACCGGCATCGGGCGGCTGTCCCAGCTCTCGATCAGCAGCAGGTCGAGATCGCCGCTGAGCAGCCGCGGCACCAGGTCGACAGCCTCCCCGTCGACGACGGTCGGGGTCAGCCGGGGGTGTGCGGCGGTGAGCCCGGCGAGCACGTCGGGCAGCAGGGAGCGCAGCGAGCTGCCCACCCCGCCGAGCCGGAGCGGGCCCAGTATCTCCTCGCTCAGGTCGGCGAGGTCGGCCTCGGCGTCGGAGAGCTGGGAGAGCACGCGCGCCGCGTGGCCGGCGAGCACCCGGCCCGCGTGGGTGAGCCGGACGCTGCGCCCGTCCGGCTCCAGCAGCGGGTGGCCCGCCTCGCGCTCCAGCTTGGCCAGCTGCTGGGAGACCCCGGACGGGGTGATGTGCAGGGCCTGGGCGGCGCGGGCCAGCGAGCCGTGGGCCGCGACCGCGTCCAGGGCACGGAGCCGGTCGAGACTGAACACGCAAGCAATGCTAACCAATACTGGAAAAAAAACTTCGCTTTTACTTGAGAGTCGTGGGCGGCAGAGTGACGGTCATGGCTCCCGTGGACATCCGAAACCCCAGGCTGCTGGCGGCGTCCGGCTCGGTCTGCATCTCGGCGTCGGCGATGTTCGTCAAGCTGTCCGGCACGAACGCGGGCACGGCCGCGTTCCTGCGCTGCGCCCTGGCGCTGCTGGCGCTGCTGCCGCTCGCGCTGGCCGAGCGGCACAGGGTCGGGCCGCGCGCGCCGCGGCTGCATCTGCTGGATGTCGCGGCGGGCGCGCTGCTGGGCGTCGACTTCGTCTTCTGGGTCGCCAGCATCCGGGACGTCGGCTCGTCCATCGCCACCGTGCTGCTCAACCTCCAGGTCGCGGTGTTTCCGCTGCTGGCGCTCGCCTTCTCCGGTACGCGCCCCGGCGTGCGCTTCTGGCGCACGCTGCCGCTGATGCTGCTGGGCGTGGCCCTCGCATCCGGCGCGATCGGCTCCCCCGAGCCGGGCAGCGACCCGCTGAGCGGGGTGCTGTACGGCGCGACGGCGGGCGTGGCGTTCGCCGGGTACCTCTACCTCACCCGGCTCGGCGGCGGCCGGGGGCACACCGCAGCGCCGGTGTGCGTCTCGACGCTCGCCGCCGGGGTGACCTCGGGCGTGCTGGGTTCGCTGTGGACGGGCATCGATCTGGCGCCCGGCTGGGGCGCGCTGGGCTGGCTGGCCGTGATGGCGCTGTGCGGGCAGGTGCTGGCGCTGCTGCTGATCGGCCCGGCGCTGGCCAGGCTCGAACCCGTCACCGGCGCGGCCCTGCTGCTGTTGCAGCCGGTGGTGGCCATCGGGCTGGGCGTCGTCTTCCTGGGCGAGCGTCCCACGCTCACTCAGTACGCCGGTTGCGCGCTCGTGTTGGGCTCCGTGTGGCGGACGAGTCGGCCTGCTCACTAGGGTGACGGCTGATGCCCCCCATGTCGCTGCCGCGCAGCGTTCTCATCGGACTGCTCGCTCTCGTCTGCGGGTTCGCCCTGCCCTCCGGGGTGTCCTTCGCCGCCGACGGCGGGCACGCCCGCACCCACGAGGCGCTGCACGAAGCGGTGGTGCGGTACGGCGTGCCGGGCGCGCTGGGCTGGGTCCAGGACAGCGGCGGCGTGTGGCACGGCTCGGCCGGGGTGGCCGACCGCCGCACCGGGCGGCCCCGGCAGGCACGCGACCGCTTCCGGATCGGCAGCCTCACCAAGCCCTTCGTGGCGACCGTGCTCCTGCAGCTCGAAGCGGAGGGCAGGGTGCGCCTGGACGACCCCGTGGGGCGGTGGCTGCGGAAGGTGCCGCTCGGCCGGTACGGCGCCGCCTTCGGCGACCGGCGGCATACGGTGACGGTCCGCCGGCTGCTCGGGCACACCAGCGGCATCCCGGGCTACACGGCCGACCCCGCGTTCCGCCGGGCGTACTTCGGCACCCCCTTCCTCACCGAGCGCTGGGCCTCCCACACCCCCCGCGAGCTGATCGCCCCGGCGCTGAAGCGCGGCCCGCTGTTCACGCCGGGCACCGCGTGGAGCTACTCCAACACCAACTACGTGCTGGCCGGCATGGTCATCGAGGCGGTGACGGGGCGGTCGTACGCCGAGGAGATCGAGCACCGCATCGTGCGTCCGCTGCGGCTGCGGGACACCTCGCTGCCGGGCACCTCGCCGCGCATCCCCGGGCGGCACGGGCGCGCGTACTCGGCGCTCGGCGGGCGGGACGGCGAGCGGTACGACGTCACCGCGCTCAACCCCTCGCTCGCGGGCGCCTCCGGGGAGATGATCTCCTCCGACCGGGATCTGGTCCGGTTCACCCGGGAGCTGCTGACGGGCGGTCTGCTGCCGCCCCGCCAGCTGCGCGAGATGAAGTCCACCCGCGCGATCGCCCGCCACGAGCGGTACGGGCTGGGGCTGACCGCACGCACCCTGTCGTGCGGGGTGACGGTCTGGGGGCACGACGGCACCATCCACGGCTCGCACTCGGCGGCGTTCGGCACGGCGGACGGCAGCCGCACCGCGGCGTTCAACGTCAACGCCGACTGGGGAGCGCGCAGCACCCGCGCGATGGTCGAGGCCGAGTTCTGCGGCTGACCTGCGCGCCGCGCCCCTTCCCCGGCCTCAGCGCGGCAGGACACTGACAAACGCGGAGGGCCCCCGCTCGTCGGAGGTCATCAGCGCCGTGCGGACCACGGCGGCCTGCTGCGCGAGGGACTCCCGCAGCTTCCGCGGCGTCACATGGACGACGGTGATACCGAGCCGCTCCAGGGTCTCCCGGCGGCGCGCGTACTCCGTCCACACCGCGGCGTCGTGCTCGCCGCACTCGTCGGCGCCCTCGCCTCCCCCGGGGCCCGCGGCGGACTGGCGCGGGGTGCGGGCGTCGATCACCAGGGCCACCGCGTCCTCCGGCCAGTACGCGTCCACGCTGCCGAGCGGGGGCCCGCCGGGCAGCCGCAGCTCGACGTTCCAGCAGGGCTCGGGCAGGCCGTGCCCCAGCACCATGTCGTAGAGCCGGCCCTCGGCCAGCGCGCGCCCCTCGGCGAGCAGCGCGTCGACGGCGTCCACCACATGCGGGCGGCCGAGCAGCCGCGCCCGGGTCAGCTCGCGCACCACCGCCTGCGCCTCGCAGTGGCCGCCCCGCACCGACTCGGTCAGCAGCCGCCGCACCGCCACCGCGTCGGTCAGCACCGAGACGGCGTCGGCGAGGGCGCGCGGCACGGGCGCCACGGGCAGCCCGGTGATCTCCACCGGCTCCGGAAGCCCCTGCCCGCCGCGCACGATACGGGCGCACCCGGTGGAGCGCGGACGGCGGCCGCGCGGGACGAGGACGTCGATACGGTCGAGCGCGCGCAGGGACGGCGCGCAGGCGAAGCGGTGCAGCGTGAGCGCGACCGGCCCGGTGAGCATCGCCGGGCACCCGACGGACTCCGCCGGCCCGCCCGGCTCCGCGCCGGACCGCGCACCGCGCCCGTCCGCCGCGTAGAGCAGGGCCGCGCGCAGCCGCTCCTCCGGAGTGGGGATGCCGCCGTGCAGCAGGCAGACACCGGGCAGCAGCATCTGCCACGGCCCTCCGGGGCGGCAGCGCTCGGCGGCTCCGGCCGGGGTGACGCCGTGCTCGCGCAGCGCGCGGACGGTCATCACCCGGGGGCGGGCGGCGGTCAGATGGCTGAGCGGGCGGGGCGAGAGCGGTGCGTCGTGGTGCGTCATGCTTCCGCGATTCCCCGCGGCGGCACGGAGACCACGGCTGTGACAGGGCTGTCGTAAAATCCGGACAACCCCGTCCTAAAGCACGGCAGTTCGAGAGCCGAGAGGACGGCCTCCCGGCCCGCCGTCAGCCGCTCTTCTTGCGGGACTTGTCGCCCGCCACCACCAGTCCGGCGATGATCAGGAAGAGAGCGATCGGCGCGCCGACGAAGAGGCCGAGGGTCTCCATGATGCTCAGCCCGGGACCCGGGTCGTCGCCGTCGTCGCGGGTGAGCGCGAAGGCGGGGGACGACAGGAGCATCATCAGCGTCACACCGGCGGTGACCGTGCCGGCGCGCAGGGCGTTCTTGTAGACCTTGTTGCTCACAGGATCAACATATCGGACGGGGGATTCCCCCGCGCGGCGGGGTCCCGCGCAGGGCCTCTCGCGCGCGGCGGCGGATCGCCCGCGGCGGGGCGTCAGATGTCCGAGGGCTCCGTGCCGTATCCGGCGCCGGTGGGCTCGCTGGTCAGCGGCAGCTCGCCGAGCGGGGGCTCGCTGGTCAGGGGGGCGACGTCGGCGAGCGGTGGCTCGCTGGTCAGCGGCGCTTCGACGCAGCCGCAGGTGCACGAGCCGTCGAGTCCCAAGGCGGGCAGGGATGCCCCGGACACGTCTGCCGGCCCGTGCCCGGGTTTGGAGTGCAGCTCCTGCCGGGGCAGGGGCGAGAGGGCGGAGATCAGCAGTTCGGCGGTCGCGGCCACGGCGGGCCTCCGTTCATGGCGGGTGAAGTGCCGGACACGTCTCGCCTTACCCAGTCGGGGCGCGCGCAGACGTGTTCGGCCGCGGAACGTGGTTCAGGTCACGTCGACCCGCGCCGGAGAATTGCCGATCCCGGCGCGCATACGACGAAGATCCGGGGTTTCCCGCCCCGCCCCACAC
>NZ_JAAKZZ010000412.1 GCF_011045075.1 Streptomyces boncukensis
GGCCCGCCCCGGCCCGTGACCGTCCCGCGCCGCTGTTCCCCGCCGGGGCGTGACGGCCGGCGTCCGGCCCCGGCGGGGAATTCCACAGGTGTGCTGTGCCTGCCCGGAAATACCTTTTCGGACGGCTTTCCCGTCGTGTGGATCAGCGGCCGGACGGCAGCAGGTCGGGAGCGGATATTTTGCCGTTGAGCTGCTGGGATTTCTGCGTGAGACTGGTCGGAGGCAGACCTCTGGCGAACTCGTCATGGCCCACCCATGTGGATTCCCACTCGTTGGCGGGCGTGGTGGAGCGTGTGAGCAGCCACTGGGTGTTGATCCGCTCCCCGCCCTTGCGGAAGTACTGACCGCTCCACGTCGTGTTCGAGTGTGCGTTGCGGAATTCGTTGCGCCACGACACCGTCCAGCCCAGCGTCGTGCCCTGCTTGCCGCCGGCAGGTTCCGCGTCGACGCGTCCGGTGAGGACGTAGGTGCGCTCGGCGTTGCCGACCGCCGACTCGTAGCTGCCGCTGAGCCGGCCGTCGTCTCCGACCTTCAGCTTCATGACGGACCCCAGCTGGTTGTGCCAGACACCGGCGAGTCTCTTGACGTCCGTGGACGGCGCGGCCTGCTCTGCCGCGCGTGGCCCTGCCGAGGCGCTCGCGGTGAAACCGACGAGCGCCAACAGGGGAACGAGGGCAGGGATCACGAACTTTCGTAAGTGGGGCATCGGTTCTCCTCTTTCGTCGGATTACTTCAGCACGGCGAGTTGGAGCGACCCTGATCTGACATCAGGGAAACAACCGAGGAAGTGCGGGAAATGCGGGCGATCTCTCCGGGAACTTCGAACCCTCCCTGTGAGGATCCTGCGATGCCCATCCCCTGTCAGCACCCCGGCCCCAGATCTTTGCCGCATTACGGCCGGCCCGGCCGTGGAGGGCGGAGGAGCGTGAAACACGTCAGGGAATCCCGACCTTGTCGGCTGCCTGCAACTCAGCAGGTCCGGTCATCAGGAGGGGCATACTCCGCGGACAGGGAGCATGCGCCTGCCTAGCCGAGTTGGGGGAATCTTCCCTCCTCCGAACAGTGGCATCACCCCCGCCTCGTTCCCGGGCGGCACGGGGGTTCCTCTTCGGGGGCGGAGCTGGTCGGCGTCATACCCCTGCTGTACCGCGTGGCGGCGCAGGCACGTGGACGGTTCAGCGGCACGAGCCCTCGACCCGTCGGAGGACGACACCACTCAGCCGGATGCGAAGCCGACCCACGAAACCGGCCTCACCGGTGCGTGAGCACGCGGAACCCGTTGCCGTCGGGGTCGGTCAGCAGCACCGTGCCGTCCTCGCCGTGGGCGGCGTCGGGACGCTTCGCTCCGAGGGAGAGCAGACGCTCGACCTCGGCCTGCTGGTCGCCGTCCGGAGCGAGGTCGAAGTGCAGGTCCTTGCCGGGGTCCGGCATCAACGGCGGACCGCCCCACGTGATCTTCGTACCGCCGTTCGGTGACTGGATGGCGGTCTCCTCGTCCTGGTCCCAGACCAGCGGCCAGCCCAGCGCCTCGCTCCAGAAGGAGCCCACGGCCTGCGAACCATCGCAGGCGAGCGCTCCGATGAAGCCGCAGCCGGCGAGAAAACCGCTGTCCGGCTCGATGACACAGAACTCGTTGCCCTCGGGGTCGGCGAGCACTACATGGGACGCGTCCGATCCCTGGCCGACGTCGGTGTGCTGCGCACCGAGGCCGAGCGCCCTGGCCACCGTCTCCTGCTGGTCCTCCGGGGAGGAGCTGGTCAGGTCGAAGTGCAGCCGGTTCTGCGCGGCCTTCTGCGCCTGGGCGGGACGGAAGCCGAGACGGTATCCGGCCGCGTTCCCGGACATCAGGGCGACGCCGTCGTAGAAATCGTCGGCCCTCTCCAGGTTCAGTACCCCGGACCAGAAGTGCGCCAGGTGTTCCGGCTGGTGCGCGTCGAAGGAGATTGCGATGAGTCGGCTGGTCATTGCACCACGCTTCCTTGGTCCGAAGAGTGCCAACCGTCGGCAGGGGCACCGTGCCAGCGCCTCGAACGAGGATAGGAGCCCGTGGGCGCCGTGGCCTTCCGATTTGTTCGCAAGGGGCGTCGTGGGGTGGTCAGTTGCCGAGAAGCCTGCCCCTCACGTCCTCCTCACCGATCACGTCGCTTCCGCCGAGGACGGAGGCGACGGTCAGTGCGTTGTCGTTGGAGTAACGCGCGCGGCCGGAAGCCGACGCGGGGGGCCGCGCACCAAGCCCTCCGAGTTGGACGAGACGGAGTCCCTGGACTTCAAGAACTGGCTGCTCGCCATCCTCGGTCTGTGCATGTCAGGTGCAGGGTGAGGACGGCCTGGACGAGGCTGGCCATGGCCTGTTCGACGAGTGCACGGATCTTCGCGGTGCCGCGGGCGCCCCCGGCAGCGCGGGCGACGCCCACAGGAACCGTCCCGCCGGGATGGCCGCATCGTAGATGAGCCAGTACGAGCAGCGCCTGCCGTCCGGCGGCCGGCCGGCGCCATCGCGGCCCTTGCGCAAGACGACGTGCGGTCGGCTCGCGGGCGAGGAAGCGCAGAGCGCAGGTGGACAGATCGGCCCCGGCTGGGTGGACAAGCATGCGGAAGCTCCTGGCAGGACGGCTCGGACTCGACACGCACCCGGCTACCAGGAGCTTCGCTACGCCCGGACCCCGTCCTCACCCCAGTGGCCCCGTTCCGCACGCGGGTTGAGGGACCCTCAGTGGGTGTTGGCGTGAGGGAGCGCGCGGGGAAGTGCTCGGCACCGATCACGAGCGCGGGACGGTGGCCGAAGCGACACCGATCCCGTTCGTGCTCAGCGAGGAGCGGTATCGCCCGGGGGCCCTGCTCCCAGGAGCGCGAGCAGCCCGGGAAACCTCTTCTCGACGTCCGCGCGGCGTAGTCGGATGCCCTTGCGGTTGCCGTAGTCGATCTCGTCGATGAGACCTGCCTCGCGCAGGACCCGGAAGTGGTGGGTCTGGGTCTGCTTCGAGATCGGAAGATCGAACGAGTTGCAGCCCCGCTCGCTGTCGCTGTGGTCGGCGGCCAACTCCGTCATCACCGAACGACGGTGCTCGTCGGCGAGGGCGCGAAACACCGCACCCAGATCGAGCACATCGGCCTCCGGGCCGTCCAGGTTCTTCCCGGCCACGCGGCACCTCCTTCAGGTACGTCTTGCATCGTACCTGAAGGGTGTGCTCCACTGAGGTACGAAATCGCTCGTACCTTGATTGGTGTGGCGCTGCCCCGTGCCACCGCTCCCTGCGACCCGGCCCGGCACTCGCCGGGAAACCTGGTCATCGACACTCCGAGAGGTCATCGTCATGAAGAAGCCCGAGGTACTGATAGTCGGTGCCGGAATCGCAGGGCCCGCACTCGCGCACTGGCTCTCCCGGAATGGCTACCGGCCGACGGTCGTCGAACATGCCCGGAAGCTGCGCTCCGGTGGTAGTGCGATCGTCGTGAAGGGGCCCGCGATCCCGGTCGCCGACCGCATGGGCATCCTCCCGCAGCTCCGCGGACTCGCCACCCGCAATCGGTCGCTGACCCTGCTCGACCCCGACGGCAGGCGAATCCTGCAACTCCCGCTCACCTCGGACGAGGCGCCGACGGTCGAGGTGACCCGAGCCGACCTTTCCGAGGTGCTCCACCGGTCGGCGCAGACCGAGGCCGAGTTCATCTTCGACGACACGATCACCGCCCTCGACCAGGACGGAGGTGGAGTCGACGTCACCTTCCGGCGGTCCGCGCCACGGCGCTTCGACCTGGTAGTCGGTGCCGATGGGATCCACTCCACCGTACGGCGCCTGGTATTCGGCCCCGAGCGGCAGTTCGCGAGCGATCTGGGCCTGTACGGCGCGACCGTCCCGCTGGAACCCGACGCCATCGAGGACCCGAGCGAGATGACGATGCTGACCGTGCCGAACCGGATGCTGGTCGTCCACCCCTCACGGACCACTCCGCTCGCGATCTTCACCTTCCGGGCCGCACGGCCGGCGCCCCACGACCGCAAGAACACCGCCCTGCACAAGCAGACCGTGGCCGACGCCTACGCCGACGTGCGGTGGCGGGCACCGGAACTCGTGGCGGCGTTCCTCGACCACCCGGCGCCGTTCTTCGACCCCCTGACCACCGTCCGGATGCCCTCGTGGTCCCGCGGACGGGTCGTACTGCTCGGGGACGCGGCGGCGGCGACAGCCCTGCTGGGCGACGGGTCCAGCATGGCAATGGCGGGCGCCTACGCCCTCGCAGAAGAGCTCGCCGCCCATCCCGGTGATCACGCCCGCGCCTTCGCCGCCTACGAGTCGCGGCTCCGCCGCGAGGTGGGCCCGCGACAGCGACGCGTCGGTCTGCTCTCCAGACTCATGGTGCCCCGCACCCGGCCGGGCCTCGCGGTACGCAACGCGGTGGGCCGCGCGGTCGGTCGTACAAACCGGATCACCTCTCGCGAAGCCGCGAACCGGTAGACCGGATCCGCACCGACCGGTCACCGGCCGATGCGGCAGGTCGGCTGCTGCCGGCCTCACCCACCGTTCCGGGCGCTCGCCAGACATGCGTGCTGCCGGTGACTACGCCCCCGCGACGCGGAAGTGAAGTGCTAGTGCCGTGGCCGGACAAGGCGTATCAAGGCGCCGGCGGCATCATCCGGGTGCCCTTCCGCGGCCTGCGTCTCAAGCTGCGGCAACGTCGGCACAACAGCTCCCGCGGAGACTCCGCTGTAGCACCAACCGGGTCACCGCCAGCATGAAGACCATCCCCACGCTTCATCACGCCTCAACCTGAGGTTGGGGAAAGCTCACTCTCGATCGCGTTCGCGCTGCAGGTGACCTAGCGGATCTCGACGTCGAAGGAGAGGAAAGGAGAGGAAGGGGTCATCTCGGCCCAGGCGTGGGACCACAGCTGTACACCTGGGCCAGGTGGGCCGATATCTCCCCGTGCGTGAGGCCCTTCGCGGACAGGGAGAGCACCATCTCGTCGATGCCGGAAAGGCGGCCGACATGATCGGTGATCTCCCCCCGGACGGACTCCAGCACCCGCTTGGTCAGCTGCTGCCGACACCGCCCCCGCAGCCGACTCGACAACCGGCTCCTCTGCGACCTCGTGCTCGGTGGTGGTGGTCTCGCTCATCAGGGCGTCTCCTTGATCATCGGATCCGCCGTTGATGAGGCACTCCCGGAGCAGGGGGAGAAGGACAGCGGCAGAAGGATGACTCAGGAGGCGGACGGCTCGATCTCCCCCGCGAAGACGATGACCTGGTCGATGAGGCTCCGTCGCAGATGGACGACGTCCGTTCCCGCCAGGCGGGGGCCTCCATCAGGCGTGGTGAAGACCCACTGGTACCGGGCCCATTCGTCAGGCATGTCCACCGCTGAGCAGCGCACCATCGTGCCGGTCCCCGCCGGGTGGCGCCGGATGTCCAGCACGAACCGCTCGACCGCCGCGATTCCTTCGCTGCGACCCAGCGGTCCCCAGAAGACCACGTCTGAGGTCAGGGCCTGGGAGAGCAGGGCAGTTACATAGATGTCGGCCGAGGCGTTGAATGCGGAGATGAACGTGTCGATCGCGGAGCGTGCGGTCTCTTCCTGCATGCCCCATTAATACCAGCCGTTTCGCGTGCGCTCGTCCCACGAGCCGCCTTCCGATCACGGTGAATCATCCCGGTCACAGCACTAGGTGAGGATGAGGGTGCCGTCGATCAGGAGCATGCACAGGATCGTAGAAGGGTGCGGACCCTGCTGAGGGAGGCAGAGCGCAGGTACGCGTTCGCAGGCCCATCACTTCGGCGCCTCACGGCGGGTGAGCCGTGGGCGCCGAAGATGGGATGGATGACGTCAGTGGATGGCCACGGAGAAGCCGGCGTTGGCGAGTCCCCCACTGAAATTCCGTGTGATCACTGCAAGGGTGTTCGCCCCGGGACAGTTCGAGTTCGTCCGTGAAACGTGAACTGTGTGCAAGGTGCTGAGGGAAGTCGCAGAGGGGATGGCCTTGGTGACATCCAGGTTGGTGTCCTTGAACGTGACGCAGTAGATGCCGGTCCTTGCCCGCTCGGTGGACTCGACCCCCTTGGTGTTCTCCGCGGAACCAGCGCTGTTAACTGTGGCGCCGGCCTGAACGTACGGAGCGCTGACGTTGTCCGCGGCTGCAAGAGCCACGCCAGTAGTTGTCGCTGCTACAGCGGTGAGCCCTGCCGCACTCAGGGCGAAAAAGCGAGTCTTGTTGCTTCGGAACATGGATCCCCTCCTGGTTCCCGCGTGTGCAGTTGCAGTACGTATGAGATAGTTCACTTTTAGCGACTCGCCAGAGGAGTGCCCATACTCCGCTCGATAGAGGTATAAAGCAGTCTCTAAACCCAAAATTTGGACACACGGCACGAGGGTGTCATGCAGCCTGAAACATCACCTGCATAGTTCGGCTCCACCGGCGGTGGTCTTCCGCCTCCGGGAGAAGTCGCGCCCACCGCGGAAGGCCGTTCGGGCGCAAGGAGCAGGAAGTGGCAGGCCGACCGCTGGCAGACGGTCTACTCCGTAGACAGGCGCCCCCGGCCAGCGTGAGCACCCCGAGCCGGTCACACCAGCCCTTTGACCTGCTACTTCAAGTTGGCGGAGGCTAAGTGGGATCCGGGCCACATGCGACCTGTGCGCCGAGCTCGCTCGCTCCCCGTGTGGCGACCAGGTTGACCGTGCCGTCCGGTTCGCGCGGCGTCGTGCCCCACGACGCGGGCGTGGCCGGGCGGGTGAAGTCGTCCCACGTCCATGGCTGAGCGCTGCTCGCGCGGACGCGCTCCCCGCCGACGCTCAGGTCGACGGGGAACACGGTGGCGCCGGTCGGCGGGG
>NZ_JAAKZZ010000413.1 GCF_011045075.1 Streptomyces boncukensis
GGGGGGGGCTGCGGGGCCTCAGTGCCGTGGTGCTTCAGCCGACCGTGCGGAGCACCAGGCCCGTGGCCGGCTTCGGGCCGAACGAGGTGGACTTGCGCGGCATCGTCACGCCCTGCTCCGCCAGCGCGCGCACCGTCTCCTCGGGGACCGCGCGCATCAGCACCGCGACTCCGCCGTGCTGGGCGGCCTGGGCGACCGCCGCCTCGGTGTGGTGGATGTAGCTGATGTCGCCGGGGTGGTCCGGAACCTTCCAGATCTCGTCCAGCAGCGCGGAGTGCAGCACCGTCGCGTCCAGCTGCCGCCACACCCCGGGCCGCCCGCGCGGGACGGTCCGCTCCAGCAGCGCGGGAGCGGGGTCGCTCAGCAGCCGGAAGGTGCCGTTCCCCTCGGTGAGCAGGAAGGCGTTGCCCGGCGTCGCCTCCAGCTCCGCCAGGGCCCGGGGCAGCGGGGCGGTGAGCGTACGGACGCGGAAGCCGTCCCGCGCCATCTCCAGCCGGTCCAGCGCCTGCTGGAGCGTGAGGCGCGGGAGCACCCGGTGGATGGCCCGCACCTGGAGCGGGTAGCGGGCGGTGTCGACCAGCAGCACAAGGCCGTAGTCCCAGGGCGCCCCGGCGGCCCGCGCCCCGTTCGGGTGCGCGGCGCTGCCGTGTTCGGCGCGGAGCTTCAGATATGTGGCCCAGCGGTGGTGGCCGTCGGCGATCAGCGCCCGCTGCCGGGACAGGTCGGCGTCCACGCCGGCCAGCTCCGCCGGGTCGGTGACGGCCCACAGCCGGTGCGCGAAGCCGTCCTCCGTCGTCGTCTCCACCAGCGGGGGGTGGCGCACGGTGCGCTCGATGACGGCGGTGGCCCCGGTGCTGGTGCCGCCGCCCCGGTAGGAGAGCAGCAGCGGCTCCGGGTTGGCGGCGGTCTCGCGCATCAGCGCGGCGCGGTCCTCGACGACCTCGGCTATCACGTCCTCGTGCGGCAGCACGATGCCGTCCTCGGGAGGGGACAGGGCCAGCGCGCCGATCACGCCGCGCTGCAGCAGATCGCCCTTGCGCTGCTCGTAGACGTACAGCGCGGGCTCGGGGTCGGGCACCAGGACGCCGTCGGAGCGCCAGCGGCGCAGCGTCCGGGCCGCCTGCCGGTGCCGGACCGCCGGGTCGGCGGCCTGGGGGAGGATCAGCCGGACGATGTTGAACGGATCGGCCGTCTCCAGATGCCGCAGGCCGTCGGGCCGTACGACGACGTCGTACGGCGGGGAGGTCACCGCGGCGAGGCTGCTGATCCTGTCGGCGGCGTAGCGCAGCCCGCGGAAAGGAGTGAGTCTCAGGCCGTCAGCGGTCATCCGTGCATGCTATGCCCGCTGCGTCGGGGGTGGGTACTGGGGCACGGAGGGCGCAGGGAGTCGGATCGGGAGCGCCCGCACGCATGGGGGAGGATCGGGAGCGTACAGAACCGTCCGCCCTGACCCGGCGCGAGGAGCGACACACCATGCACACCCCGGAACCCTCTGGTGGGCCGAGCGGCCCGCGCGGCAGCGAACGCCCGCTGAGCGAGGTCTACGACACCGCGCTGCTGGACCTGGACGGGGTGGTGTACGCCGGGGGCGAGGCCGTGCCGCACGCGGTCGCGGCCCTGCGCGCGGCGCGCGCGGGCGGGATGCGGCTGGCGTACGCGACGAACAACGCGGCCCGTACGCCCTCGACGGTGGCCGCTCATCTCACGGAGCTGGGCGTGCCCGCCGCGCCCGCGGACGTCATCACGTCCGCGCAGGCGCTGGCCCGGCTCATCGCCGACGCGGTGCCGCCGGGCGCCCCCGTCCTGGCGATCGGCGCCGAGGGGCTGCGCGCCGCGCTCGCGGAGCGCGGGCTGCGCGTCGTGGACTCGGCCGACGACGGGCCCGCCGCCGTGGCGCAGGGGTACGGCGGTCCGGACATGCCGTGGGAGCGGCTGATGGAGGCGGCCGTCGCGGTCGGACGCGGGGTGCCCTGGTATGTGTCGAACACGGATCTGACCATCCCCACGGCGCGGGGCATCGCGCCCGGCAACGGCGCCGCCGTGGAGGTCGTACGGATCGCCACCCGGTGGTCGCGGGACGCGCCCGAGCCGCGGGTCGCGGGCAAGCCGCTGCCACCGATGCACCGCGAGTCGATTCTGCGGACGGGCGCTCGGCGTCCCCTGGTCGTCGGGGACCGGCTGGACACCGACATCGAGGGCGCGCACGCGGGCGGCGTGGACTCGCTGCTGGTGCTGACGGGAGTGACGGATCCGGTCGCGCTGCTGGCGGCGCGGCAGCCGCACCGGCCGAGCTATGTCGCCCGCGATCTGCGGGGGTTGCTCGCGCCGCACCCCCCGGTGACGGGGGAGGCAGCGAGCGGATTCGGGTGCGCGGGGTGGCGTGCGGGCGTCTCCGGCTCCGGGGAGGAGCTCGAACTGGAGGGCGCCGGCGACCCGGTGGACGGGCTGCGGGCGCTGTGCGCGGCGGCGTGGACCCAGGGCGGCGCCGGCGCGTGCGTCCTCGACCCGGCCAAGGCGCTGGCGAGGCTGGGGCTGTGATCGGGGGAGGCAGCCGCGGCCCGCAGGACACCACGGCCTACCCGGCCAGCGCCTCCTCCACCAGCTGGTCGTCCGTCGCGCCCAGCCGCCAGTACCCCGTGAATACGACCGACCGGCGGTCGAACTCCCGCTCCCGCACCAGATGGCGGCGGAGCGCCTTGACCGTGCCGGACTCGCCCGCGATCCAGGCGTACGGGGTGCCCGGCGGGAGCTGGGCCGCGCGCAGCGCTTCGAGGACCAGGTCGGTGCGGGGCTTGTCCGACTCGTCCCGGACCAGCCAGCTGATCTCGGCGTCCGCCGCGGTCTCCAGCTCCTGGACGTCCGCGCGGTGCGGCACCTCCAGCCAGGCCCGCACCCGGGTGCCGGCCGGGAGCCACTCCAGGATCCCGGCGACCGCGGGCAGCGCCGACTCGTCCCCGCTCAGCAGGATCCACTCGGCGCTGTCCGGCGGGCGGAAGTCGACGCCGCCGTTGTCGGCCTCCAGCGGGCCGAGCAGGGTCGCGTGGTCGCCGGGGCCGGCGAAGCGGGCCCAGCGGGTGGCGGGGCCCTCGTCCGCGCCCTCGCCGTGCATCGCGAAGTCGACGTCCAGTTCGGCGTCCTGCCCGTCGGCCCCGGCGGGCCGCTGCTGCCGGACGGTGTACGAGCGCATGACGGCGCGCTCGGCCGGGTCCATGGCCCGCCAGACGGGGAACCAGTCCACTCCGGCCTCGACCGGCACCAGCGGGCGCTCCTGGCCCGGGTGCGGCAGGAACAGCTTGAAGCGCTGGTCGCGCCCTCCGGAGACGAAGTCCGCGAGGCGCTTCCCGCCGAAGGTGACCCTCAGCAGCGCCGGGCTGATCCGCCGGGTGCGCACGACCCGGAGCTCGAAGAAGTCGAAGGGGAGGCTCATCTCATCGCACCTTCTTCGCCTGCTCGATGGCCTTGGCCAGGTCCTCGATGAGCGGCGCTGTGCCGGTGTAGGAGAAGCGGGGCTCCGGGTTCCACTCGGCGATCTGGTCCGCCTTGACCGCGGGCAGCCCGGCCCAGGACGGCTTGGACTGCAGGGCCTTGGGCTGGAGGCCCTGGGTGCGGTTGTCGAGGATGATCAGGTCGGCCTGGTACTTGTCGGCGTTCTCCCAGCTCAGCTCCTCGAAGAAGCCGTCGGAGTTGACCTTCTTGGGCCTGACGAAGTCCACCCCCAGCTCCTTGAAGTACCGCAGGTCGGCGTTGGCCTCGGGGTTGGAGACGTAGAACAGCTCCGCGTTGGCGGAGGCGGCCATCACCCGGATGCCGCCGCTGGCCTT
This sequence comes from Streptomyces boncukensis, assembly GCF_011045075.1. Classification (GTDB taxonomy): domain Bacteria; phylum Actinomycetota; class Actinomycetes; order Streptomycetales; family Streptomycetaceae; genus Streptomyces; species Streptomyces boncukensis. The sequence continues at coordinate 3,822 of NZ_JAAKZZ010000413.1, forward strand.
GGCCGCCTTGCGCAGCGACTCCGACGCCTTCTCGAAGCGGGTCCTGGCGTCCTTGACGGAGGTGGCCCCCAGATCGGCGCCGAGCGACTCGGAGAGCTTCGCGAACTGCTCGATCGCCGTCCGCAGGGACAGCTTCGCGGTCTTCATCGCCACCGCGGGGGCCAGTTTGAGGATCTTCTTCTTGCTCTCGTCCGGCACGTACCACAGGGCGCCCGGCACCATCATGTTGGTGATCAGGACCTCGGGCCGGGTCTTGGCGTACTTCTCGATGTCGAACTCGCCGTACGCGTTGCCGATGATCTCCACCTTGGAGATGTCCAGGTCGCCGGCCATCACATCGGGCTTGCCGTTCTTGAGCTTGGTCGGGCCGAAGACGCCGACGATCTGGTCGCGCACGCCGAAGTCCCACAGGGCCGCGGCGGTTCCGGTGTAGGCCACGATGCGCTGCGGCACGGACTTGAGGCCGACCTTCTCGCCGCGGCCGTCGGTGAACGACCAGCCGCCGTCCTTGCCGGACCCGGACCCGGACCCGGAGCCGGATCCGGACGAGTCGTCGCCGCAGGCGGCGAGCAGCGCGGTCAGCCCGGCGGCGCCGCCGGCGGCGAGCAGGCCGCGGCGGGAGAGCTGGGGAGTGCGGGACGAGCGGGACATGTCGGGGCCTTCTCTCGATGTACGGGGCGGTCGCCTGGCCGATAGGGGGGAGGCCATGGTGGCCGAAAACGCAGTTAGGCTAACCTAACCTAACGTTGCTGTTCGTCCAGCGGCCGGGGTCCGCACCCCCGGCCCCGACCGGAGCCCGCCCGTGACCCTCATCAAGTCCCCGCCGAAGTCCCGCACGCGCGGCGCTCCCGCGGACTCCGGGGCAGCCGGGGAGGAGCAGGACGAGAGCCCCCGGCGCCCGCTGCTGCGCGCCACCGGGCTGCTCGGCGCCCTGCTGCTCCTGCTGTTCGTCGTCGTGCTCAGCCTCGCCGTCGGCGCGCGCCAGCTCTCGCTCGGCGAGGCGTGGAACGGGCTCGTCGACAGCGGCTCCCCGGCGTACGCCATCGTGCACGAGATGCGGCTGCCGCGGACGCTCATGGGGCTGCTCGCGGGCGCCGCGCTCGGCCTCGCGGGCGGCGTGATGCAGGCGCTGACCCGCAATCCGCTCGCCGACCCCGGGCTGCTCGGCATCAACGCGGGCGCCGCGGCGGCCGTCGTCACCGCGCTGTCCTTCCTCGGGGTCTCCGGCTACACCAGCACGCTGATGTTCGCCTTCCTCGGCGCCGCCGCCGTCTCCGTCCTCGTCTACGCCGTCGGCGGCGGGCGCGGCGCGACGCCCGTACGGCTGGCGCTGGCGGGCACCGCGCTGAACGCCGCGCTCATCTCCTATGTGAACGCCGTGCAACTCCTGGACACCGCCTCGCTGGACCGGATGCGCTTTTGGACGGTCGGCTCGCTGGCGCGCGCCCAGGACGCGACGGTGGCCCAGGCGGCGCCGTTCATCGCGGCCGGAGTGCTGTGCGCGCTGGCGCTGGCCCGGCCGCTGAACGCGCTGGCGCTCGGCGAGGACTCGGCCCGCGCCCTCGGCTCGAACCCGGCCCGCACCCGGGGCGTCGCCATCGTCGCGGTCACCCTGCTGTGCGGCGCCGCGACCGCCGCCTGCGGGCCGATCGTCTTCGTGGGCCTGATGGTGCCGCACATGGTGCGCTCGCTGACCGGGCCCGACCAGCGCTGGATGCTGCCGTACTGCGCGGTCCTCGCGCCCGTCCTGCTGCTCGGCGCCGATGTGCTGGGGCGGGTGCTGGGCCGCCCGGCCGAGCTCCAGGTGGGCATCGTCACGGTGGTGCTCGGCGGCCCGTTCTTCCTGTACTTCGTGCGGCGGCGGAGGGTGACCCCGGCATGAGCGTGATACGTACCGGAGGCGGCCGGTCCGTCTCCTTCCGGCCGCGCGCCCTGCTGGTGGGCCTCGGCTGCGTGCTCGTCGCGCTGGTCGTCGGGGTCTTCGCCATCGGCAGCGGCGAGTACCCCATGCCGGCGGGCGATGTGGTGCGCACCCTGCTCGGCCAGGGCAACGCCGCCGACGCGTTCATCGTGCGCGAGCTGCGGCTGCCGCGCGCCGTCACCGCGCTGCTCGTCGGCGCCGCCCTCGGACTGGCGGGCGCCGTCTTCCAGTCGGTCGTCCGCAACCCGCTGGGCAGCCCCGACATGCTCGGCTTCACCCACGGCTCGGCGACCGGCGCGCTCGTCGTCATCACGGCGCTCGGCGGCAGCAGCGCGATGCTCGCGCTCGGCGCGGCCGTCGGCGGCGTGGTCACCGGGGCACTGGTCTACGCGCTGGCCTGGCGGCGCGGCATGCACGGCTACCGGCTGGTGCTCGTCGGCGTCGGCGTCGCGGCCATCCTCACGGGCGTCAACAGCTACCTCCTCACCCGCGCCCAGATCAGCGAGGCGTCGCGGGCCGTGCTCTGGATGACCGGCAGCCTCGACGGGCGCGGCTGGGACGACGCGGTGCCGCTGCTGTGCGCCATGGCGGTGCTGGTGCCGGTGATCCTCCTCGGCTGCGGGCGCGCCCTGCGGATGATGGAGATGGGCGACGACGCGGCGTACGCGCTCGGCGTACCCGTCGAACGCGTCCGGCTGGTGCTGCTGGTGTCCTCGGTGCTGCTGGTGGCGCTGGCCGCGGCCGCCGCGGGGCCGGTCGCCTTCGTGGCGCTGACCGCGCCGCAGCTCGCCCGCCGGATCACCAAGGCGCCCGGCCCGAACCTGCTGCCGGCGCTGTGCATGGGCGCTGCCCTGCTGATGGCCGCGGACCTGGCGGCCCAGCGGGCCTTCGCCGGGCACCAGCTGCCGGTGGGCGTGATCACGGGCGTACTGGGCGGCGGATATCTGGTGTGGCTGCTGGCCACGGAACGTAAGGCTGGACGGATATGACGAGTACGGGCGCGAGCACGGAGCGGGACGTGGCACGGGCAGCGGAGCCGGAGCCGGAG
>NZ_JAAKZZ010000414.1 GCF_011045075.1 Streptomyces boncukensis
TCCCCCGGGGGCTCGGGCGGCGGCGCGGGCTGTTCGGCGCTGCGCGAGGGCTCCACGCGGTCCGCGGGGAGACAGGCGGCAGCGTGCTCGGTGCCGGTCAGCAGATCCGGGACCGGGATGCTCCAGTGGGCAGCCAGCCGGTCGACATCCTCCAGCTTCCAGGCGGCCTTACCGGACTGACGGCGCGACAGGCCCGTCGGGCTCAGCCCGAGCGCCGCAGCGAGCTCCGACTGCTGCTCTCCTGTGCGCCGACGCAGCTCGTCGACCGTCACCCGCAGGATCGCCTCGGTGCCCCCAGCCTCCGCACCGGACCCGGATGTCGTCACCATGCACGGACCCTACCAGGGGGCTTGCGAATTCCGCACCGACAACCCGTGGTGTCGTCGCCCTAGGATCCGGTGCCATCGGACCTCGCCTCCGTGCCGCGGCCGGTGCCGAAGGGGATGTCCCGCGGGGTGGCCATCCGGCGGGTCTCCGGGTGGGCCTTTACGTAGTCCGTGATGTACGAGAGCGACTGCTTCACCGTGCCGTCGTCCGTGCCGCAGCCTTTCGGGCCACTGACCCCGTCCGGGTAGCACGACATCCGGTTTCCGTAGATCAGGCTGTCCACGGCGGGGCTGCCCTCGGAGGCGTCGAGGAGGGCGGCGGCGCGTTCTCCATCGCCCGTGCTCACCGTCCAGCCGACGGTCTGCGCGAGTTCCCCGGCGTCCCGGTCCTTCCTGGCGGCTGCCAGCTCCTCCCGGATGCTGCCGAACTTCAGCGCCATGCTGAACAGGCCGTTGTCCATCACGCGCTGGTTTCCGGGAACGTCCGGGCCGTGCTCGGCGAAGCCGTCCCGCACGTGGGCGTGGTCACCGCTGAAACTGACCGCCTCCTGGGAGTTCAGATCGCCGAGGGCGGTCCTCCAGCCGCTGCCGCCTTCCTTGCCGTAGAAGCCGTACAGGACCCGGATTCCCTTGCTCTCCAGCTTTTCGCGCGCCATGTCCCGCAGCGCGCCCACGGAGCAGTGGCGCCATTCGGGGTCGTTGCTGTCGCACCAGTCGGGGTTCTTCATGTCCAGCCAGACGAACGAGACGTGGCGCCCGGCCGTATGCTCCTTCGCCACCTGGTCGAACATGTCCGGCATGGGGTCGCCGTAGCTGGTGAGGGTGCCGTCGTGGTCCGCCCACCAGCCCTCGCGCCAGGCCGTGGCGTCGATCTCCAGCGCGTTGGCCCCGTTCCTGAGCGCCGTGGTCACCCCTCCCCTGGTCAGCACCCGGTGGGCAATGGCCCAGGTGGGACGCTGTTCGCCGGTGGCGGGCGCGGTGCCGGCCGTGGCCGTGGCGGGCGCGCCCCCGGGGGCGGCCGCCGCGGCTCCGGTGCCGAGGGTGGCGGTGATGAGGGTCAGGGCCAGGGGGAGCAGTACGGCGTGCAGGCGTCGCGGGGCGGTCATACGGGAGCGGGGCCTCTCTGGTCTTCGGTCGGGTCGGGGCTTCCGGCTGCCGGGCAGCGGCCTGCTCCGGGACACCGGGCAGGTCGGCTGGCCGTGACTGCGTACCGTACGTCAAGTTACCCGCGGGTAATGGATGGTTGCGGTCTGTGCGCGGGCCTCCCGGCGCTCGGGCCCTCGCCCGCCGGGGAGGGCCGGCGGGGTCACTGCGGTGCCGTGGCGGTGACGGCGGCGAGGGCCGCGGCCAGCACGGCGACGACGGCCGCCAGGCACAGGATGAGGTGCTGCTGGCCGCGGAGGTAGGCGCGGGTGGCGTCCGCCGTGTGCTGCCGCGCCGTCTCCGCCTCCGTCGAGGCGCTGAGGAACGCCCTCTCCCGCGCGGTGGCTTCGTGGCGCTCCCGGGTGCACAGCATGCGGGCCTCGGCGAGGTCCGCGCCCTGGTAGAGGCGCTCCGGGGGGCGGCCGTTCGCGTGCCAGGCGCGGGACGCCTCCGTCAGGCGACGGTGGATGCGCAGGCCCTCGGGGTCCGCCTCCGCCCACCGCGCCAGTCGGGTCCACGCCCTCGGCACGGCGGGGTGCGCCCACGCGACGCGGTCGCGGTCGAGGGTCACCACCCGGGCCTGTGCGAAGCGCTCCAGCACGGTACGGGTCGACACGTCGTCGTCCAGGTCCGTGCAGGCGACCGCGTGCGGTCCGGCCTCCGCGGAGCCGTCCCCCGCGGCCAGCCGTAACAGGACGGTGCCGGCCCGGCGGTGCAGCGCCTCGGGGAGGTCGGTGTACACGGCCTCGGCGGAGCGCGCGAGCCTGTCTTCGATCCCGCCCGCGGCGCGCAGCGCGGCCAGGCTCAGCGTTCCGCCGCTGCGGTGCGGCCAGGCGTCGCGCAGTACGGCCGACAGCAGCGGCAGGGACCCCGGCAGTCCGGCGGCCGCCGCGGTGAGCCGGGCGGCCAGGGCTTCGTCGGGTGCGCACCCGGCGCGGGCGCCGGGCGCGGTGATGGCCCGGTGCAGCTCCTCGGGCCGCATCGCGCCGACGACGAGGGGATCCTCGAACAGGGCGGAGGAGGGCAGGGGCTGGTCGAGGCAGTGGTCGTGGATGTCGGCGCGGGTGCAGATGACCATGCGGTGGTTCGGGGCGCCGGCGGTCGTGGCGGAGCCGAGCATGGCGAGGAAGTGGGTGCGTTCGGCGCGTGAGCGGCAGCGGGTGAACACCTCCTCGAACTGGTCGATCACGAGGAGCGGCTCGTCGTCCCCGCGGGCGGGTCCGGCGCCCAGCCGGGCGAGGCACTGTGCGAGCTCCCGCAGCGGGTGCGCGCCGGGCGTGAAGCCGACGATCGCCGCCTGCCGGCCCTCGGCGCGCAGCCGGGCGATGAGCCCGGCGTTCAGCAGGGACGTCTTACCCGCGCCCGAGGGGCCGGTGACGGTGACGACGCGGCGCTCCCGCAGCCGCTCCAGCAGGTCGGCCAGCAGCGCGTCCCGGCCGTAGAACCACTCCGCGTCGTCGGGCCGGAAGGGGGCGGCCCCGATGTAGGGCACGGGGTGGCCGTCCCCGGGACGGGCCCCGCTGCCGGTCCGGTGTCCGCCCTCGGCCGCGAGCGCGGCGGCCACCTCGTGCCAGCGCCGCTGCCAGGCGCGGATGTCGCCGCCGCACGCCTCGACGTAGGCGGCGGTCACCGCGAGCGTCGGCAGCCGGCGCCCGCCCGCGGCCACCGAGAGGCTGGCGGCGGAGGTGTGGGCGCGCAGGGCGAGTTGCCGGTAGGTGGGGCTGCCCGCCTGCTCCCGCAGCAGGCGCAGGTCCGTGGCGAACCGCAGCAAGGGTGTGTCCCCGCTGTCCAAGGGCCGTTCCTGACGTGGCACCCGAATCCCCCTTCTCCCGGTCGTCGCCCTCGGGGGCGACGGCGCGGACGATGCCCGACGGTCTGCCTGCGGCAGTGCATACGGCGGCTGTGCGTACGGCGGCTGTGCGTACGGCGGCTGTGCGGCGCCGGTGTTGTTCGAGGGTGTTCACGCACGCTGTGCGCGAGGCTGTGCACGGCGGCATCGCGGAACCCGCCGTCCCGGCGGGGGCGCGATCTGTTCCCTTGTCCCGCGCGGATCGTGCGTCGTCGGTTGTTCGGCGTTATTCAACGTTGAAGTTCATTGTGCCGAGTGGGTACTGAACAACGCGATGTCCGGTAGGCATGGAACAGCAGGGCAGCCGGATCACGAGCACCGGCCGCCGGCTTCCGAGTAGCGTGATGCCTTCCGTCGGGGGACCCCTCATGAAGTTTTCCCGGTACTGCCGCTCTCTTCTGTCCACGCCCGCCACCGCGGTGCACCGGTATGCGAACAGCCACGAGTCGGGCGCCGACATCGCCATGGTGGACCTTGAGGACTCCGTGCCGCCGCAGCGCAAGGAGGAAGCCCGGCGTCTCGCGGCGGACTTCTTCACCGGCCCCGCCGTTCCGGCGCGCCTGGCGATCCGCATCAACACCGTCAGTGAACCGGACGGCCTGCAGGACCTGCTCGCGCTGCGGCACTACCCGGTCAAACCGGCCCTCGTCCTGATCCCCAAGGCGGAGTCCGCGCGCGACATCGAGATCGTCGCACACACGCTGGCCGCGACCTGCCCGGACACGGAGTTCTTCGCCGTGGTGGAGACGCCGCGGGGGCTGGTGAACGCCGCTGCCATCGCCGCCGTCTCCCCGCGGCTGCGGGCCGTGGTCTTCGGCGCCGCGGACTACGCCTTCGCGGTGGGCGCGCGCCTGGCCTGGGAGACGCTGGCGTATGCGCGGGCCACGGTGGTGAACAGCGCAAGGGCGGCCGGGGTCGAGGTCATGGACGCCCCGTACTTCGAGGTGTTCGACGCGGAGGGGCTGCGCCGGGAGGCCGCAGCGGCGCGGGATCTCGGGTTCAGCGGAAAGGTCACGCTGCACCCGCGCCAGGTCCCCATCGTCAACGAGGCGTTCTCCCCCGGCCCCGGCGTGCTGGACCGCGCCCGCAGGGTCGTGGCGGCGGGCCAGGAGAGCGGCAGAGGAGCGGCGCTGGTCGACGGGGCCATGGTCGGCGCGCCCTTCTTCGAGGCGTCCCAGCAGCTGGTCGAGGAGTTCGGATAGGTCCTCCGCCGCCGTCCGCCGGACGGGCGCGCCCCGCCTCACACGTCACGCAAGAGCCACGCAAGAGCCTCGCAAGAACCAGGCAGAGCCCATCCGTGCGCCCCGTGCGCCCTGTGCCAGGGAGTTACGCGTCCATGAGCCAGAGCCTCCCGCCCGACATCACCGGCCCGCACCGGCACCGCAACAACGCCTCGATGGTCCGGACCGCCGATCCCGCGTGGCACGCCGCGGCCAAGGCCGGCCTCATCGGCGTCCGCGTCGACACGCCCGACGCGAACAACCGGCTCGTCGTGCGGGAGACCGGGCACGAGTTCGTCAACATGTGTTCCTGCGGCTATCTGGGGCTCAACCACCATCCGCAGGTCCTCCAGGGAGCGATCGACGCCCTTGAGGAGGCGCAGGCCACCTCGCTGGTGCTGTCGACCACCCGGATCCGCCACAACCTGCTGGTCCGTATGGAGGAGGAGCTGAGCGAGCTGTTCGGCGCCCACATCCTGCCGGGCGCCTCCTGCACCGCGCTCACCGCCGGCATCCTGCCGCTCGTCGCCTCGGGGCACCTGACCGACGGGCAGCCGCGCGTCATGGTCTTCGACCGCTTCTGCCACTTCTGCATGTCGTATGTGAAGCCCGTGTGCGCCGAAGAGAGCCTGGTGCTGACCTGCGACCACAACGACCTCGACCACCTGGAGGAGATCTGCCGCACGTACCCGCGCGTGGCCTACGTCGCCGACGGGGCGTACTCGATGGGCGGGACGGCGGCGCTCGACGGGCTGAGGAGGCTTCAGGAGCGGTACGGGCTGTTCCTCTACATCGACGACTCGCACTCGCTGTCCCTCCTCGGCGACCGCGGGGAGGGGTTCGTGCGCTCCCGGCTCCCGATGAACGAGCTGACCGTCATCGTCGCCAGCCTCGGCAAGGGGTTCGGCACGGGCGGCGGTATCGCGATGCTGGGCAGCCGGGCGATGTTCGAGTTCCTCCACCGGCACGCCGGGCCGGTGGGCTGGTCGCAGAACATGTCGCTGCCGATGGTGGGCGCCTCGCTGGCCAGCGCCGCGATCCACCGCTCGCCCGAGCTCGGGGAACTCCAGCGCCGCCTCGCGGAGAACGTCGCCCACTTCGACCGCGTCCTCCCGACGCCGTTCGCGGACAACGGCCTTCCGGTGCGCCGGATCACGGTCGGCGACGCGGACGACGCCGTGCGGATGTCCGGCGAGCTGTTCCAGCGGGGCTACTACAGCTCAGCGGTCTTCTTCCCCATCGTCCGGCGCGGCGAGGCGGGCCTGCGCATCATGCTCCGCGCCGACCTCACCGGCGAGCAGATCGACGCCTTCGCCGACACCGTCAGGGACGTCCTGCCCTCGTGACCCGCGAGCCGCAGTGATCCGTGAGAGGACGCGTACATGGACGAGGAACGTGGCGAGGAACGCGCCGGGGAACGTGGCGGGGAACGTGGTGGCGCCGTCGCCGGCACGACCGGGCCGGGCCGGGGCGGGCCCGTGCCGCCGACCGGTTACGAACGCCTCGCAGAGCAGCGGTACCGGGAGGTGGTGGGGTTCTGCTACGAGGAGTTCACCGTGGGCGACGTGATCGAGCACCGTCCCGGCCGAACCGTCACGGAGATGGACAACGTGCTGATGAGCATGCTGTCCATGAACGCATCCCCGCTGCACATCGACGCCGCCCACTGCGCGACGCTGCCGTGGGGCCGCCCGCTGGTCTCCAGCCTGGTGACGCTCAGCATCGTCGGCGGCATGACCGCACGCAGCACCAGCGGCCGGGCCCTGGCCAACCTCGGCTGGGACCACATCCGGCTGCCCGCCCCGGTGTTCCCGGGCGACACCCTCTACGCGCAGAGCGAGATCCTCGCCAAGCGGCGCTCCCGCAGCCGTCCCGGCGAGGGCATCGTCTCGTGCCGGACGACCGGCACCAAGTCCACCGGCGAGGTGGTGCTGGTCTTCGAGCGCAGCTTCCTGGTGCCGTGCCGGACCGGAGGCGGCGAGAGCGCCGAGCCGGCGTCCCCGGCCGTGCCCCCGCCCGGGGAGGCGGTGTGAGGACGCTGCTGATCGGCAACAGCCGAACCGAGGAGATGACCGGCGGCCTCGCGCGCCAGCCGCCCGAGGCCCGCACCGCCGCCGCGTACGCGGCCCACCGCATGCTGTGGTGGGCCCGGGAGGGGGACGTACTGGTCCTGCCCACCCTGCCCGACGACGCGCTCGCCGACTACATCACGGGGCTCACCGGCACCCCCCGTGCCT
>NZ_JAAKZZ010000415.1 GCF_011045075.1 Streptomyces boncukensis
AAGGGAGGGGGCGAGACGAGAAGAGAGGGGCAGCTCGGGGGATGCTGCCCCTCTCTCGTCTCTCCTCCTACCGCCTGCCTCTCACTTCGTTTCGAGGTCCCGGCGGTGGAAGCCGGCCGCGCCCGCCGCGAACAGGGCGGCGGCCAGCAGGGTGAGGATCCCCATCGGGAGCCAGTCCATGCTCTCGGCCGGATACTGCGGGATATGCCCGAACGGCGAGAAGTTCTTCAACCCCTCGGGCATGTCGAACAGCTGGCCGAGATAGCCGGTGATGAAGCTGTAGACCGGGATGACCCAGGTGAGCTGCACCGCCTTGGGCGCCCAGCCGAACAGCAGCGCGGCGACCCCGGCCGTCACCCACAGCGCGGGCGCGTAGGCGAGGGCGGCGCCCATCAGCTTGGGCAGCATCTCGCCGTCGCTCACCGAGGCGGCGCCCGCGAGCCCCATGCCGACGCCCCCGGCCAGCAGCACCAGCGTGCCGCCGACGACCGCGACGGCCAGATGGCTGTATAGCCAGCTGGTGCGGGAGAGCCAGACGCCGAGGACCGGCTCGGCGCGCCCCGAGGTCTCCTCGGAGCGCGGACGCAGCGCCGCCATCACCACGTAGATCGACGCGACGACGGCGAGCACGATGACGACCGTGCTGGCGAAGGAGTCGGTGAGGTCGCCGCCGAGCCGCTCCACGGCCTTCTTGAACTGGTCGACGTCCTCGATCATGTCCTCGACGTCGCCCAGCAGCGAGCCGTACATCGCGCCGAGGAGGAGCAGCCCGAAGACGAAGCCGGTCAGCAGGCCGCGGTGCAGCCGCAGCGCGAAGCCGAGCGGTGTGGTCAGCGAGGAGCGGGCGTGCGGCTCGCCGCGCCGCGCCGGGCGCAGCCCCGCGCCGACGTCGCGGCGGGTGCTCAGCGCGTAGCCGGCCGCGCCGACCGCGAGCGCGATGACGATCCCGAGCAGCACGGGCCACCAGCGGTCGTCCAGGAACGGGTAGGCGCGCTGGGCCCAGCCGATCGGGGAGAGCCAGGAGAGGAAGCCCGAGCCCACGTCGCCCGCGGCGCGCAGCGCGTACGCCGCGCCGAGGACCGCGAACGCCATCCCGGACGCCGCCCGGGAGTGCTCGGTGATCTGGACGGTGACGGCGGCGACCCCGGCGAAGACGAGGCCGACCATCAGCTGCCCGCCCGCGAACACCAGGGCGCCCTGGGAGTCGATGCCCTCCAGGTCGAGCCCGGCCAGGCCCATGGCGAGCAGCAGCGCGAGCAGGACGTTGGCGAGGACGGCGACGCCGAGCGCCGCCGTCAGCGGAGCGTGCCGGCCGACGACGCCGGCGCGGACCAGCTCCGCGCGGCCCGTCTCCTCCTCGGCGCGGGTGTGCCGGACGACGAACAGGACCGTCATCAGGGCGACGGCGATCGCGGAGTAGCCCACCATCTGGTGGCTGAACATCGCGCCGTAGTCGTAGCCGCTGTGCAGGTAGTGGTCGGGGCCGGTCATGGCGAGCCCCGCCGGGCTGTCCATGGTGTCGGCGATGTTGGCGCGGTCCTTGGCGTCCGGGTAGGTCGTCTTGAGGTTGTTGGCCGTGCCGACGTTGGCGATGAACAGCGCGAGAACCCATACGGGCAGCCGTACGCGGTCCCGGCGGAGCGCGAAACGGAAGAGGGTGCGGGCCCCCGCGAGGGTGTTTCCCCCGGGGGGCCGCGAGCCCGGAACCGGCCCGACACGAGGGCCGGAGTCGGTAGCGGTGGTGCCGGTCATCGGCTGTTCCCTCCCGCGTCCTGAGCGTTTTCCTCGGCGGCACCGTTGATCTCGGTCAGGCCGTGCCCGTTGGCGGACAGCTCGTCGCCGTAGTGGCGCAGCATCAGCTCTTCGAGCGTCGGCGGGTGGCTGGTGAGGCTGCGGATGCCGAGCGCGCTGAGGTGGCGCACGGCCTCGTCCAGCTGCCCGCCGTCGACGGCGAAGTGCACCCGGCCCCCCTCCGTGCGCACGTCGTGCACACCGGGGAGGCCGTCCAGGCCCTCGACGGGCCGGTGGGTCTCGGCCTCGATGGTGGTCCGGGTGAGGTGCCGCATCTCGCTGAGCGTCCCGGACTGGACGATCTTGCCGAGCCGGATGATGCTCACGCGGTCGCACAGCTTCTCGACCTGGGCCAGGATGTGGCTCGACAGCAGCACCGTCTTGCCCGCCGCCTTCGCCTGGAAGATCACATCCTGGAAGATCACTTCCATCAGCGGGTCGAGCCCGGCGGTGGGCTCGTCGAGCAGCAGCAGTTCCGCGTCGGAGGCGAGCGCCGCGATGATCGCGACCTTCTGCCGGTTGCCCTTGGAGTAGGTGCGGCCCTTCTTGGTGGGGTCGAGGTCGAACCGCTCGATCAGCTCGTCCCTGCGGCCCTTGTCGATGCCACCGCGCAGCCGCGCCAGCAGATCGATGGCCTCACCCCCGGTGAGGGTGGGCCACAGCTCGACGTCGCCCGGGACGTACGCGAGCCGCTGGTGCAGCGTGACCGCGTCGTGCCACGGATCGAGGCCGAGCAGGGTGGCGCTGCCCGCGTCCGCGCGGAGCAGGCCCAGCAGGACCCGGATGGTGGTGGACTTCCCGGCCCCGTTGGGACCGAGGAAGCCGTGCACCTCACCGGGGCGGACGTCGAGATCGAGACCGTCGAGTGCGCGGGTCTGCCCGAAGGTCTTGACGAGGCCCGAGATGGAGATCGCGGTCGTAGTTGTTGCGGTGGCCATGTTTCTGAAGCTACTATAGATTCACAAATTTGTGAAGTTAAGAGCGCGTTAGGATCCCTCGTACGAGGGATAATCGGGGAAGAGCTGAGAACGTGGCAGCACAGCGCATAGAAGACACCCAGGGCACGGACGACGGCCTGCGGGAGTACGAGGAGAAGGCGTCGGCGTTCGTCGAGCGCTTCGCCTCGGACCTCGCGGACGCCGGGATGCAGCGGATGGGCGCCCGCGTCTTCGCCTGTCTGCTGTCCGCCGAGGACGGCACGCTCACCTCGGCCGAGCTGGCCGAGCGGCTCCGCATCAGCCCTGCCGCCGTCTCCGGCGCGATCCGCTACCTCGCCCAGGTGCGCATGGTGAGCCGGCGGCGCACGCCCGGCTCCCGCCGCGAGCGGTACGTGGTGCACGAGGACACCTGGTACTCGTCGATGATCAACCGCGAGCACTTCCTCACCCGGCTCGCCGCCACGCTGAACTCCGGCGTCACCGCGCTCGGCAAGGACACGGAGGCGGGGCGGCGGCTCCGGGAGACGGAGGAGTTCATGCTCTTCCTCCAGGACGAGCTGGAGGGCATCCTCGCCCGCTGGGAACAGCGCCGCGCCGCGCGGGCCGCCTCCTCCTGACCGGGAACCTCTCCCTTCCCGAGAGGGAGCGCTGAGCGCCCCGAAGGGGCGCGGGGAACTGCGCGATCAGCCGGCGCGAACCCGCGGACTGCGACGCGCCCCGAGGGGCAGCCTCCGCCCGGCCGGGCCGGGTCCGGGTGCCCGTGCTGCGCAGGGGGCTGCCCCTTGCCGTGCGTCGCAGGACGCGGGCGCGTCGTGGCGTGGCGCGCAGTTCCCCGCGCCCCTTCGGGGCTCTAGCTTCCGGCCGGGAGGACGAGGCGCCACGCTGCGGGGTGGACCGTCCAGGTGCGCGCCCTCACCGGTCCCCCCACCGCCGCGTCCGCGGCGAAGCGGAAGGGCCCGCCGGAGACGGTGACGGTGCGCGCCCAGGCCGTACGCCCCGGCCGTACGGTCACCTCGGCCAGCCCCGCGCCGTCCGGTCCCGTCCGGACGGCGACCTCCGCCACGGGGCGGTCCGGGTCCGCGAGGAGCTCGCCGTCCGCCTCCACCCGGAGCCGCTGGGGGAGCGGGGCCCGCGGAGCGTCCGGCACCGGCTCGACCGCGCGCGCCACCCGCGCGAGCGAGCGGCGCACCCGGCGCCACGGCGTCCGCGCGGCGCTCCCGGGGCCCGTGCCCACCGCGCCGGCCGCCGGCGGCGGTCCCGCGCCCGGGGCCGGGATCCGCAGCCCGCCCAGCACCACCCCGTCCCCGTCGTCCACCAGCAGGTCGCGCGGCCGCTCGGCCCCGGCGAGCACCGCGCGGGCCGCCGCGACCACGTCGCCGGGCACGCCCAGGCCGCGGAGCACCGTCACCGCGGCCGGGGAGCCGACCGGCACGGCGGCGAGCTCCGGCCCGTACGGATCCCGCTCCCGGTGCAGCTGGTGGACGGCGCCGAGCAGCGCGCGGTCGTCGCCGACGAGCACCGGGCGCCTGGCGCCGCGCCGGGCGAGCGCGCGGGCGGCCTCCTGCCGGTCCCGCGGCCAGCACACCTTCGCTCCCGGCGCCCCGGCGCACAGCACGTCCCGCGCGATCCGCGCGGACTCCCCGTCCGTGACCCTGGCGACGGGATCGACGACCACGAGGAGTTCTGGAGCCGACACCTCGGTCCTTTCTGACCCTCTCCGCTGCTTCTCGCTGCTGCCCTGATCCCCTGCCTGATCCCCTGTTCGTCACCCGGGAGAATTGTTCGGTAATCTCTCGGTGCAAGAGCCCCTGTCGCTGTTGCGCCAGGGGCTTCCTCGATCTGGGGCGCCGTTCCACGGCTCTCGCGATGGCGAAAGGCGCCACGCACGTGGGACATGCCCCGCCCGAAAGGGGTGTACGCCTGTGCCCGCACTCGTGCTGCTCGGTGCTCAGTGGGGTGACGAGGGCAAGGGAAAGGCCACCGACCTGCTCGGTGGATCCGTGGACTACGTGGTGCGCTACCAGGGCGGCAACAACGCCGGCCACACGGTCGTCGTCGGCGACCAGAAGTACGCCCTCCACCTCCTCCCTTCCGGAATCCTCTCCCCCGGCTGCACCCCCGTCATCGGCAACGGTGTCGTCGTCGACCCGGCAGTCCTGCTCTCCGAGCTGAGCGGACTGAACGAGCGCGGCGTCGACACGTCCAAGCTGCTGGTGAGTGGTAACGCCCACCTGATCACGCCGTATCACGAGACGCTCGACAAGGTGACGGAACGCTTCCTCGGCAAGCGGAAGATCGGCACCACCGGGCGCGGCATCGGCCCGTCCTACGCGGACAAGATCAACCGCGTGGGCATCCGGGTCCAGGACCTGTTCGACGAGTCGATCCTGCTGCAGAAGGTCGAGGCCGCGCTCGACTTCAAGAACCAGGTGCTCGCCAAGCTCTACAACCGCCGCGCGATCTCTCCTCAGCAGGTCGTCGAGCAGCTGCTGGGCTACGCGGACGAGCTGCGGGGCTACGTCGCGGACACCGCGATGGTGCTGAACCGGGCCATCGACGAGGACAGGGTCGTCCTGTTCGAGGGCGGCCAGGGCACGCTGCTGGACGTGGACCACGGCACATATCCCTTCGTCACCTCCTCCAACCCCACGGCGGGCGGTGCCTGCACCGGCTCCGGCGTCGGCCCGACGAAGATCGACCGCGTGATCGGCATCCTGAAGGCGTACACCACGCGGGTGGGCGCGGGCCCCTTCCCCACGGAGCTGCTGGACGCGGACGGCGAGGCGCTGCGCGACATCGGCGGCGAGCGGGGCGTGACGACGGGCCGGGACCGCCGCTGCGGCTGGTTCGACGCGGTGATCGCCCGCTACGCGACCCGGGTCAACGGCCTCACGGACTTCTTCCTGACCAAGCTGGACGTGCTGACCGGCTGGGAGCGCATCCCGGTGTGCGTGGCCTACGAGGTCGACGGGCGGCGGGTGGAGGAGCTGCCGTACAACCAGAGCGACTTCCACCACGCGAAGCCGGTCTACGAGTACCTGCCGGGCTGGTCGGAGGACATCACCGGGGCCAAGACCTTCGACGACCTCCCGAAGAACGCGCAGGCGTACGTCACGTCGCTGGAGGAGCTCTCCGGCGCCCCGGTCTCCGCGATCGGCGTCGGCCCCGGCCGGGACGAGACGATCGAGATCAACTCGTTCCTGTGAAGCATGTGTGCGGGGCCCGCCCGTTCGAGGGGCCCCGCACGAGGTCGTCGTCCAGTTCGGCCCAGGGATTGACGGGGCGTGGCGGATTGGTCCGATTGCTCCCCCGAGTGGTGTAAATGTGTGCACGCATGGACCATTCGCGATCAAATTCCCGCGGAACGTGGGAAAGGTTCGACTCGCAAGGGCGCACACGTTTCACGCGCCTCACCGAGCAAGGAGCAAGATTCATGCGTATCCGCACTGCCACCGCCGCTGCCGCCCTGGCCACCACCATGATCCTCACCGGCGCCGGTGCCGCGCTCGCCAGCGGCGGCTCGGGCAACGACGGCAACAAGGGCTCCGGCCACGACGGCAACAGCAAGACCCGGATCTACGACACCGACCTCACCTGGGAGTGGGACGCCAAGCTCATCGGCAACGTCATCACCCCGGGTGTGGCCAAGACCGGGAACATGCACCTGTAAGTGCACCCGTGAGCTTCCGCTGACGTCACGGCGTCAGCTGCCGCACGGCCGGCTCCGCGCAGCGCGCGGGGCCGGCCGTGTGCGTGCGCGGCGACCGGGGCGTCCAGGGCATCCAGGCCGTCCGGGGCGTCCAGGGCGCCGCCGCGCTCAGCGGAGCCGGGCGAGCAGGACCTCGAACGACGGGGTGCGGGGGGTGAGCGCGGCGAAGTGACCGACCCCCGGCAGCAGATGCAGCCGGGCGCCCCAGTTGTTCGCGTACCTCCGCGAGAGCTCCACCGGCACGTCCGTGTCGGCCGTGCCGTGCAGGATCTCGACCGGGATCCGGGGCAGCAGCCGCATCGGGTCCGCGTCCTGCATCCGCT
>NZ_JAAKZZ010000416.1 GCF_011045075.1 Streptomyces boncukensis
ACGAGGGCCTTTCTGGTCGGTGCAGACATCACAATCCACACCGAACCCGGAAGGCCCTCACCCATTCAAGATCCCTCAACCGAGACCTGCCTCACCGTCCACAACCTCCCGAGACAGAACACCTAGGGCGGTGTGCTGCCCGCCAGCCGGGTCTCCAGGCGGGCCACGGCGGCCCTGATCCCCGCGCCGTAGGTGTCGTCGGCCAGCTCGCCGAGCACGCCGCGGGCCCGCGTCAGCTCGCGCCGGGCCGACGGGCCGTCCCCGAGCTTGGCGTGGTCCGACGCGAGGTTGAGATAGAGCGCGGGATACAGCGAGCGGACGGCGCGGACGTGCTCCGCCCACCGGTCCCGCGCCTCCCGCCGGCCGGTCAGCGCGTCGGCCGCGGCCAGGGCGCACAGGTCCCACCGCAGCTCGTCGGCCGGGTCGTCCTGGGTGTCCGCCATATGGTGGGCGATGGTGCAGCGGTGGAAGAGGTGGCCGGACTCCTCCGCCTCCTGCCACAGCGCCGCGAGCCGGTTCCTGGCCTCCTCGCGGTCGCCGCCCCGGTGCAGCATGATCGCCTGCCCGAGCCTGACCAGCGTCGCGTCCAGGGCGCCCCGGGGCGCCTCCCGCTGGGGTTCCGCCATGGCGGACACCTCCCGTTCCTCACCTGCCGACACGTTCCGACGCTAACGTCCGGCACTGACAACCGCGCCTCAGCCGAGGTCGGGGATGCGCCAGTCGACCGGGGTGTGGCCCTGGTCGGCGACGGCCTTGTCGATCTGGCTGAAGGGGCGGGAGCCGAAGAACTTCTTCGCGGACAGCGGCGAGGGGTGGGCGCCCTCCACCACCGTGTGCCGCGCGGTGTCGATGAGGGGGCGCTTCTTCTTCGCGTAGTTCCCCCACAGCACGAAGACGGCCGGGTCGGGGCGGTCGGCGACGGCGCGGATCACCGCGTCGGTGAACTGCTCCCAGCCCTGGCCCTTGTGCGAGTTGGCCTCGCCGGCGCGCACCGTCAGCACCGCGTTCAGCAGCAGCACACCCTGCCGGGCCCAGGGCATCAGATAGCCGTTGTCGGGCACGGGGTGGCCGAGGTCGTCGCGCAGCTCCTTGTAGATGTTCCGGAGCGAGGGGGGCGTCTTCACGCCGGGGCGCACGGAGAAGCACAGGCCGTGCCCCTGGCCCTCGCCGTGATACGGGTCCTGGCCCAGGACGAACACCTTGACCTGGGAGTACGGCGTGGCGTCCAGGGCCGCGAAGACCTCCTCGCGCGGCGGGTAGACCGGCCCGCGCTCCCGCTCCTGCTCCACGAAGCTCGCCAGCTGCTGGAAGGAGGGCTTCTCGGCCTCCTCGCCGAGAACGCCCTGCCAGGACTCGGGCAGCATCTCTTTCACGCGCTGTACCTCCGGTGCGTCGTGCGTCGTCCCCCCGTCACACCGAACGTACCGTCCCGCACTGACAGCGGCGGGCCGCTCCCGCCAACTGGCCCGCTACCAGCTGGTCTTCTTGTGCAGCTGCCACATCCGCATGATGGAGGAGGGGTCCAGGGCCCACTCCACCCCGGCGACGTCCTTGCGGGCCGCTATCTGGATCTTCCCCTGCCACAGCGGGAGCAGCCGGACGTCGTCGGCGATGAGCCGCTGGGCGCGGGCGAGCGGGCGGCCGGCCCGCGCCCGGTCGCTCATCTCCCGCGAGCGCGGCAGCAGCCGCTCGGTGATCTCGCGGTTCACATACGGCGTGCCCATGGCGTTCTGCGCGCCGACGAACGGCGTCAGGTAGTTGTCGGCGTCGGGGAAGTCGGCCGACCAGCCGCGGCCGAACACCGGGTAAGCGCCGCGCAGGAACCCGGCCTGGAACGTGCTCCAGTCGCGGCCCCGCACCGTGGTGTCGAACAGCCCCGAGGCGTTGAGCTGCCGCCTGATCTCGGCGAACTCCCGTGCGGCCGCCTCGCCGTAGCGGTCGTCGGCGTACCAGAGGGTGAGCTTCACCTTCTGCCGGATCCCGGCGCGGGCGAGAACGGCGCGCGCCCGGTCCGGGTCGGGCTCGCCGTACTTGTTGTAGAAGGCGTTGGTGTGACCCGCGATGCCGGTCGGCACCATGGAGTAGAGCGGCTCGGCAGTGCCCGCGTACACCCTGCGGACCAGCGCCTTGCGGTCGATCACCCGGGCGACGGCCTCGCGCACGGCGGGGTCGCGCACGGCGCGGTCCCGGGGGTTGAAGACGAGGTAGTGGATCTCGGAACCGGTCATCTCGTGCAGCTCGACGCCGTGCTCCGACTCGGACCTGGCCGCCTGGAAGGCGGTGATCTGCGGCTGCGTCAGCCCGCGGTAGACGAGGTCGATCCGCCCGTTTCGGAGGGCGGCGGCCATCCGGGAGGACCGGGAGAAGTAGCGGATGGTGACGCTGTCGTTCTTGATCTCGGCGGCGCCCCGGTAGTCCGGGTTCCGCACCAGCCGGGCCCGCTCCCCGTGCGCGTAGCCCGCCAGGCGGTAGGGCCCGGAGCCGACGGCGCCGGGTTGCGACCGCACCCGGGTGCCCGGGTACGCCGCGGGGTCGACCAGCGAGGCCGCGGGGGTGGTGAGGACGTACGGGAAGGTCGCGTCGGGCTCCTTGAGGTGGAAGACGAGGGTGCGCTCCCCCTGCACCTCCACCCGGTCGAGGGAGGCCAGCAGCGACGCCGGCCCCGCCTTGGAGTCGATCGCCACGGTGCGGTCGAGGGCGTACTTCACCGCGCGGGCCGTGACCGCGTTCCCGCTGGTGAAGGTGAGCCCCTCGCGCAGCCGGCAGCGGTAGACGCGGCTGTCGCCGTCGGTGAAGCGGCAGCGCTCGGCCGCGTCCGGCTTCGGCGGGCTGCCCGGGTTCGGGACGGTCAGCAGCGTCTGGTAGATGTTCCGGAACAGCTCCCAGGAACCGTCCCAGGCGGCGGCCGGGTCCAGGGCGCTGGGGGCGCTGGTGGTCCCGACCACGAGGGAGCGCTCCGCTCCCCCGCTCTTCCCCGGCAGGGCGCTGCACGCGGGGGCGAGCGCCGCCAGGGGCAGTAACGCGGCCACGAGCCGCGCGGAAACGCTTCTGTCGAACACGTACGCACTCCTGGGTCGGCGAGACCTGCGTCGCTGATCGAGGTGTGCGCGGTGGATGTGTGCGTCCTCCCCCTGCGCACACCGGCGCCTCGCACGGGCCCGGGGCCGCGAGGCGGGGTCCGACAGTACCCCAGCAAGCGCGTGCGGAACACGGAGCGGACACCCGGGTACGCTCGGGCGCACCCGGGCGCCGGGCGTCAGGTGCCCGCGTTGAGGAACAGGCCGCCGTCCACCACCAGGGTCTGGCCGGTGATCCAGCGCGCCTCGTCCGAGGCGAGGAACGCGGCGGCGCCACCGATGTCCTCAGGAACGCCGAGTCGCCCCAGCGGATAGCGCGCCGCGGCCTCCTCCTCGTAGCCCTCGTACAGCGCGGCGGCGAACTTCGTCTTCACCACCGCGGGGGCCAGCGCGTTGACCCGCACCACAGGGGCGAACTCGTGTGCGAGCTGCTGGGTCAGATTGACCATCGCGGCCTTGCTCATGCCGTACGCGCCGACGAACGGGGAGGCCGAGAGTCCGGCGATGGAGGCCATATTCACGATGGATCCGCCGTTCTCCCGCTGCCAGGCCGCCCAGACGCGCTGCGCGAAGCCGAGCGCCGAGATCACATTGGTCTCGTAGACCTTGCGGACGACGCCGAGGTCCAGCTCGGCCAGCGGGCCGGCCACGGGGTTCGTCCCGGCGTTGTTGACCAGGTGGTCGATCCGGCCGTACGCCGCCATCACCCGCTCGACCGCCACCGCCTGGTGTTCGGCGTCGTGCGCCTTGCCCGCGACGCCCATCGCCCGGTCCGGGCCCAGCCGCTCGACGGCCTCCTTGAGCGCGTCCTCGTTCCGGCCCGTGACGCACACCCGGTCGCCGCGCGCGACGAACGCCTCCGCGATGGCGTAGCCGATGCCCCGGCTGCCGCCGGTGACCAGCGCGACCCGCCCGGTCAGCGGCGCGCGCCCCTGCTGCTCTCGCTCCGTCATCCCGCTCCCTCTCCTCGTCCGCGGTCAGTTGAGCGGGCCGCCCGCCACGTACAGCACCTGGCCGGAGACGAAGCCGGCCCCCTCGCTGACGAAGAAGGCGACCGCGTGTGCGATGTCGCCGGGCTCCCCCACCCGCTGGACCGGGATCTGGCCGGCGGCGGCGGTCTTGAAGTCCTCGAAGCCCATGCCGACCCGCTCGGCGGTGGCGGCGGTCATGTCGGTGGCGATGAAGCCGGGCGCGACGGCGTTGGCGGTGATGCCGAACTTGCCCAGCTCCTTGGCGAGGGTCTTGGTGAAGCCCTGCATCCCGGCCTTGGCCGCCGCGTAGTTGACCTGGCCGCGGTTGCCCAGCGCCGAGGACGAGGAGAGGTTGACGATACGGCCCCAGCCGGCGTCGACCATGTGCGCCTGGCAGGCGCGGGACATCAGGAAGGCGCCGCGCAGATGCACGCCCAGCACCGTGTCCCAGTCGTCGTCGCTCATCTTGAACAGCAGGTTGTCGCGGAGCACCCCGGCGTTGTTGACGAGCACCGCAGGCGGGCCGAGCTCGGCGGCGATCCGCTCCACCGCCCGGTTGACCTGCGCCGAGTCGGAGACGTCGCAGCCGACGGCGAGGGCCCGGCCGCCGCGCTCCGCGATCTGCTCCACGGTCGCGCCGCAGGCCGCCTCGTCGAGGTCGAGTACGGCCACGGGGTGGCCCTCGGCCGCCAGCCGGACGGCGGTGGCGGCGCCGATACCGCGGGCCGCTCCCGTGACGACCGCGACGCGCTGCTCGGTGCTGGACATGGTGGTTCTCCTCGCCTGAATGGGGTGAGCAACCGCTTAGTACCTTCGACAGGGGGACGCTATGGGGCAGGCCCTCCGCTGTCAACGGACCAGCAGGTCGAGCAGCCGCTCCGCCTCGGCGGCCGGGTCCGCCGTCAGCCCGGTGTGCACCGGGCCCGGCTGGACGACGGTGCTGCGCGGTGCGACGAGCCAGCGGAACCGGCGCCCCGCCTCGTCCCCCGCCGCCTGCCCGGCCCGGCTGCCGACGGTGCACACGCCCTCGATCGCGGTGAGCGCCGCGCGCACGCCCGTCACATCGGCGGTGGGGTCCAGCGCGTACAGCCGGTTCTCGTCCAGATGGGTGCGCGCGGCCAGGAACGAGCGGGCGCGGCAGTAGACGATGACGCCCGCGTTGATCAGCTCGCCGCGCTCGACGTGCGGGACGACGCGCAGCAGCGCGTACTCGAAGACGTCGAGCCCGTTGCGCATACCGCGCGCCGCGTGCCGTGACTGACTCCGCTTCACCGGGCATCCCCGTCCTTCCCCGTCAGCCAGCCGGGCGCCTGGGAGGGCCGGTCGGGGGTCGGCGGTCCGAGGGTGATCCGTTCATGGAGCGTACGGGCCCGTGCCGCCAGCACGTCGGCATACGCGGCACGCACCGCGTCCGGGCCCGCGAAACCCGGCTCCCCGTCCAGCCACGCGTCGGGCACGTCGGCCAGGCACTCGGCGAGCAGCTTCTCGGTGACCTGCGGCGCCAGCTCGGCAGCCGCGGCGTCGAGGTCGGGGTGGAAGGGGGCCAGGGCGTGGTCGGAGGCGTCGTACGGCTTGGCGGCGGCCGCCTCGGCCGAGCGCCAGCTGTGGTGCCAGATCAGGGTGGCGCCGTGGTCGATGAGCCACAGGTCGCCGTGCCAGACCAGCAGGTTGGGGTTGCGCCAGGAGCGGTCGACGTTGTTCACCAGCGCGTCGAACCACACCACGCGCCCGGCCTCCGCCGCGCTCACCGCGTACGCGAGCGGATCGAACCCGATGGAGCCCGGCAGATAGTCCATACCGAGGTTGAGCCCGCCGCTCGCCTTCAGCAGCTCCTGCACCTCCTCGTCCGGCTCGCCCTTGCCGATCACCGGGTCGAGCCACATCCGCACCAGGTCCGGAACCCGCAGCCCGAGCCGCCGGGCGAGCTGCCCGCAGACGACCTCGGCGACGAGCGTCTTCGGGCCCTGTCCGGCGCCGGTGAACTTCATGACGTAGGTCCCCAGGTCGTCGGCCTCGACGATGCCGGGGAGCGAACCGCCCTCACGCAGCGGCGTGACATAGCGGGTCGCCATCACTTGGGGGAGCATTCCCCCAGGTTATCGCCTTCTTGACCTTGTTAAGGAGGGCGCACGCCGACGCAGCCAGGCAGGGTGTTCGTCACCGACGCCGTCATCAGCGGCCTGCCCCCGCGCACCGCCCGACAAGGCCGCCTGTCCGGACGAGGCCGTCCCCGGCGACGAGGGAGTGGGAGGAGTCCCTCGGGCACTACGGCGATGGCGAGCGGCAGGGGCAGCCCGGGGGTGGTCGGCGCGCTCCTGGCGGTCCCCGCCCTGGCTGCGCACCCATGCGGCCACCGCGGAGACGGCGCCCTTGTCCGTGAGCAGCAGATCCACCCCCACAGCCGACCTCGACCGGATCCGCCGCAAGATGGCCTTCCTCCGGTCGGCCACGAGGCCGTGGTGGCGGCGCCACCGGTTCACTCTCCATAGTCACACTCGCGTCGAGCGGGCGAGAATGTTTCCACTGATGCCCCGCACTGCGCGATCGACGCTCTGCTCTGTGGCATGAGAGACATCTCACGTGCCTAAGAAGTCAAGCTGCGGCGGCTGGAGCTGCTGAGAAGGAGGTGAATGCGTGATGCTCGTCGAAGAGCTGCCGGTTGTGCAGGCAGTGGTAGAGCTGACCGAGCAAG
>NZ_JAAKZZ010000417.1 GCF_011045075.1 Streptomyces boncukensis
CAGGACGGGGGGCGGTTCGGCGGGGCGCTCGCCGCGGGCGCGCAGGGCGAGCAGTTCGGGGGCCAGGAGTGTGGCCTCGCGGCGGCCGGCGGACAGCAGCCCCTGCGCGCGCAGCCTGCCCAGAGTGCGGCTCACCGTCACCCGGGTGACGCCCAGCCGTTCGGCCAGCGCCTGATGGGTGGGCAGCGGTACGCGCCCGCCGTCCCCCGCCGCCTCCAGCAGCCACAGCGCCAGCCGGGCCTCGGTGGACAGTGTCGACCGGCAGGTGAACTCCGCCCGCCCGGCGCGCACCTGGGCGGCGAGCGTCCGCAGCACGTGCCGCCGCGCCTGCGGCACGTCGTCGGTCAGCGCCAGCACGTACGCGCGCGGTACGAAGCGCACCGCGCAGTCCGACAGCGCGGTGAGAGTGGCGCTGTGGCCGCTGCCGTCGAACACCGCGGTCTTGTCCAGCGCGCAGGGTCCGGCCCACTCGCCGAAGCGCACCATCCGCCCCGCGCCGGTGTCCTGGCCGGCCGCCACACTGCCGCGCAGCAGCACCAGCAGATGTGTGGCGGGCTCGCCCGCGCGCCGCAGCACCGCTCCCGCCGGTGCGCTGCGGCCCACCGACACGTCCCACAGGGTGCGCAGCCGCTCGTCCGGAACGGCGGCCAGCAGGGGGACCCGGCGCAGCTCACGCCACGCGGCCGCTCCGGCCGCCCCGGCGGAAGCCGCCGTATCCGCTGATGTATCGGCTGATACAGACCCGGCCATGTCCTGAGCCTAACGTCGCGGCCATGCAGATACTCGAACTCGCCTTCAGCCGCACCCCGGAGCGGCTCGCCGCCCGCGCCGCGCACCGCGAGATCCTCGCCCGGCTGCACGCCGAGGGGCGGCTGCTGGCCGCCGGGCCCTGGGACGACGACTCCGGAGCGCTGCTCGTCTTCCCCGGCGACCGCGCGGAGCTCGACCGCCTGCTGGCCGCCGACCCCTACTACCGCACCCCTGGCGTGGAGGTCGTGCGCGTGTGCACCTGGCGGCCGGTGGTGGGCCCGGCCGGGGACCCGGGGTGACGGGCTGTTCGGCTGCACCATGTGGCAGCGGCGGCGCGTGCGGCGGTCGCGCGGCGTGCCGCCGTCCGGGCGACACGGTGAACACCGTGCTACTGGCCGAAGCCGTCGTCCTGCCCGTGCGCGTTCCCGTCGGCGTCCGGGGCCGACAGGGCGGCCTCCAGCTCTCTGCGCAGCCGCTTCGCGTCGTAGCGGTGCACGCCGGGGCCGAGGATCCGGTCGGCCGCCTCCGGTGACGTCTCGCCGACCTCGGCGACCAGCACCGTGCTGCCCGGCGGCACCTCGTCCGTCAGCTCCTCCAGGGCCGCGTTGGCGGTGGCCGCGCGCCGGGCGTCCTGGCTGCCGCCCAGCAGCCCGCCGGCGCCGAAGCCGATGAGGGCGCCGACCGGGCCGCCCAGCAGCCCGACCAGCGCGCCGACCAGCCCGCCCACCGCGAACCCGGGAGCGGTGCCGGTGTGGTCCACGTCCGCCGGGACCTCGACGTCGCCGTCCGCGTCCCGCGCGATCACCCGGGCCTCGCGCAGCTTGAGCTCGTGCCGGTCGTGGGCGGTGCCGAGGTCGGCGAGGGCCTGCGCGGCCGCGTCGCGGCCCCGGCGGGTGAAGTCGCACAGGAGGATGTTTTCCGTCATACGCCCACCTTGCGGGCTGTCGGCGCACCGGGCATCTTCCCCGCGCCGCGTACGGGTGCTGCGCGCGCGTAACGTGGGTCAGGATGAGCGCATGAGCATCGCCTTTCTCTTCCCCGGGCAGGGCGCGCAGCGCCCCGGCATGCTGCACCGGCTGCCGGACACCGCGGCCTCCGCGACCGTGCTCGCCGAAGCCGAGTGGGGGCACCCGGGCGGCATCGCGGAGCTGGACACCGCAGAGGCGCTGGAGAACTCCCAGGTCGCACGGGACGTCGCACTCCTCACGGCCGGCGTCGCGGGCGCACGGGCGCTGATGGAGGACGAGGCCGTGCGGCCCTCCTGCGTCGCCGGACACGGGCTGGGAGGGTACGCCGCGGCCGTCGCCTCCGGGGTGCTCACCTTCGAGGAGGCCCTGCGCGCCGTACGGCTCCGCGCCGAGCTCCTGGAGCGCGCCGAGGAGCCGCCGCCGGACCTCGCCATCCGGCTCGCCCAGCACCTGGCCACCGTCAAGCGCCGCCCGCAGGCCCTGCCGTACGTCAGCGGCACCCTCGGGCGCTGTCTGCGGGCCGACACCAACGCCGTCTTCGACGACCTCGCGGGCTCCGTCGCGCTGCCCGTCCTGTGGGAGCAGGTGGTGGCGGTCCTGCGCGCCGAGGGGACCGCGCTCTGCGTGGAGCTGCCGCCCGGCCGCACGCTGACCGCGCTCCTCACGGAGGGCTCCGCCGCGGTGCGGGCCGTCTCCGTGGAGGAGCAGGGGCTGGCGGAGGCGGCCGAGGCGGCGCGCGCCGCCGGGTGACGGGGCGGGTGCCGGTCACGGGTGGGTGCCGGTCACGGGATGGTGCCGGTCACAGCCGTTTGGTGAAGCAGCGGCTCTCCTGGTGGTGCCGGTAGTAGCCGAACTTCTCGGCGGCGGGCTCGTAGCCGGAGGAGGTGTAGAGGGCTATCGCCTCCGGCTGCTCTATGCCGGTCTCCAGCACCATGCGGACGCGGCCCGCCTGGCGGGCGTCCTCCTCCAGCAGGGCGAGTATGCGGCGGGCCAGTCCCTGCCCCCGCGCCTGACGCACCACGAACATCCGCTTGATCTCGGCGTCGCCGTCCGCGTAGTTCTCCTCGCCGCCGTCCATCGAGCGCCAGCCGCCCGTGGCCACCGGGCGGGACTGTGCGTCGTACGCCATCAGATACAGGCCGCGCGGCGAGGCGAACATCCTCGGGTCCAGGGGCGTGGCGTCCCCCTCGGGGTCGCCGTAGCGGACGGCGTACTCCTCCAGCACGATCTCGTTGAGCTTCAGCGCGTCGGGATGGTCGAAGGGCACGGGCACGATCTGCATGCTGCGCATCGTATGAGGGCTTCCTGGCCCCATCCCGGGCCCGCCGTGTGAGGTCGGGCACAGCGGGCCCTGTGGCAGGGTTGCCTGCGGAGCGAGTAGAGCAAATGGAGCAAGCTGTGACCAAGGTGACGACCGTCAATGTCAACGGGCTGCGGGCCGCCGCCAAGAAGGGCTACGTGGAGTGGCTGGCGGCCGGCGACGCGGACGTGGTCTGCCTCCAGGAGGTCCGCGCCGAGCCGCACCAGCTCCCCGACGCGGTCCGCGAGCCGGACGGCCGGTACGCCGTATGGGCCCCGTCCGAGGCCAAGGGCCGCGCCGGTGTGGCGCTCCTCACCCGGGCCGAGCCGGAGCGGGTGCGGGTGGGGTTCGGCGCGGCCGAGTTCGCGGAGTCGGGGCGGTACGTGGAGGCCGACCTGCCGGGCGGGCTGACCGTCGCCAGCCTCTATCTGCCCTCCGGGGAGGTCGGCACGGAGCGGCAGGACGAGAAGGAGCGCTTCATGGCCGCCTTCCTGCCGTATCTGCGCGAGCTGCGCGAGAAGGCGGCGGCGGACGGCCGCGAGGTGGCCGTGTGCGGCGACTGGAACATCGCGCACACCGAGGCCGACCTGAAGAACTGGCGCGCCAACCGGAAGAACGCGGGCTTCCTCCCGGAGGAGCGCGACTGGCTCTCCCGGGTCTTCGACCCGGCGGACGGGGGCTACGCGGACGTGGTGCGCGCCCTGCACCCGGATGTCGGAGGGCCGTACTCGTGGTGGTCCTACCGGGGCCGCGCCTTCGACAACGACACCGGCTGGCGGATCGACCTGGTGTGCACAACCGAGGGTCTCGCGCGCCGCGCGGTGAAGGCCGAGGTGGAGCGGGCCGCCAGCCACGCCGAACGCTGGAGCGACCACGCCCCGGTCTCGGTGACGTTCGGCGTCTGAGTCCGCCGACCGCGCATCGTGCTTGTCGACGGCCCCGCGGTCCTGGGCTGGGCCGGGGCGAGCCGCCGGGCGCGCCGGGACGGCCACTGGGGCGATCGCCGGGGCGAGCCGCCGGGGCGATCGCCGGGGCGATCGTCGTGACGGCCGCACGCGGTCTTGCGGCGTGCGCGGGGGCGGCGGCACTGTGAGGCTCGCGGGCGGGGCACGGAGGCCCTGCCCGGTGGGGAGGTGGCTCATGGCTCCGCTCGTACTGCCGCACGTCCGGGTCGGCGAGGGCCCGCACCGTGTGATCGCCGTGCACGGCTGGTTTGCCGACCGCGGGGCGTACGCGGGCGTACTGGACGCGCTGGACCGTACCGCGTTCAGCTACGTGTTCCCGGATCTGCGCGGCTATGGAGAGCTGCGCGACACCGCGGGGGAGTTCACCACCAGCGAGGCGGCGGCCGATCTGCTCGCGCTCGCCGACTCGCTCGGCTGGGAGCGGTTCTCGCTGGTCGGCCACTCCATGGGCGGCAAGGTGATCCAGCGGGTGCTGACCGTGGCGCCCGAGCGGGTGCGCCGGATGGTGGGCATCGCGCCGGTGCCCGCCGGGGCGCTCCAGTTCAACGAGGAGACGCGCGATCTCTTCGCGCACGCCGACGAGCGGCCGGACAACCGCAGGGCGATCATCGACATCACCACCGGGAACCGCCTTCCGGCCGCCTGGCTGGACGGGATGGTGCGCGAGTCCGCCCGGTGCAGCGCCCCGAAGGCGTTCCGCGCCTGGTTCGGCTCCTGGGCCGACGAGGACTTCCATGACCAGGTGGAGGGCGCGGAGCTGCCCGTGCGGGTGGTGGTCGGCGCGCACGACCCGGAGCTGAACGCCGAGGCCATGCGCGCGACCTGGCTGGCGTGGTATCCGCGCGCCGAACTCGTCGAGCTGCCGTGCGCGGGGCACTATCCCGCCGACGAGACCCCACTCGAACTCGTCCGCGCGATGGAGGACTTCCTGCGTGCGGACGAGTGAGGACCCGGGCACGGGTGCGGACCCGGGCGGGCACGGTGCCGTCCCCGGCGTCCCCGGCGTCCCTGGTGTGCCCGGCGTCCCCGACGTCTTCGATCCCCGGATCTACGCTGCCGGACTGCCGCACGCCGCGTTCCGCACGCTGCGCGACGCGCACCCGGTCGCCTGGCAGCGCGAGTACGAGGTGCTCGGCTGGCCGCCCGGACCCGGCTTCTGGGCGGTGACCCGGCACGCGGACGTGCTGCGGGTGCTGCGCTCGCCGGACGCCTTCTCCTCGTACACGGGCGCGACCCAGATCCGCGACCCCGACCCGGAGGACCTGCCGTTCATCCGGCGGATGATGCTCAACCAGGACCCGCCCGCGCACAACCGGCTGCGCACGCTCGTCAGCCGCGCGTTCACCCCGCGCCGGGTGGAGCGGTTCGAGGCGGACGTACGGGCGCGGGCGCGGCGGTTGCTCACGGCGGCCCGCGAGGAGGGGCGGCAGCGCGGCCGTGTCGACATCGTCGAGGCCGTCACGGACGACTACGCGCTGCTCAACCTCGCCGACCTGCTCGGTGTCCCGGCGGGCGACCGCGGCCTGCTGCTGCGCTGGACCGAGCGGATCATCGGCTACCAGGACCCCGAACAGGCCGTCACCGTCCCGGGGCCCGACGGCCGCCCCGCCAACCCCCGCTCGCCCGCGATGCTCGGCGAGATGTTCGACTACGCGCGCTCCCTGGCCGCGCACAAGCGCGAGCGGCCCGCCGACGACGTGCTGACCGCGCTCGCGCACGAACTGACCGGTGCCGAGCTGGAGATGTTCTTCTTCCTGCTGACGGTCGCGGGCAACGACACGGTGCGCAGCGCGGCGCCGGGCGGCCTGCTCGCCCTGGCCGACCATCCGGACCTCCAGCGCGAACTGTGCGAACGGGTGGAGCACGGCGACACGGAGCGGGTGCGGCGCGCCGTGGAGGAGCTGCTGCGCTGGCACACCCCGGTGCTCACCTTCCGCCGTACTGCCGTGCGGGACGTGGAGCTGGCGGGACGGCCGATCCGCGCGGGCGACAAGGTCGTCGTCTTCCACGCCTCCGCGAACTTCGACGAGCGCGTCTTCCGCGAGCCGCACACGCTGGACCTCACCCGCGACCCCCAGCCCCATCTCGCCTTCGGCGAGGGCCCGCACGTCTGTCTGGGCGCCCACTTCGCGCGGCTGCAGCTGCGGGTGCTGTACGAGGAGGCGGCGCGGGTGCTGCCGCCGTACACGCGCGTGACGGGCCCGGACGGCGCGGTGCGGCGCCTGGTCTCCAACTTCATCCACGGCGTGAAGGCGCTGCCGCTGTGCTGGTGAGCACAGCGGAGGGCTCCCGGGCGGGTGCTTCCCGGGAGCCCCGGAGCCCGCTCAACGGCGGGCCGTCAACCGGCCCTCACTGCCAGGACCAGCCAAGGAGCCCCGCGAGCATCCGGATCCCCTCCTCTCACCGGTTGCGATGGCGTACGCGACCTGAGGCGCGGCGGCCGCGCTCTCCCTGGTACCGGGAGAGCCATGTCACGCGCACGTGTACGGCTAGGGATCACATGTGCGGAAATGATGGGTGTCAGGCGCGGGGCGTACGCCGCGCGGAGGGGGGCAGGTGCGGGGGCAGCAGGACGGCGGGCGCAACGAGGTGTCCGGAGACGTGCGGGGACCGGCCGTGCAGAGCGGCGTGGTCCACGGGAACGTCTACGTACGCACGGGGCCCGCGGACCCCCCGCACGCCCCGGAGGCCCCCGTCCCCTGGCG
>NZ_JAAKZZ010000418.1 GCF_011045075.1 Streptomyces boncukensis
GGCGACCGGCCCCCCGACCCGGCCGCCGCCGCGGTGTGGGGTCTGGTCCGGGCCGCGCAGTCCGA
The DNA here is from genome assembly GCF_011045075.1 of Streptomyces boncukensis. GTDB lineage: Bacteria > Actinomycetota > Actinomycetes > Streptomycetales > Streptomycetaceae > Streptomyces > Streptomyces boncukensis. Next base: position 66 of record NZ_JAAKZZ010000418.1, read on the forward strand.
GGAGCCCGGCCGCTTCCTGCTGGCGGACACCGACGACGACGGTGTGCCCTGGGCGTCGATCGCGGCCGCGATCGACGCCGGCGAGCCGCAGATCGCCGTGCGGGGCGGGGAGCCGTTCGCCGCCCGGCTGGTGCGGGCCGCGCACCCGGCAGGGCTGCCCGTCCCGGCGGGGGCTGCGGCCTGGCGGCTGGAGACCCCGCAGCCCGGCACGCTGGACAGCCTCCGGCTCGCCCCGGCGGACCCGGAGCAGCCGCTCGGCCCGGGGCAGGTGCGCATCGCCGTGCGGGCCGCGGGGCTGAACTTCCGCGACGTCCTGTACGCGCTCGGCATGTACCCGGGCGAGGTCGTGCTGGGCGGCGAGGCGGCCGGCATCGTCCTGGAGACCGGCCCGGAGGTCGACGGCCTCGCGCCCGGCGATCGGGTCCTGGGGCTGTGTCCCGGCGCGTTCGGCCCGGTCGCGGTGACCGATCACCGGCTGCTCGCCCCGATGCCGTCCGAGTGGACGTTCGCGGAGGCCGCCGCGGTGCCGATCGCCTACGCCACCGCGTACTACGGCCTGGTCGACCTGGGCGGGCTCCAGGCCGGTGAGGCGGTCCTCGTGCACGCCGCCGCCGGCGGTGTCGGCACCGCCGCCGTCCAGCTCGCCCGGCACCTCGGCGCCGACGTCTTCGCCACGGCCGGCCCCGGCAAGGGGGACGCCGTGCGCGCCATGGGCGTTGCCGAGGACCACCTCGCCTCCTCGCGGGACCTGGACTTCGAGGAGCGCTTCGCCGCCGCCACCGCCGGGCGCGGCGTGGACGTCGTCCTCGACGCGCTCGCCGGGGAGTTCGTCGACGCCTCGCTGCGGCTCCTGCCGCGCGGCGGCCGGTTCGTCGAGATGGGCAAGACCGACCTCCGCGACGCCGGGGAGGTCGCCGCAGCACATCCCGGTGTGCGCTACCAGTCCTTCGACCTGTGGGAGGCGGGCCCGCAGCGCATCGGGCAGATCCTGGCCGAGCTGCTGGCCCGCTTCCGGTCCGGCGCGCTGCGGCTGCCGCCGGTGCGGGCCTTCGACCTGCGGCAGGCGCCGGACGCGTTCCGCCACGTCAGCCAGGCCCGCCACATCGGCAAGGTCGTCCTCACCGTCCCGCGGGCCCTCGACCCCTCCGGCACGGTCCTGGTCACCGGCGGCACCGGCGGCCTGGGCGCGGTCCTCGCGCGGCATCTCGTCACCGCCCACGGCGCCGGCCGTCTCCTCCTGCTCAGCCGGAGCGGACCGGACGCCGCCGGCGCCCGGGAGCTGACCGCCGAACTGACCGCGCTGGGCGCCGAGGTCGAGATCCTGGCCGGCGACGCCGCCGACCGCGACACCCTCGCCGCCGTGCTCGACGCGATCCCGGCCGCCCATCCGCTGACCGCCGTCTTCCACACGGCGGGCGTGCTCGACGACGGCACCGTCGCGGCCCTGACGCCACAGCGGCTCGACACCGTCCTGCGGCCCAAGACCGACGCCGCGCTCCACCTGCACGACCTGACCAGGCACCACGACCTCGCGGCCTTCGTGCTGTTCTCCTCCGTCGCCGGGACGCTCGGCGCAGCGGGCCAGGGCAACTACGCCGCGGCCAACGCCGTCCTCGACGCCCTGGCCCAGCACCGGCACGCCACCGGCCGGCCCGGCCTGTCGCTGGCCTGGGGCGCCTGGGACGGCACCGCGGGCATGGCGGCCCGGCTCACCCCGGCGGATCGCGAACGCATCGCCCGCTCCGGCTTCCCGCCCCTGGCCGTCGACCACGGACTCGCCCTGCTCGACGCCGCGCTGGCCGCGCCGTACCCGGCCCTCGTGCCGACCGGGCTGGACACCGCGGCCCTGACCGCCGCCGGATCGCTGCCGCCTGCGCTGACCGGCCTGGTCCGCGCCGGTGCGCGCCGGTCGGCGCGCGACGCCGCCCCGGCCGAGGGCGCCGCCTCGGCGGACCGGCTCGCCGCGCTCAGCCCCCAGGACCGTGCGCGGTTCCTGCTGGACCTGGTCCGTTCCGCCGCCGCCGCGGTGCTCGGCTTCCCCGGGCCGCAGGCGGTCGAGGCCGACCGGACGTTCAAGGAGCTCGGCTTCGACTCGCTGACCGCCGTCGAGCTGCGCAACCGGCTGGCCGCGGCCACCGGGCTGCGGCTGTCGGCCACGCTGGTCTTCGACCACCCGACCGCCCGTCAGCTCGCCGACATGCTCGGCAGGGCCGTGGTCGGCGACCGTGCGGACGCCGTCACTCCCCCGTCGGCGGCGGACGTGCCCGCGCCCGCCGCCGACGAGCCGATCGCGATCATCGGGATGAGCTGCCGGCTGCCCGGCTCCGCCAACACCCCCGACGAGCTGTGGCGGATCGTCAGCGACGGTGTCGACGCCATCGCGCCCTTCCCGACCGACCGGAGCTGGCAGCTCGACGCCATCTACGCAGCCGACAGCGCCGACGGCACCGGCAGCGCCGACGGCGCGGAGGCCGGCCACGGACGCACCTTCGAGGGCGGGTTCGTCGACGGCATGGCCGACTTCGACGCCGCCTTCTTCGGCATCGGCCCCCGTGAGGCGCTGGCCATGGACCCGCAGCAGCGGCTGCTGCTGGAGACCGCCTGGGAGGCGGTCGAGCACGCCGGGATCGCCCCCGGCTCGCTCGCCGACAGCCCCACCGGCGTCTTCGTCGGCGCGGCGACGACCGGCTACGGCGCCGGCCCGCTCGACATCCCCGAGGGGACCGGCCCGCACCTGCTGCTGGGCACGTCGACCAGCGTCATCTCCGGCCGGATCGCCTATGTACTCGGTCTGGAGGGGCCGACGCTCACGGTCGACACGGCCTGCTCCTCCTCGCTGGTGGCCCTGCACATGGCGGCCGAGGCGCTGCGCCGCGGCGAGTGCTCGCTGGCGCTGGCCGGCGGTGCCACGGTCATGACCACGCCGAGCATGTTCACCGAGGGCAGCCACAGCGGCGCCGTCGCCGCCGACGGCCGGTGCAAGGTCTTCTCCGCCGGGGCCGACGGCACCGGCTGGGGCGAGGGCGCCGGGGTGCTGCTGACCGAGCGGCTCTCCGACGCGCGGCGCAACGGCCACCGGGTGCTGGCGGTGCTGCGCGGATCCGCCGTCAACCACGACGGCGCCAGCAACGGCCTCACAGCGCCGAGCGGCCGGGCCCAGCAGCGCGTGATCCGCCAGGCCCTGGACAGCGCGGGGCTGGAAGCGCACGAGGTCGACGCCGTCGAGGCACACGGCACCGGCACCGCGCTCGGCGACCCGATCGAAGGGCAGGCCCTGCTGGCCACCTACGGCCGGGAGCGGCCCGCGGAGCGCCCGCTGTGGCTCGGCTCGGTCAAGTCCAACATCGGCCACACCCAGTGCGCCGCCGGTGTCGCGGGCGTCATCAAGATGGTCCAGGCCCTGCGCCGGGAGGTGCTCCCGGCGACCCTGCACGTCGACGGACCGACCCCGCACGTGGACTGGTCGTCCGGGTCGATGCGGCTGCTCACCGAGCCGGTGCCGTGGCCGCGCGGCGGCGTCGCGCGGCGCGCCGGCGTGTCGTCGTTCGGCATGAGCGGCACCAACGCCCACGTCGTCCTCGAAGAGCCCCCGGCGGAACCGCCGCGGCCGGCGGCCGCCGAGCCGCCGCCCGCACCGGCGGTCGCCGACGCACCGCTGCCGTGGGTGCTGTCCGGCCGGACCGAGGCGGCGCTGCGCGCCCAGGCGGCGCGGCTGCGCGCGCACCTGGAGGAGCGGCCCGACCTGGCGGCGCCGCAGGCCGTCCCGCTGGTCGCCCGCGCGCTGGCCACCGGCCGGACCGCGTTCCGCCACCGGGCCGTGCTGCTGGGCCCCGGGCCTGAGCAGTACCTCGGCCAGCTCGACGGCCTCGCCGGCGCCCGCGGTGTCAAGGGGCTGGTCCGGGGCGCCGCCGCGGCCGGCGGCCCGGTCGCGTTCGTCTTCCCCGGGCAGGGCTCGCAGTGGCCCGGGATGGCCGACGGCCTGCTGCGGAGCGCCCCTGCCTTCCGCGACGCGCTGCGCGAGTGCTCGGAGGCGATCGCGGAGCACGCCGGCTGGTCGGTCGAGGACGTGCTGCGCGGCGTCGAGGGCGCCCCGCCGCTGGACCGGGTCGACGTCGTCCAGCCGGCCCTGTTCGCGATGATGGTGTCCCTCACCGCGCTGTGGCGCGCGCACGGGATCGTGCCGGAGGCCGTCGTCGGGCACTCGCAGGGCGAGATCGCAGCGGCCCACGTCGCCGGAGCCCTGACCCTCCCGGACGCCGCGAAGACCGTCGTCGTGCGCAGCCGGCTGCTCGCCGACGCGCGCAGCGACGGGGCGGTGCTGACGGTCACCCTGCCCGTCGAAGAGCTCACCGAGCGGATGGCGCGGTGGCCGGGGCGGCTGCACCTCGCCGCCGTCAACGGCCCCCGGGCCACCGTGCTGTCCGGCGACCCGGAGGCGGTCGACGAACTCGCAGCGGCGCTGGCCGCCGACCAGATCGCCGCCCGCCGGATCAGCATCACCGGCACCGCGCACTCGCCCGAGATCGACAAGCTCCGCGACGAGGCGCTCGCCGCGCTGTCCGGGATCACGCCCCGGCCCGCGGCCATCCCGCTCTACTCGACCGTCGACGGCGGCCCCGTCGACGGCGCTGCCCTGGACTCCGAGCACTGGTACCGCAACATGCGCCGGCCGGTGCAGTTCGCCGCGACGGTCACCGCCATGCTGCGCGACGGCTTCCGCGCGTTCGTCGAGCCCAGCCCGCATCCGTCCCTGACCTCCAACATCGAGGACCTCGCCGACGCCGCCGGCGCCGAGGACGCGGTCGTGGTCACGACGCTGCGCCGCGAAAGCGGCGGCCCGGACCGCTTCCGCGGGGCGCTGGCGACGGCGTTCGCCCGCGGCCTCGCCCCCGACTGGGACACCGTCCTGCCCCCGCAGGGCGCGTCCGACGAACTCCCCGAGCTGCCCGGATACGCCTTCCAGCGCCGGCGGTACTGGCTGGAGCCGGCGGCCCCCGCCGCGCCGGCCGGCTCCGACGCCGCCGACCCGGCCGACGAGCGGTTCTGGGCCGCGGTCGCGGACGGCGACTCGCAGTCCCTCGCCGACGCGCTCGACGTCTCCGACCCGCAGCAGCGCGAGCTGCTGGACAGCGCCGCTGCCGCCTGGCCCGTCCTGTCGGCCTGGCGTTCCCGGCGCGGCGACCGGTCCACCGTGGACGGCTGGCGCTACCGGATCCAGTGGCGCCGCAGGGCCCGCCTGCCGGAGCCGGCCCTGTCCGGCACCTGGCTGCTCGTCGCCCCGGCCCACGACCCCGACGACATCGCTCGCCAGTGCGTCCGGGCGCTGGCCGAGCGGGGTGCCGCCCGGGTGCTGACGGTGGCGCCGGCCGACGGCGACCCGCACGGCGACAGCCTGTCCGGCGGGCTCCAGGACGCTCTGGCGGAGGCCGCGGCCGGCGCCGGACCCGGCCCGGCGGGCGGCCGCGTGGCGGGGGTGCTGTCCCTGCTCGGCCTCGACACCCGGCCCGGCCCCGGCGGCGTCGCGACCGGCCTCGCCGCCACGCTCGCGCTGGTCCGGTCCTCCGAGGCCCTCGACGTGGCCGCGCCCCTGTGGCTGGCCACCCGCGGCGCCGTCACCGTCGGCGCGGCCGACCCCGCGCCCGACGCGGACCAGGCCGGGCTGTGGGGCCTCGGGCTCGTCACCGGGCTGGAGCTGCCCGCCCGCTGGGGCGGCCTCGTGGACCTCCCGGCCGAGCTCGACGAGCGGGCCGCGGACCGCCTGGCGGGCGTCCTGGCCGGCCTGGACGGCGAAGACGGCGAAGACCAAGTCGCGGTGCGCCCCGCCGGGGTCTTCGCCCGCCGCCTGGTCCACGCGCCCCTCGGCGACGCGCCGCGTACCGCCCCGTGGCGGCCGACCGGCACAGCGCTGGTCACCGGCGGCACCGGCGCCCTCGGCGCGCACGTCGCCCGCTGGCTGGCCGCGCGGGGCGCGCCCCGCATCGTCCTGGCCAGCCGCAGCGGCCCGCAGGCTCCCGGCGCGGCGGAGCTGGCGGCGGAGCTGACGGCGGCCGGAGCCCAGGTCCTCGTCGAGCCCTGCGATGTGAGCGACCGCGAGGCGCTGCGGTCCCTGCTCGCGGCGCTCGACGACGGCCCGCCCGTCACCACCGTCGTCCACGCCGCGGGGACGGCCCAGTCCACCCCGGTCCTGCACACCTCGGCCGACGAGCTCGCCCAGGTGGTCGCCGCCAAGGTCGACGGCGCGCGGCACCTGGACGAACTCCTCGGCGACGGCCTCGAAGCCTTCGTCCTGTTCTCCTCCGGCGCCGCCATCTGGGGCGGCGCGGGCCAGGCCGGCTACGCGGCGGCGAACGCGTATCTCGACGCGCTCGCCGTGCGGCGCCGCCGGCGCGGACGGACCGCCACCTCGGTGTCCTGGGGCGGCTGGGCCGACGGCGGCATGGCCGACGCCGCCGCGACCGAGCTCCTCGGCCGGCGCGGTCTGCGCCTCATGTCCCCGCGGCTCGCGCTCGTCGCGCTCGGCCAGGCCCTGGACCACGACGAGACCCTGCTGACCGTCACCGACCTGGACTGGGCCCGCTTCGCCCCCGCCTACACCTGT
>NZ_JAAKZZ010000419.1 GCF_011045075.1 Streptomyces boncukensis
GGGCGGGGGTATGTACGAGGGTCTGTAGTCCGGCAGGCGCTGCGGGGCCCGGGAGACCTCGTCCGGCGCCGCGCGGGTGCCCCCGGGCGTGCCCTCGGCCGTGCAGCCGACGGCCGCACCCGCCCCGAGCAGCAGCGCCGCGCCGGCCGCGCCCGCGCGGTGCGTCCGGCGGCGGGCGTGCCCCGGTTCCGCGGCTGTTCCCGGTGCCTTCACTCTCCCAGTCATCCGCATCCCCTGGAGACTCCCTTAGGATCTACGGACCCATCACTGCCCACCCGGGCGGCTCGCGAACCGGCCGTCCCCCAGGGGAAGCTGTGAGGAAGGTCCCAGGGGCCGCACCCCCACCTCTCGCAGGCTGCTCGCTACAGTCCGTGCCGATACGGGGGGCCGGACACCCGTGACCCTGCCGTACGGCCGCACGCAACCGAGACGCCCGAAGAAGCACGCAGACGCACGGAGGATCCAGACCATGGCACGCCACTCCGAATCCGGGCAGCCCATCGAGCCGGTCTACGGGCCGGACGCGCTGCGCGCCTGGTCCGCCTCCGAGAAGCTCGGCGAGCCCGGCGCCTACCCCTTCACCCGGGGCGTCTACCCGACGATGTACACCGGGCGCCCCTGGACGATGCGGCAGTACGCGGGGTTCGGCACCGCCGTCGAGTCCAACGCGCGCTACAAGCAGCTGATCGAGAACGGCACCATGGGGCTGTCCGTCGCGTTCGACCTGCCCACCCAGATGGGGCACGACAGCGACGCGCCGCTCGCGAGCGGCGAGGTCGGCAAGGTGGGCGTCGCCATCGACTCGATCGAGGACATGCGGGTGCTCTTCGGCGGCATCCCGCTGGGCGAGGTCTCGACGTCGATGACGATCAACGCCCCGGCCGCGCTGCTGCTCCTGCTCTACCAACTGGTCGCCGAGGAGCAGGGGGTGGACCCCTCGCGGCTCACCGGGACGATCCAGAACGACGTCCTCAAGGAGTACATCGCGCGGGGCACGTACATCTTCCCGCCGAAGCCGTCGCTGCGGCTGATCGCCGACATCTTCAAGTACTGCCGGGCGGAGATCCCCAAGTGGAACACCATCTCCATCTCCGGCTACCACATGGCGGAGGCGGGCGCGACGCCCGCGCAGGAGATCGCGTTCACCCTGGCGGACGGCGTGGAGTACGTGCGCACCGCCGTCGCGGCCGGGATGGACGTGGACGACTTCGCGCCCCGGCTGTCCTTCTTCTTCGTCTCCCGCACGACGCTGCTGGAGGAGGTCGCCAAGTTCCGTGCGGCGCGCCGGATCTGGGCCCGGGTGATGCGCGAGGAGTTCGGCGCGAAGAACCCCAAGTCGCAGATGCTGCGCTTCCACACGCAGACGGCCGGAGTGGCGCTGACGGCGCAGCAGCCGGAGGTGAACCTGGCGCGGGTCACCGTCCAGGCGCTCGGCGCGGTGCTCGGCGGCACCCAGTCGCTGCACACCAACTCCTACGACGAGGCCATCGCGCTGCCCACCGACAAGTCGGCGCGGCTGGCGCTGCGCACCCAGCAGGTGCTCGCCTACGAGACGGACGTGACGGCGACGGTGGACCCCTTCGCGGGGTCCTATGTCGTCGAGTCCATGACAGACGATGTGGAGGCGGCGGCCGTCGAGCTGATGCGCCAGGTCGAGGAGCGCGGCGGGGCCGTGACCGCGATCGAGCAGGGCTTCCAGAAGAGCGAGATCGAGCGCAGCGCGTACGCCATCGCCCAGGAGACGGACAGCGGCGAGCGCGTCGTGGTCGGCGTCAACCGCTACCAGATGGCCGAGGAGGAGCCGTACGAGCCGCTCACCGTCGACCCCGCGATCGAGCAGCAGCAGGCCGAGCGGCTCGCGAAGCTGCGTGCCGAGCGGGACGGCGCGGCGGTGGAGGCCGCGCTGGAGGCGCTGCGCAAGGCCGCCTCGGGGGACGAGGAGAACGTCCTCTACCCCATGAAGGACGCCCTGCGGGCGCGGGCGACCGTCGGCGAGGTCTGCGATGCGCTGCGCGAGGTGTGGGGCCGCTACGTGCCCACCGACGCGTTCTAGGGAGCCCCGCGCCCCGCGCGGGCCCGCGTCGAGGCCCCGTCAGGGGCGCGGGGAACTGCGCGCCCAGCCGATACGCGGCCGCAGACCGCGAAGCACGGGCAGGGGCTGCCCCTTCCCGCGCGCTGCGGAGTGCCGGTGCGATGTAGCTGGGCGCGCAGTTCCCCGCGCCCCTTCGGGGCTCCCGAAACGGGAGTCACTCCTGGGCTGGGGCATACGTGCCGAAGCTGCACAGTTGACTTCGTGACAGACCCCACTGACAGTCACATCCCGGGGGTCTCCGGCCAGCGCTCGGACCAGCGCTGGTCCGCCTCCAGCTGGGCCGCCAGCGAGAGGAGCAGCGGCTCGCTGTCGGCGGGCCCGAGCAGCTGCGCGCCCAGCGGCAGCGGGCGCGCCCCCGGAGCCGGCGCCGCCATGCCCGCCGGGACGCTGACCCCGGGCCAGCCCAGCACGTTCCAGGGCCAGGCGTACGGGCAGTGCGCGATCATCGTGCGGTCCGTCCGCCAGCCCGACAGCTCGGCCAGCGCGCCGACGCGGGGCGGCGGGGTCGCGGTGGTGGGCGCCAGCACCACGTCGTAGCGCCGGAAGATCCGCCCGACGTACCGGCGCAGCGGCCCCTCCGCGGCACGTGCCGCGTGCAGCACCGGGCCGCCCAGCAGCCGCCCGGTGCGCACCGCCTGCCGGGTGCGGGGGTCCAGCAGCTCCGGGTCGGGCACCCGGGCGGCCCACTCCCGGAGGCCGCTGGTGGCCCGCGGGACGAAGGTGAGCCCGATCGGGCCGTAGCTCGGGTCGGCCTCCTCCACCGCGTGCCCCAGCGCCGCGAGCCGGTCCGCCACCCGCCGCACCGCCGACTCCACGACCGGATGGAGCCGCTTCGGGGTCGCGGTGAAGGCCATCCGCGTGGACAGCGCGATCCGCAGCCGCCCGGGGTCGCGCCCGACGGCGGCGCGTACGTCGACGTACGGCGGCCGGTGCAGATCGCCGGGCGCGTTGCCGCCGACCGCCTCCAGCAGCAGCGCGGCGTCCCGCACCGTGCGGGTCAGCGTGCCGAACACGGTGATCCCGTTGAACGCCTCCGGGTCCGGCCAGGTGGAGATCCGCCCGCGCTGCGGCTTCACGCCGATCAGCCCGGTCCAGGCGGCGGGGATGCGGACCGAGCCCGCGCCGTCCGAGCCCAGGGCCGCCGGGACCAGCCCGGCCGCCACGGCAGCCGCCGCGCCGCCGGACGAGCCGCCGGGGGTGTAGTCGGGGTTCCAGGGGTTGCGGGTGACGCCGAAGGCGCGGCCCTCGGTGAACGGCCACTGCCCCAGCTCCGGACTGTTCGTCTTGCCGACGACGACCGCTCCGGCGGCGCGCAGCCTGCGCACGGCCTCCGCGTCCGCCGTCTTGCGCGGGAAGTCCCCGGCGCAGCCGAACGCCGTGGGCTCGCCCGCGACGTCCGTGTCGTCCTTGACGGCGACCGGCACCCCGAGCAGCGGCCGCCGCTCGCCGCGCTCCAGCGCCCGGTCCGCGGCCTCCGCCTCGGCCGGCGCGGCCTGGTCGCGGACCACGCGGAAGGCGTTGAGCGTCGGCTGGGCCGCGGCGATCCGATCGAGCGCGCGCTCGGTCAGGGCGCGGGACGACACCTCTCCGGAGGCGAGCGCCGCCGCCTGCGCTGCGAGCCCGGCGGTGCTGACGGCGGTGGGACCGAGATCAGTGGACACGGGCACCTCCTGTGGTCACTGTCCACTGTCCACGATCCGCACGCCGGGCGAAACCGGTCGGTAACCAGAGGGGCGCGCGGTCAGTGGTCCCGCAGCCACCCGGTGACGTCCGCCGGGTCCGTCGTCACCACCGCCAGATAGCCGTCCGGGCGGACGAGGTAGAGCGCGGGGGAGGCGTAGCCGTCCGCCGCCCGGAGGGTGTGCACCCGCACCTCGGGTCCGCCCTGCGGCCGCTCGGAGGGCGCGGCGGACAGCTCGGCGGGCGGCGCCGCGCCGCCCAGGGCCAGCAGGGTGAAGTGCGGGCCGCGGAAGACGTCGAAGAGCCGCCCCGCGCCGCACGGCGCGTCCGGCGCGCGGTCGCCCGGCCGCAGCGCTCCGCCCGGGGACGCGGACGCTACGGGGGAGAGCGGGCTGTCGCGGTAGGCGAGGTCCAGCTGGTGGGTCTCCGGCTCGCGCCGCGCCCAGAAGCCGCGGTGCAGCCGGGTGCTCAGGCCCAGCATCGCGGCGGCGAGCGGGGCGCGCTCCGCCTCGTACGTCTCCAGGAGCGCCGCGTCGGCGCCGCCGTGCAGCACCCGGGCCAGCTTCCAGCCGAGGTTGTAGGCGTCCTGCACGCTCGTGTTGAGTCCCTGGCCGCCCGCGGGGGAGTGGATGTGCGCCGCGTCGCCCGCCAGGAAGACACGGCCCTCGCGGAACCGGTCGGCCAGCGCCGCGTTCGCGCGGAACTGCGAGGCGTACAGCACCTCCTTGACCTGGTCGGCCGCCAGGTGGGTGCGGGCGGCGACGAGTCCGGGGATATCGGCGTCGGCGGACGCGCGCTGCGCGATCAGCTGGAAGGCGTCCGTGCTCGGCAGCGGGCACAGCGCGAGCATCGCGCCCTCCGGCTGCTCCCACACGTGCCAGCGCTCCCGGTCCAGCCCGGCGACGCGGACGTCCGCGATGCGCGTCGGCTCGGCGGAGAGGGTCTCGCCGTTCATCGGGATGCCGAGCGCGGACCGCACACTGCTGCGCCCGCCGTCCGCGGCGACCAGATAGCGGGCCCGCACGGACGGCTCCGGCCCCCCGGCGGCGAAGTGGGCGGTGACGCCCTGCGCGTCCTGGGTGACTCCGGTGAGCTCCCTGCCGAACTCCACCTCGCCGCCCAGCTCGCGCAGCCGCTCGTACAGCAGCTCCTGGGTGCGCCACTGGGGCAGCATCCACGGCTCGCCGTAGGGCGCGCCGGGGCGCGGGCCGCCCCGCTGGACCAGGTCGAACTCGTCCCCGGGCCGGCCGTCCTTCCAGCGCAGCATGGGCGGGTACGGACTGCCGTCGCGCAGCACCGCGTCCACGATCCCCAGGTCGTCGAAGACCTCCAGGGTGCGCGGCTGGATGCCCTTCCCGCGCGAGCCGGGGAAGAGCCCGTCGGAGCGCTCGACCAGGCGGACGCGCACGCCGCGCCGCGCCAGCTCGCAGGCGAGCGTCAGCCCGGTGGGCCCGGCGCCCGCGATCAGGACGCCGCAATCCCCGTGCTCTCCGTGCTCCCCGTGCTGCTCTTTAACGCTGTTAAGTGATGTCATGCGCCGAGGGTGCGCTTAACGGCGTTAAACTGTCAAGCGGAGACACGGAGGAAAGGGACAGGGAGGAGTGCGGTGGCGACACGCCTGGACCGCGCGCAGGTGGTGGACACCGCGCTGCGGCTGCTGAACGAGGTCGGGCTCGAAGGGCTCACCCTGCGACGGCTCGCCCAGGAGCTGCACGTCCAGGCGCCCGCGCTCTACTGGCACTTCGCCGGCAAGCAGGCCCTGCTGGACGAGATGGCCACCGCCATCCAGCGCCAACTGGACGAGAGCGCCGGGCACCCGGAGCCCGGCGCCCCCTGGCAGGACTGGTACCGGGAGTCGTTCCGGCTGCTGCGCCGCGCGCTGCTGCGCTACCGCGACGGCGCCAAGGTCTTCGGCGGCACCCGGCTGACCAGCGTCGCGCACGCGGCACGCCAGGAGGAGCAGCTGCGCCTCATGACGGACGCCGGCTTCACCCCCGGCGCCGCCGCCCGCGCCCTCTTCCTCGGCTACACCTTCACCATGGGCTTCGTCACCGAGGAGCAGGCCGTCCACCCGATGCCGGACGAACGGGCACCCGGTTACGACATCGTGGACCGCGTCGCACGACTCGCCCCCGAGCACCCGCTCGCGGCCCAGGTGAGCACCGACCTGTTCGCGGACTACCCCGCCAGGTTCGAGGAGGGGCTCGCCGCCGTGACCGCCGGAGTGGAGGCCACACTGCTGCGGCGCGGATGACGCGGCCGTCCGGGCCCGTGTCCCCGGACGGTCGCCACCGCCGTGCCGACCCCCGTGTGCGGCCTCCGGCATCCCCCGTTGGTTACCCCGCCGCCCGGTTCCTCCCGGGCGCTCCCAGCGTCTCGTGGCGGCCCTGCGCGCCACATCGCCCCACGGTGCCGGATGTACTCCGCCGGACGGCGGAGTACGTATGTGCGGAAATGCGACCCAGGTCGCCCCCGCCCTTGCGGGGCGCCTTACCCCAGGGTCGCCCGCTTCAGGGCGCGGGCGCGGCGCGCCACTCGCCGCACGGCGGGGTTGCGCGGCACGAAGGCGAACTGCCGGGGCACGGACCCCGGAAGGGCCAGCGAGGTGAGGCGGCGCCGCTTGAAGTAGCGCCGCACCTCCCCGCCTCCGCTTCCGCTGCCGCCCGCGCCGTCCAGCCGGGCGGCGAGAAACCGCTCCACCTCCGGCCGCAGCTGCGGATAGATCCGCGGTTGCATGCAGAAGCCCACCGCCCGTACCAGCCCGTCCAGTTCCTCCGGCGCCACGGCGGCGCCGGACTCCCCGGACGTCCCGGGCCCCTCGGACCTCCCGGACCCCCCGGGCCCCTCAGACCCCCATGCC
>NZ_JAAKZZ010000041.1 GCF_011045075.1 Streptomyces boncukensis
CCCGCACCCGCCCCCGAGGCGCGCAGGGCCCGGAATCAAGCGATTCCGGGCCTTTTTGATGCTTCTTCCGTGGTTCGCTGATTCCATGGGGCTGTGGACCCGTCGGAAGGGGGCGCCATGGGCTGGTGCGACTACCGCTTCCGCACGGAGTGGGCGCTGTCGGCGCCCCCGGCGCGGGTCTACGCCGTGCTGGAACGCGCCGAGGAGTACCCCCGGTGGTGGCCGCAGGTGCGCACGGTCACCCGCCTCGACGACACCTCCGGCCTCGCCCGGTTCCGCTCGGCCCTCCCCTACGAACTGGCCGTCAGCGCACGGGCGGTGCGCCGGGACCCGGCGGCCCGGGTGCTGGAGATCCGGATGAGCGGCGACCTGGAGGGCTGGGCGCGCTGGACGGTACGCGCGCACGGGCCCGGCACCGTCGCGCTGTACGAACAGGGCGTCGAGGTGCGCAGGCCGCTGATGCGGCTGCTGGCGGTGCCCGGACGCCCGTTCTTCCGCGCCAACCACAGGCTGATGATGCGCGGCGGTCTGCGCGGTCTGCGACGGTACCTGGGAAACGGTTTGGATGAACGCTGAGCCGCCCTGTATGGTTCTGCACGTGCCGCGGCGCCGAGCGCCGCAGGGGGCGATTAGCTCAGTGGGAGAGCGCTTCGTTCACACCGAAGAGGTCACTGGTTCGAACCCAGTATCGCCCACAGCACCGGAGGCGGAGTGCGTTCACGGACAGCGTGAGGGCGCTCCGCCTCCGCCGTGTGCGCGGGGCACCGCGCGCCCGGCCCGCGTCGGCACCCGCGAACCGCGCCGCGCCGCGAGCGGCGGCCGCTACCCGGCCATATCCGCCGGGCCCTGCGGCCCTGGCGGCCGGGGCCGCAGGGGCCAGGCCGGGTCGACGGGGCGCTCGGAGCCCTCGCGGGCGAACCAGGCGGCGAGGCCCCGGGCTTGGGCCGCGTACCAGACCGCCTGCAGCGTGTGCAGCTCCGCGGGCGAGACGGCGGAGAGCCGCGGCGCGTGGTGGCGGCCCAGCGCGCGTACGACCGCCAGCGCGGCGCACGCCGCCGTCACCTCCCCGCCGCCGTCCTCGGGGGGCGGCACGCCGTAGCGCCGGCACAGCTCGGGGAGCGTCCGGCAGTGGCGGGCCCGGTCCAGCCGCCGGTCCAGCACCACGGGATCCAGCACGCACAGCGAGGCGCCCCCGAGGTAGTCCGCGAGCCGGGCACCGTGCTCCCGGTCCAACTCGCGGTCCAGCAGCGTCAGATCGTACGGCGCGTTCGGCACCACCAGCGGCGTGCCCGCCGACTCCTGGGCCGCCAGCGCGCGGGCCTGGACATCCAGGGCCGCCGCCCGGCGGTGTCCCGCGGGCACCACCCAGCGCCGCGCCGTGGGAGGCGCCCCCGGGGCCTGCTGCGTCACCAGGGCGGCAGCGGCGATCCGGTCCAGCGCCGCGTCGCCACGGGACCCGGGCGGACCGGACCGCCGGGACCGGAGGGCGAACGCCGCGAGCGGCGATTCGTACCAGAGCGTCATCGGCCTGCTCCCCGCTCCAGAAGGCAGCGCGTGACCTGTCGTCCTCAGCGGGTGATACCGCACTCCGTGCACGGTCAACCACGGCAGTTTGCCGCCCTGTTCACACGGTGAGGAGAGCTGGCAGGAGGACGGCGCGGACACGGAGTCGTGATGCGAGGCGGCGGCGACGAGATCCACTGGGGCCGCGAACTGCCCCTGAGCAACCGCACCGCGTCCTGGCGCGCCCGGCAGAAGCTGGACGGCGCGGCGCGGGCCATGCTGCGTGCGGGGGCGCTGGCCGCGCGCCAGCGCGCCGGGTTCCACGGCGCGCGGTTCGAGCGGCACGCGGAGGAGACCGTCGGACGGGCGGAGTGGGAGGAGGAGCCGGACGGCGAGCCGGGCGGGCGGCGGCTGACCGCGCGGGTCCCCGCCGGGGACGACGGCGGACGGCGGCTGGCCGCCACCCTCAGCACGGCCCTGGGCGCCGCGGCGGAGGCCGCGCGGCGCTACCGGGCAACCGGCTGCCTGGAGGCGTTCGACGCCGCTGTGGAGCGCGGTGTGTGTCAGGAGCTGACCGACGCGGTGCACCAGCTCGTGCGCGGAACCGAGGGCGTACGGGTCTGGGTGCGCTGGTCGCGCGCGGCGGGCGCGCCCCGCGGCTGCCCCGACCCGCCCGCGCCCGTCGTCTTCACCCCCGGCGACCTGCCCGCGCTGGAGCAGGCCGGGCGCCACTACGTACGCCGGGAGCCCTCCGTCCCCGTCCAGGTGACCGGCACCGTGCTGCGGCTGCGCCGCGCCGGGCCCGGCGGTCCCGGCTCCGTGCGGCTGCGGGTCCTGGCGGGGGCCGAGGTGGCGCAACTGCGGGCGCGGCTCGACGAGCCGGAGTACCGGACGGCCGTCCACGCGCACCTCGCCGGGGTGCCGCTGCGGCTCGCCGGGACGCTGGAGAGCAAGGGGGGCTTCCGGCGGCTCTCCGGAGCGCACGGCGTCGCACCGGTGCCGGTGCCGGAGGACGTCCGGGAGCGGCTGCTGAAGTCCCTGTACGCCGGGCTCGACGGCTTCGGCCGCGACCTGCGGCGCTGACGGTCTCCGGGAGGGTCGCGAGGCGGACCGTAACCGTTTCGCGGTCCGGCCCTCCGGCTCGGTACGATGCGAGGCGCGCGGTCAGCGGCCGCGTACCCCACCCGAGAGTCAGGAGAGACCGGTGTCAGATGTCCGTGTGATCATCCAACGCGATTCCGAGCGGGAAGAGCGCGTGGTGACGACGGGCACGACGGCCGCCGCTCTCTTCGAAGGCGAGCGCTCCGTCGTCGCAGCGCGGGTCGGCGGAGAGCTCAGGGACCTCGCGTACGAGCCGGCCGACGGCGAGGTGGTGGAGCCCGTCGACATCCGCAGCGACGACGGCCTGGACATCCTGCGGCACTCCGCCGCGCACGTCATGGCGCAGGCCGTGCAGGAGCTGTACCCGGAGGCCAAGCTCGGCATCGGCCCGCCCATCAAGGACGGCTTCTACTACGACTTCGACGTCGCCGAGCCCTTCACCCCCGAGGACCTCAAGCGCATCGAGAAGAAGATGCAGCAGATCCAGAAGCAGGGGCAGCGCTTCTCCCGCCGGGTCACCACCGAGGGGGACGCGCGAGAGGAGCTGGCCGGCGAGCCGTACAAGCTGGAGCTGATCGGCCTCAAGGGCAGCGCGGAGGACGCCGCGGACGGCGCCTCGGCCGAGGTCGGCGGCGGCGAGCTGACCATCTACGACAACCTCGACCCGAAGACCGGCGAGCTGTGCTGGAAGGACCTGTGCCGGGGCCCGCACCTGCCGAGCACCCGGGCGATCCCGGTCTTCAAGCTGATGCGCTCGGCGGCGGCGTACTGGCGGGGCAGCGAGAAGAACCCGCAGCTCCAGCGGATCTACGGCACCGCCTGGCCCTCCAAGGAGGAGCTGAAGGCGCATCTGGACTTCCTCGCCGAGGCCGAGAAGCGCGACCACCGCAAGCTCGGCACCGAGCTGGACCTCTTCTCCATCCCGGAGGAGATCGGCTCAGGGCTGGCGGTCTTCCACCCCAAGGGCGGCATCGTCCGCCGGGTCATGGAGGACTACTCGCGCAAGCGGCACGAGGAGGCGGACTACGAGTTCGTCTACACCCCGCACGCCACCAAGGCGAAGCTGTTCGAGAAGTCCGGCCACCTGGACTGGTACGCCGACGGGATGTACCCGCCCATGCAGCTCGACGAGGGCGTGGACTACTACCTCAAGCCCATGAACTGCCCCATGCACCACCTGATCTACGGGGCGCGGGGCCGCTCGTACCGCGAACTGCCGCTGCGGCTGTTCGAGTTCGGCACGGTCTACCGCTACGAGAAGTCCGGCGTGGTGCACGGCCTCACCCGGGCCCGCGGCTTCACCCAGGACGACTCGCACATCTACTGCACCAAGGAGCAGATGCCGCACGAGCTGGACTCGCTGCTCACCTTCGTGCTGAACCTGCTGCGCGACTACGGCCTGGAGGACTTCTACCTGGAGCTGTCCACCAAGGACCCGGAGAAGTTCGTCGGCTCGGACGAGGTCTGGGAAGAGTCCACCGAGGTGCTGCGGCAGGCGGCCGAGAAGCAGGGGCTGCCGCTGACGCCCGACCCGGGCGGCGCCGCCTTCTACGGGCCGAAGATCTCCGTGCAGGCGCGCGACGCGATCGGCCGCACCTGGCAGATGTCGACCATCCAGCTCGACTTCAACATGCCCGAGCTGTTCGACATGGAGTACACCGCGGCCGACGGCTCGCGGCAGCGGCCCGTGCTGATCCACCGGGCCCTCTTCGGCTCGATCGAGCGGTTCTTCGCGGTGCTGCTGGAGCACTACGCCGGTGCCTTCCCGGCGTGGCTGGCGCCGGTGCAGGCGGTCGGCATCCCGATCGGCGACGACCACGTTCCGTATCTGGAGGAGTTCGCGGGCGCCGCGAAGGCGGCGGGGCTGCGGATGGAGGTCGACTCCTCCTCCGACCGGATGCAGAAGAAGATCCGCAACGCCCAGAAGAGCAAGGTGCCGTTCATGGTCATCGCCGGTGACGAGGACATCGCGAGCGGCGCGGTCTCCTTCCGCTACCGGGACGGCTCGCAGAAGAACGGGATCCCGCGGGAGGACGCCATCCGCGAGATCGCCGACGCCGTGGAGCGCCGTATCCAGGTGTGACCGGAGGCGACAGGGCCTGCCGCGCGGGGGCGGCCGGGGGCGTGTCCCCGGCCGCCCCTCGTCGTGTCCGGCGCCGCGCGGCCCATATGCTGGGGCGCATGACGAGCGAGCCGGAGCAGCAGATCGGAGTGGGGACGCCCGACGCGTTCCAGCGCCTGTGGACCCCGCACCGCATGGCGTACATCCAGGGCGAGAACAAGCCGACCGGGCCCGGCTCCGACGAAGGCTGCCCGTTCTGCTCCATCCCGGCCAAGTCCGACGAGGACGGGCTGGTGCTCGCGCGCGGCCGCCGGGTCTACGCCGTCCTCAACCTGTATCCGTACAACGGCGGCCATCTGATGACGGTGCCCTTCCGGCACGTCGCCGACTACACCGAGCTGACCGACGAGGAGACGGCGGAGCTGGCCGCGTTCACCAAGCGGGCCATGACCGTGCTGCGCAAGGTCTCCGGGGCGCACGGCTTCAACATCGGCATGAACCAGGGCGCCGTCGCGGGGGCCGGTATCGCCGCTCATCTGCATCAGCACGTCGTGCCGCGCTGGGGCGGCGACACCAACTTCATGCCCGTCATCGGCCACACCAAGGTGCTGCCCCAGCTCCTCGCCGACACCCGGGCGATGCTCGCCGAGGCGTGGTGAGGCGACGGGGGTGAGGCGACGCGGGGTGCGTCCGCGCTACGCGTTGTAGACGTCCGCCTGCGTGGGGGCCGCCGCCTGGACCTGGCCGCTGAGCGCGAGGGAGCGCTTGCCGAACTGGTCCACGTCGCAGCCGTTCTCCTCCAGCACCCGGAGCGCCGCCGCGTGCACGACGCGCAGCACGGGCGTCGCGGTGCGCAGCGCGTCGTCCGCCATGAACCGGTGCCGCCACGGCTTGTCCGCCCACGCGTGCCGCAGCCCGAACGGCTCGGGCAGCGCGAGCTTGCCGCCGAGGAAGTCCAGCACCGGCGGGAACCAGGTGAAGGGGGCGCGTGCGGCCAGCCGCACGACTTCCCGGGCCTCCACAAGCGGGAGGTTGACCGTCTTCGTCTCCCAGAACTTCACGCTCTTGGAGACCTGCTTGGTCTTCGGCGAGGGGCCGCTGGTGAACAGCGGGTGGATGGGGCCGAGCGCGTGCCCGGTGACCTCGATACGCAGGGTGTGGTGCAGCACGGTCACGGTGATCAGCAGCGTGATGACCAGCTGGCCGTCCCAGAGGACGAACTGGGTGCCGAGGTAGTGCCGGTTGCCGCTGCCGAACTGCTGCTCGTTGCAGATCCGCTCCACCTCGAACTGCTTCATCCGGTAGCCCTCGACCTCCTCGCCGTCCGGGCGCTTGACCGCCTTGGCCTTCTCGCCGACGGGGGAGACGATCCAGTGCCGTATGGACGGCCGGGGGAAGCCGCCGGTGTGCAGCGGGCCGCGCTCCAGCATCCGCAGCTGGTCGTGGATGGCGCGGACGACGTCCCAGCTGCGGAACGGGTTGATCTCCTCATCCGGGTTCGCCGGGACCAGCTCCTCGGCGAGCTGCCAGCTGCCCCAGCGGGTGCCCATGCCCAGTATCCCCTTGGGGCCCGCGTAGAAGACGAGGTTGCTGGCCTGCTCGGCCGCCAGCTTGGCCAGGCCGAGCCGGATCCGCTCGGCGCCCGCGTCGCCCGGGTCCTGCGGCACCGCCTCGGGGATCTTGGCGCCCACCCCGGTGCCGCCCAGCAGACCCGACCAGCGCCCGCGCAGGTCCTGCGCGTACCGCTCGCAGATCCGCTTGGCCCACAGCCAGCCGATCACCGGGGCGATCAGCATCGCGCGCAGATAGATGGCCAGGAAGCCGCTGACCGGTGCCTTGATCATGAACAGCACCGCGAGCCCCGCGAGGACCACCAGCAGCACCGTGCCGATCGCCCCGGCCCGCTTGTCCAGCGAGCCCGCGATCGTACGGCGCAGCTGGAAGGCGCCCAGCCACAGCAGCACGCCCGGCAGGAACAGCAGCCCGAAGACGACCATCACGCCGGTCAGCCGCGCGTCGCGCTGCTTGCGCACCCGGGTGGCCGCCAGACAGTGCTCGACCACCGTCTGCGGCTCGATGCCGAAGGACTGGATGAGCGGCGCCCGGCCGCCGCCCAGCAGCCGCACCTGGACGGCGCGGGAGAACGCCTCGCCCAGGTTCGGCTCGAACAGGGACAGCTTGGGCTTCTTCACGTCCGCCTCGGAGTTGGCCTCCAGCAGCGCGTCCAGGGAGCCGTCCCGGTAGGCGGCGGAGGCCAGGGCCTGGGTGGCCGCCGTCTGCCCGCTGGCGCCGGAGAGCGGGACCTGCGCGCCGGGGCTGAAGTCGGACGCCGCCTCGGCGCCTTCCGCGCCTCCGCTGAGGAGCTCGCTGAGATCATCGAGTCCGGCCACTGGGCCCCCACTTCAGGCTGTGCTGACGCATGCACGGATGTGCTGCCGACCACCCAGCGGCTTCCCAACTGCCGTGGTCGGCACACATCTTGCCCCAGCGTACTGGCCGCAGGCAGCCGCCCCCCGCCCGGCTCAGGCGTTCTTCGCCTCTTCGAGGATCCTGGCGGCCTGCTGCTGGGGCATCGGCTCGTGCCGCGCGTACGACCGGGAGAACCGGCCCGTGCCGTGCGACATCGACCGCAGGTCCACGGCGTACCGGCTGATCTCGATCTCCGGGATGTGCGCCCGCACCAGGGTGCCGCCGCGCGCCGACTGCTCGGTGCCCAGCACCCGCCCGCGGCGCCCCGACAGATCGCTCATCACGGCCCCGACGTAGTCGTCGGCCACCACCACCTCCAGCTCGGCCACCGGCTCCAGCAGGTGGAGCTGCGCCTGCGCCGCGCACTCCCGCAGCGCCAGGGACCCCGCGGTCTGGAACGCGGCGTCGGAGGAGTCCACGGAGTGTGCCTTGCCGTCGTGCAGCGTCACGCGGACGTCCACCAGCGGGTACCCGGCGGCGACGCCCTTGGCCGCCTGGGCGCGTACGCCCTTCTCGACGGACGGGATGAACTGGCGGGGCACCGCGCCGCCGACCACCTTGTCGACGAACTCGATCCCGGAGCCCTCCGGCAGCGGCTCCACGGTGATCTCGCAGATCGCGTACTGCCCGTGGCCGCCGGACTGCTTCACATGCCGCCCCCGCCCGGATGCCGGGGAGGCGAAGGTCTCGCGCAGCGACACCTTGTGCGGCACCGTGTCCACCCGCACGCCGTAGCGGGTGCGCAGCCGCTCCAGGGCGACGTCCATATGGGCCTCGCCCAGGCACCACAGCACCAGCTGGCGGGTGTCCTGGTTCTGCTCCAGCCGCATCGTCGGGTCCTCGGCGACCAGCCGGGCCAGGCCCTGCGAGAGCTTGTCCTCGTCCGCCTTGCTGTGCGCCTGGATGGCGACGGGCAGCAGCGGGTCCGGCATCACCCACGGCTCCATGAGCAGCGGGTCCTCCTTCGCCGAGAGCGTGTCGCCGGTCTCCGCGCGGCTGAGCTTCGCCACACACGCCAGGTCGCCCGCGATGGCGCGGTCCAGCGCGCGCTGCTGCTTGCCGAACGGCGCCGACAGCGCCCCCACCCGCTCGTCCACATCGTGATCCTCGTGCCCGCGGCTCTCCAGCCCGTGCCCGGAGACATGCACCGTGTCGTCCGGGCGCAGGGTGCCCGAGAAGACCCGGACCAGGGAGAGGCGGCCCACGTACGGGTCGGAGGACGTCTTGACCACCTCGGCGGCCAGCAGGCCCGCCGGGTCGCAGGACAGCGTGGCGCACGGCTTCCCCTGCGGCGTGGTGACCGGCGGGACGTCGCGCTCCTGGGGCGTGGGGAAGCCGCCGGTGATCAGCTCCAGCAGCTCGACGGTGCCCAGGCCGCGCTTCGCGCCGTCGGCGGGCGGCGCCGCCGCCAGCACGGGGTGGAAGACCCCGTGCGCCACCGCCTTCTCCAGGTCCGTGATGAGCGTCTTGACGTCGCACTCCTCGCCGCCGAGGTAGCGGTCCATCAGGGACTCGTCCTCGCTCTGCGCGATGATCCCCTCGATCAGCCGGCTCCGGGCCTCCTCGATGAGCTCCCGGTGCTCGGGGCCCGGCTCGCGCTCGGTGCGCTGCCCGGTGGAGTAGTCGAACAGCCGCTGGGAGAGCAGCCCGATCAGCCCGGTGACCGGCGCGTGCCCGTCCGGGCCCGGCTCGCCGTGCAGCGGGAGGTAGAGCGGGATGACCGCGTCCGGGTCGTCGTCCCCGAAGACGCGCTGGCACAGCGCCGTCATCTCGTCGAAGTCGGAGCGCGCCGCGTCGAGATGGGTGACCACCAGCGCCCGCGGCATGCCCACCGCCGCGCACTCGTCCCACACCAGGCGCGTCGCGCCGTCCACCCCGTCAGCGGCCGAGACGACGAAAAGGGCGGCGTCCGCCGCCCGCAGCCCGGCCCGCAACTCGCCGACGAAGTCGGCGTATCCGGGGGTGTCCAGAATATTGATCTTGATGCCGTTCCACTCGACGGGCACGAGGGAGAGCTGTACGGAACGCTGTTGCCGGTGCTCGATCTCGTCGTAGTCGGAGAGCGATCCGCCGTCCTGCACCCGGCCGGCCCGGCTCACGGCGCCCGACGCGAGGGCGAGCGACTCGACGAGGGTGGTCTTTCCCGCTCCGCTGTGGCCGACCAGCACCACATTCCGTACCGATGTGGGGTGGTCGGCCGCCGTTGCCCTGCCGGCGGCTCCGGGGTGTGTGTTCGCCTTGTCGCCCATGAGTCCGCCTTCCGGTTGACACCTGCTGGACCACGCTGTATGGGACGAAGGGTCGCGAAAACCGCGGTTCATTCGAGCTTTCCACCGCGGACCGGAAGCGTCCATACATCACGCAGCGGCACAGCGATCCGTGCGCGCCCCCGGGGTACGGCGTGACTACGATGGGCCAGCCGGTGGCCGCATCGCCATCCGGCTCGTACACGACTTTCCGGGACCGCCATGCTGAACAAGTACGCGCGTGCTTTCTTCACGCGTGTCCTCACCCCGTTCGCCGCGTTCTTGCTCCGGCGGGGGGTGAGTCCTGACGCGGTCACCCTCGTCGGCACCGGCGGCGTGGTGGCCGGAGCGCTGGTCTTCTACCCCCGGGGCGAGTTCTTCTGGGGCACGGTGGTCATCACCCTGTTCGTCTTCTCGGACCTCGTCGACGGCACCATGGCGCGCCAGTTGGGCCGCTCCAGCCGCTGGGGCGCCTTCCTGGACTCCACCCTCGACCGGGTGGCCGACGCGGCCGTGTTCGGCGGGATCGCGATGTGGTACGCGGGGCGGGGCGACGACCCCGTGCTGTGCGCGGTCACCCTGTTCTGCCTGGCCAGCGGCCAGGTCGTCTCGTACACCAAGGCGCGCGGCGAGAGCATCGGACTGCCCGTCAAGGTGAACGGGCTGGTGGAGCGGGCCGAGCGGCTGGTGATCACGCTGGTGCTCGCGGGCTTCGCCGGGTTCGAGAGGACCTTCGGCGTGCCGCACATCGGGGTGCTGCTGCCGCTGGCCCTGTGGGTGGTCGCAGCGGGCAGCGCGGTGACGCTGGGGCAGCGGGTGGTGACCGTGCGCCGCGAGGCCGCCGAGGCCGACGCCGAGCCGGGGCCCGGGAACCAGGACGGCGGCGCCGGTGGCGACGGCGGTGCCGACAGTGCCGGCGACGGCGGCGCCGGGAGCGAGTCGGGGGCCGCGGCCGAGGGCAGGACCGCGTGAGCGCCGCCGGGGACCGGCTGACGGCCGGGCTGTACCAGGCGGGCTGGGCCGGCGTGAAGCGGCTCCCCCAGCCCGCCGTCACGGCGCTGGGGCGGAGCGCCGCAGACGCCGCGTGGCGGCGCCGAGGCGCGGGTGTGCGGCGTCTGGAGGCCAATCTGGCGCGCGTGGTGCCGGGCGCCTCCGAGGCCCGGCTGCGGCGCCTCTCGCGGGCCGGCATGCGCTCGTACACGCGCTACTGGCTGGAGTCCTTCCGGCTGCCCTCCTACACCCCCCGGCAGCTGATGGACGCCATCGACGTCCAGGATGTGCACCACCTGACCGATGGGCTGGACTCGGGCCGGGGCGTCGTGCTGGCGCTGCCGCACATGGGCAACTGGGACCTCGCCGGGGCCTGGGTGACCACCGAGCTGAAGACGCCCTTCACGACCGTCGTGGAGCGGCTGAAGCCGGAGGCGCTCTACGACCGCTTCGTCGCCTACCGCGAGACCCTGGGCATGGAGGTGCTGCCGCACACCGGGGGCACCGCCTTCGGGACCCTGGCCCGGCGGCTGCGCGCCGGCGGCCTGGTCTGCCTGGTGGCCGACCGCGACCTGTCGTCGACGGGGATCGACGTGACGTTCTTCGGCGAGACCGCGCGGATGCCCGGGGGGCCCGCGGCGCTGGCCCAGCAGACCGGCGCCCTGCTGCTGCCGGTCACCCTGTGGTACGACTCGAACCCCGTCATGACGGCGCGGGTGCACCCGCCGATCGCGGTGCCCGAGGAGGGGAACCGGCGGGAGCGGACCAGGACCATGACGCAGGAGCTGGCCGACGTCTTCGCCGCCGCCGTGGCCGGGCACCCGTGGGACTGGCACATGCTGCAGCGGTTCTGGCTCTGCGACCTGGAGCCGCGGAAAGGATCGGGATGAGGAGATGAGGATCGGCATCGTCTGCCCGTACTCCTGGGACGTGCCGGGCGGCGTCCAGTTCCACGTCCGGGATCTGGCAGAGCACCTGACCGGGCTGGGTCACGAGGTGTCGGTCCTCGCCCCGTCGGACGACGACACCCCGCTGCCGCCGTACGTCGTCTCCGCGGGCCGCGCCGTGCCGGTGCCCTACAACGGCTCCGTGGCCCGGCTGAACTTCGGCTTCCTGTCGGCCGCGCGGGTGCGCCGCTGGGTGCACGAGGGCGCCTTCGACGTCCTGCACATCCACGAGCCGGCCACCCCCTCGCTGGCGCTGCTCGCCTGCTGGGCGGCCCAGGGGCCGATCGTCGCCACCTTCCACACCTCCAACCCGCGCTCCCGGGCGATGGTCGCCGCCTATCCGATCCTGCAGCCCGCGCTGGAGAAGATCAGCGCCCGGATCGCGGTCAGCGAGTACGCGCGCCGCACCCTGGTGGAGCACCTGGGCGGGGACGCGGTGGTCATCCCGAACGGCGTCGACGTGGGCTTCTTCTCCCGCGCCGCCCCGCGCCCGGAGTGGCAGGGCGGGCCGGAAGGCCGCACCATCGGCTTCATCGGCCGCATCGACGAGCCGCGCAAGGGGCTGCCGGTGCTCATGCAGGCGCTCCCCGCGATCCTGGAGAAGGCGCCCGGCACCCGGCTGCTGGTCGCCGGGCGCGGTGACGAGGCGGAGGCCGTCGCCGCGCTGCCTCAGGAGATGCGGGAGAGCGTCGAGTTCCTCGGCATGGTCGGCGACGAGGACAAGGCGCGGCTGCTGCGCAGCGTCGACCTGTATGTCGCGCCCAACACGGGCGGCGAGAGCTTCGGCATCATCCTGGTCGAGGCGATGTCGGCCGGAGCGCCGGTGCTCGCCTCCGACCTGGACGCGTTCGAGCAGGTGCTGGACGGCGGCGCGGCCGGCGAGCTGTTCGCGGGTGAGCAGGCCGACGCGCTCGCCGCAGCCGCCGTCCGTCTGCTGTCCGACCCCGAGCGCCGTGCCGAACTGCGGGCGCGCGGCACCCGGCACGTACGCCGCTTCGACTGGTCCACCGTCGGCGCGGACGTCCTGGCCGTCTACGAGACCGTGACCGACGGCGCCGCGTCCGTGGCGCCCGACGAGCGCACCGGGCTGCGCGCCCGGCTCGGCCTGGCCCGCGACTGAGGACCGAGGATCCGGTACCCACCATGCCCACCGTCACCACACTGATCTGGATCGCCGTCGCGCTGCTGCTGGTCGGCGTCTATCTGAGCTGGACGGCGGGGCGGCTCGACCGGCTGCACGCCCGGATCGACGCGGCCAGGGCGGCGCTCGACGCCCAGCTGCTGCGCCGCGCTTCCATCGCCCAGGAGCTGGCCACGGCCGGGCTGCTGGACCCGGCGGCGTCGATCGTGCTCTACCAGGCGGCGCACGACGCGCGGCTCGCGGAGGAGGACCAGCGGGAGGTCGCGGAGAGCGAGCTGAGCCAGGCGCTGCGCGCGGTCTTCGCCGAGCGCGCCCAGGTCGAGGAGGTGCGGGCGGCCCCGGGCGGCGAGGAGACGGCCGACGAGCTGGGCGCGGCGGTGCGGCGGGTCCCCATGGCGCGCCGCTTCCACAACGACGCGGTGCGCGCCGCGCGGGCCCTGCGCAGGCACCGCACGGTGCGCTGGTTCCGGCTGGCGGGCCATGCGCCGTTCCCGCTCGCCTTCGAGATGGACGACGAGCCGCCGCCCGCGCTCGCGGACCGGGAGGCGTGACCGGCCCCGCGGCCCCGCCAGCTGTTCCGTTCGCTGTCCCGCCCGCGGCTCCGTCTGCGGTCCCGCCCGCGGCCCCGGCGACGGGCCGCCCCTCCGGGATGTCCGGGGCCACGGATGCGGCAGTGGCCCGGCGGTGCAGGCCACAGCACCTGAATTGGCCCTTTTCCCGGAGGGGGTGGATCGGGGACGGTAACCGAACGGGCCTACGATGGTCATAGTCGCACTTACCCTGTCGAGCGAGGTCAAACCGTGTCATCTTCGTCCACCGCCACAGGCACCGCCGCCAGCACCGCTTCCGGCTCGGCCCCCGCGACCGGCACAGCGCGCGTCAAGCGCGGCATGGCCGAGCAGCTCAAGGGCGGCGTGATCATGGATGTCGTCACGCCGGAGCAGGCGAAGACCGCCGAGGACGCGGGCGCCGTCGCGGTCATGGCCCTGGAGCGGGTGCCCGCCGACATCCGCAAGGACGGCGGCGTGGCCCGGATGTCCGACCCGGACATGATCGAGGGCATCATCGACGCCGTCTCCATCCCGGTCATGGCCAAGTCGCGGATCGGCCACGTCGTCGAGGCGCAGATCCTCCAGGCCCTCGGTGTGGACTACATCGACGAGTCCGAGGTCCTCACCCCGGCCGACGAGGTCAACCACAGCGACAAGTTCGCCTTCACCACCCCGTTCGTCTGCGGCGCCACCAACCTGGGCGAGGCGCTGCGCCGGATCGCCGAGGGCGCCGCGATGATCCGCTCCAAGGGCGAGGCCGGCACCGGCAACGTCGTCGAGGCCGTCCGCCATATGCGTCAGATCAAGAACGAGATCGGCAAGCTGACCGTGCTGGACCACAACGAGCTCTACGCCGCCGCCAAGGAGCTGCGCGCACCGTACGAGCTGGTCAAGGAGGTCGCCGAGGCGGGCAAGCTGCCGGTCGTGCTGTTCTCGGCGGGCGGCGTCGCCACCCCGGCCGACGCGGCGCTGATGCGCCAGCTCGGCGCCGAGGGCGTCTTCGTCGGCTCCGGCATCTTCAAGTCCGGCGACCCGGCCAAGCGCGCGGCCGCCATCGTCAAGGCCACCACGTTCTTCGACGACCCGAAGATCGTCGCGGACGCCTCCCGCGGCCTGGGCGAGGCCATGGTCGGCATCAACTGCGACGACCTGCCCGAGACCCAGCGCTACGCGACCCGCGGCTGGTAAGGGCCTCCGGCCCCGCCGGGGACAGCAGATCCGGCCGCCCCCGTGCCCTCGGGGGGCGCGGGGGCGGCCACCCGACGACTCACCGCAACCGCTCACCGGGCCCGGCGGCCCGGCATCCGGGAAGGACCGCACACCGTGCCCCACCCGACGAAGCCCGCCATCGGCGTACTGGCCCTCCAGGGCGACGTCCGTGAACACCTCGCAGCCCTTGAGGCGACCGGCGCGGAGCCCAGCGCCGTGCGCCGCGCCGACGAGCTCGACGCGGTCGACGGACTCGTCATCCCGGGCGGCGAGAGCACGACGATCTCCAAGCTCGCGGTGGCCTTCGGCCTGATGGCCCCGCTCCGCCGGCGGGTGGCCGCGGGGATGCCCGCCTACGGCTCGTGCGCCGGCATGATCATGCTCGCCGACAAGATCCTGGACCCGCGCTCCGGCCAGGAGACCATCGGCGGCATCGACATGATCGTGCGCCGGAACGCGTTCGGACGGCAGAACGAGTCCTTCGAGGCGTCCCTCGTCCTGGAGGGTGTGGACGGCGGGCCCGTCGAGGGCGTGTTCATCCGCGCGCCCTGGGTGGAGTCCACCGGGGCCGGTACGGAGACGCTGGCCACGTACGGCGGTTACGCGGTGGCCGTGCGGCAGGGGAACCTGCTGGCGACGTCCTTTCACCCGGAGCTCACGGGCGACCACCGGGTGCACGGGATGTTCACGGAGATGGTGCGGTCAGCACGCTGAGTCGCTGGCGGTAGGATCTCCGCGTTGACCGACGTTGGTGACTTTGAAGGAGCGAGGCTGTGTCCGGCCACTCTAAGTGGGCTACCACCAAGCACAAGAAGGCCGTGATCGATGCCAAGCGCGGCAAGCTCTTCGCGAAGCTGATCAAGAACATCGAGGTCGCGGCCCGGATGGGCGGGGCCGACCCGGAGGGAAACCCGACCCTCTACGACGCCATCCAGAAGGCGAAGAAGCAGTCGGTCCCCAACAAGAACATCGACAGCGCGGTGAAGCGCGGTGCGGGCCTGGAGGCGGGCGGCGCCGAGTACGAGACGATCATGTACGAGGGCTACGGCCCGAACGGCGTGGCCGTGCTCGTCGAGTGCCTCACCGACAACCGCAACCGCGCGGCCTCCGACGTGCGCGTCGGCATGACCCGCAACGGCGGCTCGATGGCCGACCCGGGCTCGGTGTCCTACCTCTTCAACCGCAAGGGCGTGGTGATCGTCCCGGGGAACGGCCTGAGCGAGGACGACGTGCTGGGCGCGGTGCTGGACGCCGGCGCCGAGGAGGTCAACGACCTGGGCGAGTCCTTCGAGGTCGTCAGCGAGGCCACCGACCTGGTCGCGGTCCGCACCGCGCTGGTCGACGCGGGCATCGACTACGACTCGGCCGAGACCAGCTTCCTGCCCAGCGTGCAGGTGCCGCTGGACGAGGACGGGGCGCGCAAGATCTTCCGGCTGATCGACGCGCTGGAGGACAGCGACGACGTGCAGAACGTCTGGGCCAACTTCGACGTCCCCGACGATGTGATGGCGAAGGTCGACGCCTGAGACAGCGCGATGCCGCCCGTGCCGGCGAGCGGCCCGGCCCGGACCGGACACGCTCCGCCGGACCGCCGCACTGTCAGTGCCACCCGATAACCTGCGGGAACAGAGGACAGCGGCAGGGGAGGGAGGACCGCGGTGCGCGTGCTGGGAGTCGATCCCGGGCTGACCCGCTGCGGCATCGGCGTGGTGGAGGGGACCGCGGGCCGTCCGCTCACCATGGTGGCGGTCGGTGTGGTGCGCACCCGCACCGAGACGGACACCCCCGAGCGGCTGGTGCAGATCGAGCGCGGTCTGGAGGAGTGGCTGGAGGCCCACCGGCCCGAGGCCGTCGCCGTGGAGCGCGTCTTCAGCCAGCACAACGTGCGCACGGTCATGGGCACGGCGCAGGCCAGCGCCGTCGCGATGCTCTGCGCGGCGCGCCGCGGGCTGCCGGTGGCGCTGCACACCCCCAGCGAGGTCAAGGCAGCCGTCACCGGCTCGGGGCGCGCGGAGAAGGCTCAGGTCGGCGCCATGGTCACCCGGCTGCTCCGGCTGGAAGCGCCGCCGAAGCCCGCCGACGCCGCCGACGCCCTCGCGCTGGCCATCTGCCATATCTGGCGGGCTCCCGCCCACCACCGCCTCCAGCAGGCCCACCAGACCCAGCGAGCCCAACAGGCCCCGGCCGCCCAGCGGCTGAAAGGTATGCGCCGATGATCGCCTTCGTCTCGGGCCCCGTCGCGGCCCTCGCCCCGGACACCGCCGTCGTCGAGGTGGGCGGGGTCGGCATGGCCGTCCAGTGCACCCCCGGCACCCTCGCCCAGCTGCGCGTCGGTCAGCAGGCCAAGCTGGCCACCTCGCTGGTCGTCCGGGAGGACTCGCTCACGCTCTACGGCTTCGCGGACGACGACGAGCGGCAGGTCTTCGAACTGCTGCAGACCGCCAGCGGTGTCGGGCCGCGGCTCGCACAGGCGATGCTCGCCGTGCACAGCCCGGAGGCCCTGCGGCGCGCCGTCTCCACCGCGGACGAGAAGGCCCTCACCGCCGTGCCCGGCATCGGCAAGAAGGGCGCCCAGAAGCTGCTGCTGGAGCTGAAGGACCGCCTCGGCGAGCCGCTGGGCACCGGCGGCACCCGGCCCGCGGGCGGCGCCTCCGGGGCCCCCGGCTGGCGCGAGCAGCTGCACAGCGCCCTCGTCGGCCTGGGATATGCGGCCCGCGAGGCGGACGACGCGGTCGAGGCGGTGGCGCCGCAGGCGGAGGAGTCCGCCTCGCCCCAGGTCGGCGTGCTGCTGAAGGCGGCCCTGCGGACGCTGAACCGGGCGGGGTGAGCCGTATGGTTTCCGCCGTTCCACAGGCTGTTGCCGCCCCGCCGCGCGCGGGCACGATCCGGAGGCACCGCTCATGACCCCAGGGGAGACCCCGCCGGGCGAACGGCTCGTCGGGTCCGACGCCGACAGCGAGGACCAGGCCGTCGAGGCCGCGCTGCGGCCCAAGGAGCTCGGGGAGTTCATCGGCCAGTCCCGGGTCCGCGAGCAGCTGGACCTGGTGCTGCGCGCGGCCCGCGCCCGCGGCGGCACCGCCGACCATGTGCTGCTGTCCGGCGCCCCCGGCCTCGGCAAGACCACCCTCTCCATGATCATCGCTGCCGAGATGGGCGCCCCGATCCGCATCACCAGCGGTCCCGCCATCCAGCACGCCGGCGATCTCGCCGCGATCCTCTCCTCGCTCCAGGAGGGCGAGGTGCTCTTCCTCGACGAGATCCACCGGATGTCCCGCCCCGCCGAGGAGATGCTCTACATGGCGATGGAGGACTTCCGGGTCGACGTCGTGGTCGGCAAGGGCCCGGGGGCCACCGCCATCCCGCTCGAACTGCCGCCGTTCACCCTGGTCGGCGCCACCACCCGGGCCGGGCTGCTGCCGCCCCCGCTGCGCGACCGCTTCGGTTTCACCGCGCACATGGAGTTCTACGAACCGGCCGAGCTGGAGCTGGTCGTCCACCGCTCGGCCGGGCTGCTCGACGTGCGCACGGATCCCGAGGGCGCCGTGGAGATCGCCGGGCGCTCCCGCGGCACCCCGCGGATCGCCAACCGGCTGCTGCGCCGGGTGCGGGACTATGCCCAGGTCAAGGCGGACGGTGTGATCAACCGCGAGATCGCGGCCCGCGCCCTGGAGGTCTACGAGGTGGATCAGCGCGGCCTGGACCGACTGGATCGCGCCGTTCTCGGCTCGCTGCTCAAACTCTTCGGCGGCGGGCCCGTCGGCCTGTCCACCCTCGCCGTCGCGGTGGGGGAGGAGCGGGAGACGGTCGAGGAGGTCGCCGAGCCCTTCCTGGTGCGGGAGGGGCTGCTCGCACGCACGCCCCGTGGCCGGATCGCCACCCCCGCCGCATGGACGCACATGGGCCTCGCACCGCCCCAGCAGCCACCGGCATCCGCGCCCGGCGGACCGGGGCAACCGGGACTGTTCGGCGCGTGACGGCGCGGAGACTCGCCGAGCCAGGAACCCGAGTGCCATGCTTGACGTTGTTCCATCGGCGAGCCCTCGCTTAGACTCCGCCGACGCCGCCCCTTCAGGACGGCATGCCCACCCCTGAATACCTAGGCCGCGGCAGCGGCCGTGCTAAGGAATATCTTCCGCCGTGGACCCTATTGCTCTGCTCCCGTTCATCGTGCTCATCGGGGCCATGTTCCTGATGACCCGCTCGGCCAAGAAGAAGCAGCGCCAGGCTTCCGAGATGCGTGACGCCATGCAGCCCGGTACCGGCGTCCGGACGATCGGGGGTATGTACGCCGTCGTCAAGGAGATCCGTGATGACGCGGTGCTGCTTGAGCTTGAGCCCGGCGTGCACGGGCTCTTCGCCAAGAACGCCATCGGCGCGGTCCTGCCCGATGACGAGTTCGACCGCATCGTCAGCGGCCAGGAGGCCGAGCCCCTCGACGTCGACGTACCGGACGACGCCTCGGCGCTGACCTCCGACGAGGACGAAGCTCCCGCGGACGGCAAGCCCGACCTGACCAAGAAGGGCGACGCGGAGGAGGACGCCGAGGAAGGCTCCGAGGCCCGGACCGTGCAGGCCGACGCCGACTCCAAGGACGCCGAGCGCGACGGAGACCAGGGCTCCAAGTAAGGTCGGCGCCGCCGGGCCGTTGACCGGGCCCGGCGGCGGAGCACGTCCGCATTCCACTTTGCGTGCCGCGCGGTCGCCCGGCCGAAATCCTTCGGGCGGCGGGGGCGGTTGGACAGGGAGAGACGAGAAGGTGGCAGCACCGAAGAGGGGCCGCAGGTCCCCGGGCGCCCAAGGGAAGCCGTGGCGCTCCCTCACACTGATTGCGCTGGTCATGGCCGCTCTGGTCGGGGGGATCTTCCTCGCTGACCGCCAGACCCCCCGGCTGGGCATCGACCTCGCCGGCGGGACGAGCATCACGCTGGAGGCCAAGAACCAGCCGGGTCAGCCCGACGCCATCAACAAGACCAACATGAACACGGCGGTCAGCATCATCGAGCGCCGCGTCAACGGTCTGGGCGTGCAGGAGGCCGAGGTTCAGACCCAGGGCGACAAGCACATCATCGTCAACATCCCCAAGGGCACGAACTCCAAGCAGGCCCGGGAGCAGGTGGGTACCACCGCCGAGCTCGGCTTCCGCCCCGTGCTCACCTACGAGCAGGTCGGCGCGCCGCCCCAGCCGTCCCCGTCCACCAGCCCGGGCCAGCAGAAGGGCGACAACAAGGGCGACAACAAGGGCGACAACAAGGGCGATGAGCAGGGGAAGAGCCCGAGTGCCACCCCGAGCGGCAGCGAGAGCCCGCAGGGCCGCGCCGTCACCGACGGGCTGAAGGCCAAGAACGAGCCCAGCCCCGGCGACAGCGGTTCTCCGAGCAAGAAGCCGGACGCCACGGAGCAGCCCACGGCGCCCCCGCAGCAACAGCAGCCGGGCGTCACAGCGGCCCTCGCCAAGCAGCTGCAGGAGCTGGACTGCACCACCAAGGAGGCCAAGGCCAAGTCCAGCGAGCGGGTCGCGGCCGTCAAGGACGACAAGCCGGTCGTCGCCTGCGACTCCAGCGAGAAGATCAAGTACGCGCTCGGCCCGGTCGCCGTCAAGGGCAAGAACGTCGACGACGCCAAGGCCGTCTTCGACCAGCAGCGCGCCCAGTGGATCGTGCAGATGTCGTTCGACGGCACCGGCTCCAAGGCGTTCGGCAACATCACCGGCGACCTCTCGAAGAAGCAGCAGCCGCAGAACCAGTTCGCGATCGTGCTGGACGGCGAGGTGCAGTCCGCGCCCAGCGTGCGGGAGCGGCTGAGCAGCAACGCCGAGATCTCCGGCAGCTTCACCCAGGACTCCGCCGAGGATCTGGCCAACATCCTCTCCTACGGCGCGCTGCCGCTGTCCTTCGAGGAGTCGGACGTCACCACCGTCACCGCCGCGCTCGGCAGCGACCAGCTCAAGGCCGGTCTGATCGCGGGCGGAGTCGGTCTCGCGCTGGTGATCATCTACCTGGTGGCGTACTACCGCGGCCTGTCCCTGATCGCCATCCTCAGCCTGATCGTCTCCGGCATCCTGACCTACACGATCATGACGCTGCTGGGGCCGGGCATCGGCTTCGCGCTGAATCTGCCCGCCGTCTGCGGAGCCATCGTCGCCATCGGCATCACCGCGGACTCCTTCATCGTCTACTTCGAGCGGATAAGGGACGAAGTGCGCGAGGGCCGGACGCTGCGGCCCGCGGTGGAACGCGCCTGGCCGCGTGCCCGGCGCACCATCCTGGTCTCCGACTTCGTGTCCTTCCTCGCCGCCGCGGTGCTCTTCGTCGTCACCGTGGGCAAGGTGCAGGGCTTCGCGTTCACGCTGGGACTGACCACCGCGCTGGACGTCGTCGTGGTCTTCTTCTTCACCAAACCGGTGATGACGCTCCTGGCGCGCAAGAAGTTCTTCCACGACGGACACCCCTGGTCCGGTCTCGACCCCAAGCGGCTCGGCGCCCGGCCGCCGCTGCGCCGGGGCCGCAGTCAGCCCGCCGTCGGCACCGACACGAAGGAGGCGTGAGATGTCCCGTCTCGGCACGCTCGGCGCCCGGCTCTACCGCGGTGAGGTCGGCTACGACTTCGTCGGCCACCGGAAGTTCTGGTACGCCGTCTCGATCCTGATCACCATCACGGCCTTCGTCGGACTCGTCGTCCGCGGGCTCAACATGGGCATCGAGTTCGAGGGCGGCGCTGTCTTCACCACCCCCAAGACCACGGCCTCCGTCCAGCACACCACGGAGACGGCCGAGGAGATCTCGGGCCACCAGGCCATCGTCCAGCAGCTCGGCGACGGCGGGATGCGCGTCCAGATCGCGGGCGTGGACACCAAGACCTCCACCGAGGTCAAGGAGAAGCTCGCCCAGGAGCTGCACGTCGAGCAGGAGAAGATCGACGCGCAGTTGGTCGGCCCGAGCTGGGGCAAGCAGATCGCCAACAAGGCGTGGCAGGGTCTGGGCATCTTCATGGTGCTGGTGGTGATCTATCTCGCCATCGCCTTCGAGTGGCGCATGGCGCTCGCGGCGCTGATCGCCCTGATCCACGACCTCACCATCACCGTCGGGGTGTACTCCCTGGTGGGCTTCGAGGTCACCCCGGGCACCGTCATCGGCCTGCTGACGATCCTCGGATACTCGCTCTACGACACCGTCGTCGTCTTCGACGGTCTGCGCGAGGGCAGCAAGAACGTCGCCAAGCAGACCAAGTACACCTTCAGCGAGCTCGCCAACCGCAGCATCAACGCCACCCTGGTCCGCTCGATCAACACCACGGTCGTGGCGCTGCTCCCGGTCGCCGGACTGCTGTTCATCGGCGGCGGCCTGCTGGGCGGCGGCATGCTGAACGACATCGCGCTCTCGCTGTTCGTCGGCCTCGCCGCCGGCGCCTACTCGTCGATCTTCATCGCGACCCCGCTCGTCGCCGACTTCAAGGAGCGCGAGTCGGAGATGAAGGCCCTGCGCAAGCGGGTGCTGGCCAAACGCGCCAAGGCAGAGGCCCGCGAGGCGGAGTCGGAGTACGGCGACGAGGAGCACGGCGAGCGGGACGGCCCCCAGGACACGCCGCCACCGCAGGCCGCCGCCACGGCCGCGGCCCCCGCCCCGCGGGCCCCTCGCGGCGGCGGGAGGGGCCGCCGCCCCTCCGGCGGCCGCCGGCGCTAGCCCCGTCGGCTGTCCTGCGGAGCCCCGCGGAGCCTGCCCCGCGCCCCGCCAGGGGCGCGGGGAACTGCGCGACCGGCCGTCGGGTACCCGCGGGCGGCAGCGTGCGGGCAGGGCAGCCCCGTTGCCGCCGATGAAGAGGGCTCCGAAACGCCGGGCCCGGCCCTCACTCGGGCGCCGGGCTCCCCGTGCCCCGGTCCACCCCCGGGTAGGCCCGCTTCAGATGGGTGTCCAAGGCGGCAACCGCGCACTCCGCGTCGCCCTCCTCGATCGCGGCCAGAATCCGCTCGTGGTCGGCGGTGAGGGCGCGGACCCCGTCCGCCGTGTCCGCCATCTCCTCCACGGCCCGCGCGGCGTACCGGTGCACCGACTCGCGTATCGCGGTCATGAAGGCCACCAGCAGCGGGTTCCCGGACAGCCGCGCCAGCCCGACGTGGAACGCGGTGTCGAGGGCGTGGAACGCGGACAGCTCCAATCCCGGCTCGCGCATGCGCGCGACCGCCTCCCGTAGCGGCGCGAGGTCCTCCTCGGCCGCGTGCCGGGCGGCGTTCTCCACCGCCAGCCGCTCGATCGCCCACCGGGCCTCGACGACGTCCGCCAGCGCGAAAGCGGACAGCCCCAGATGCGTGCCGACCAGCCCCGACAGGGCGCGCCCCGGATCGGCCACCAGGGTCGCGCCCGCCTCGGGGCCCGAGCCGGTCTGCGCCGTCAGCACCCCGCGGGCCTCCAGCACGCGCATGGCCTCCCGGACCGAGGGGCGGCTGACGCCGAGCAGCGCGGCCAGCTGCCGCTCGCCGGGGAGCCGGTCGCCGACCCGCAGCTCTCCGGAGGCGATCCGCTCGTCGATCCGGTCGAGCACGGCCTCGAAGGTGCGGGTGCGCTGCACGGGGCGCCATGCGGCGCGCTCGCCGCCGCCGGACGTCGCATTGCCCATCTGCTCTCGCGTTCCTCTCGCTTGCACGACGGAGTGGTACACACATACCTTACTGTGGTCAGACCACATGCCGACAACGCACAACGGAGGCGCTGTGCGCGTAGCACTGTTCGTCACCTGCGTGAACGACACGCTCTATCCGCGGACCGGCCAGGCGGTCGTCTCCCTGCTGGAGCGGCTCGGCGTGCGGGTGGACTTCCCCGAGGCGCAGACCTGCTGCGGGCAGCCGCAGTTCAACACCGGCTACCGGCACCGGACCGAGCCCCTGGTGCACCGCTACGCGTCGGCCTTCGCGGGCTACGACTACATCGTGGCCCCCTCCGGCTCCTGCGCGGCGATGGTGCGCGACAACTATCCCCGGATCGGCGAGAAGGCGGCGGCCGAGGGGCGCGGGCACCGGCTCGCGCAGCTGGCGGCCGATGTCGTGCCGCGCACCTACGAGCTCACCGAGTTCCTGGTCGACGTGCTGGGCGTGACGGATGTCGGCGCGTACTTCCCGCACACCGTCACCTACCACCCCACCTGCCACGGGCTGCGGGTGCTCGGCCTGGGGGACCGGCCGCTGCGGCTGCTGGAGCGGGTCAGGGAGCTGGAGCTGGTGCCGCTGCCGCGGGCCGAGGAGTGCTGCGGCTTCGGCGGGACGTTCGCCGTCAAGAACCCGGCCGTCTCCGCCGCCATGGGGGAGGACAAGGCCCGGCACATCCGCCGGACCGGCGCGCGCGCCGTGTGCACCGTCGACAACTCCTGCCTGATGCACATCGGCGGCACGCTCAGCCGCCAGGGGGACGGAGCCCGGCCCGTCCACCTCGCCGAGATCCTCGCGTCGACCGAGGACCGTCCGTACGGAGGGCTGCGATGAGCGGCACCTATCTGGGGATGCCCGCCTTCCCGCGCGCCGCCGAGGAGTCCACCCGGCAGGCCACGATGCGCCGGAACCTCACCCATGCCACCCGCACCATCCGCGACAAGCGGGCGCGGGCCGTGCGGGAGCTGGCGGACTGGGCCGCGCTGCGCGAGGCCGGCGCGGCCGTCAAGAACCGGACCCTGCGCCACCTGGACCGCTATCTGGAGGAGCTGGAGGAGCGGGTCACCGCCGCCGGGGGCACGGTGCACTGGGCGCCCGACGCCGAGGCGGCCCAGCGCACCGTGATCGACCTGGTGCGGGCCACCGGGGAGACCGAGGTCGTCAAGGTCAAGTCGATGGCCACCCAGGAGATCGAGCTGAACGCGGCGCTGGAGCGGGCCGGGATCGCGGCGTACGAGACCGACCTGGCCGAGCTCATCGTGCAGCTGGGGCACGATCTGCCCAGCCATATCCTGGTCCCCGCCATCCACCGGAACCGGGAGGAGGTCCGCGACATCTTCACCCGCGAGATGGGCCGGTGGGGCCGCCCGGCGCCGGAGGGGCTGACGGCCGATCCCGCCGAGCTCGCCGAGGCGGCGCGGCTGCACCTGCGGGAGAAGTTCCTCGGCGCCAGGGTCGCGGTCTCCGGCGCGAACTTCATGGTCGCCGAGACCGGCACCCTGGTCGTCGTCGAGTCCGAGGGCAACGGGCGGATGTGCCTGACCCTCCCGGAGACGCTGATCTCCGTCGTCGGCATCGAGAAGGTGGTGCCCACCTGGCAGGACCTGGAGGTGTTCCTGCAGCTGCTGCCCCGCTCCTCCACGGCCGAGCGGATGAACCCGTACACCTCGACCTGGACCGGCACCACGGACGGCGACGGCCCGCGCGACTTCCACCTGGTGCTGGTCGACAACGGCCGCACCGACACCCTCGCCGACCAGGTGGGGCGGCAGGCGCTGCGCTGTATCCGCTGCTCGGCCTGCCTGAACGTCTGCCCGGTCTATGAGCGCGCGGGCGGGCACGCCTACGGCTCGGCCTACCCCGGCCCGATCGGCGCCATCCTCACGCCCCAGCTGCGCGGCACGGGCACGGAGCTGGACGCCTCGCTGCCGTACGCGTCCTCGCTGTGCGGCGCCTGCTACGAGGTGTGCCCGGTCGCCATCGACATCCCCGAAGTGCTGGTCCACCTGCGCGAGCGGGTCGTCGAGGGCGGCCCCGCGACCGTGCGCGGCGAGCGCGTCCGGGTGCGGCCCGCCGCCGGGCACGCCGCCGAGCGGGTCGCGGTCCGGGCCGCCACCTGGGCGCTGGACCACCCCGGCGCGCTGCGCGCCGGGCAGCGGATCGCGGCGCGCTCCCGGCGCCTGGTACCCCGCCGGCTGCCCGGCCCCGGCGCCGCCTGGACCCGCAGCCGCGAACTGCCCGAGCTGCCGCCGCAGTCGTTCCGCGACTGGTGGCGGCAGCGCGAACCGAAGGAGGGAGCGGTGGATGACGACCGCCCGTGACCAGGTCCTCGGCCGGATCCGCCGCGCGCTGGCCGACGTGCCGGCCGGGGAGAGGCCCGAGGACGTGCCCGTCGCACGGGACTATCAGCGCGCGCACGCGGCGCCGGACCCCGCGCGGACCGTGGATCTGCTGGCGGAGAACCTCGCCGACTACCGCGCCGTCGTCCACCGGGTCGGCGCGGCCCGGCTGCCGGACCGGATCGCCCGGTCGCTGGCCGAGCGCGGCACCCGGCGCGCCGTGCGGCCGCGGGGCCTTCCCGCGCAGTGGCTGGCCGCCGCGGGGCCCGGGGTCGCCTGGGTGCGGGACGCGCCCGCGCTCGGCGCCCGGGAGCTGGACGCGGTGGACACCGTCGTCACCGGCTGCGCCGTCGCCGTCGCCGAGACCGGCACGCTGGTCCTGGACACCTCCGAGGGCCAGGGCAGCCGCCGGATCACGCTGGTGCCGGACCACCACATCTGCGTGGTGCGGGTGCCGGACCAGGTGGCCGCGTCGGTGCCGCTGGCGCTGGAGCGGCTGGACCC
>NZ_JAAKZZ010000420.1 GCF_011045075.1 Streptomyces boncukensis
CCCTGCCCCCGTATCCCCCATGCCCGGAGTGCTCCGCCTCCGGGCCCCCCGGGAGAGCGCACGGACCGTTCCGCCGCCCCGTGTCGGCGGTTCCGGCGCCGCGCACTCGCCGTGTTCATCACTGTGCCGTTCTCGCAGGTGGGGCCCCATCCGCGCGGCTACTCAACCCGGCGTCTGAGTAGCACTACCCAGCCGTCCGCACGGCGCCCCAGACGGGTTACCGCGCCGTACTCACGGCGGTGCCGGGGGCGCCTATCCGATGTCTGCCCAGTCCAGGGCTCCGGATAGAGTCGCGGACCATGGCACGTATCGCGGTGATCGGCGCGGGCATGGGCGCGATGGCGGCGGCGGCGCGGCTGGCCGTCGCCGGGAACAGGGTCACGGTGCTGGAGCGCACGGACACCTACGGCGGCGCGGTGCGCCGCTACGCGCGCGACGGCTTCGCCTTCGACACCGGCCCCGGGCTGCTGCGGCTGCCCGCCGTCTACCGCGACCTCTTCCTCAAGACCGGCCGCGAGCCGCTGGAGTCGTGCGTGGAGACGGTCCGGGTGGACCCCGCGGCCCGCCATGTCTTCCCGGACGGCACCGTCCTGACCCTGCCGAACGCCGCACGCGGCACGGTGCGGGCCGCGCTGGACGAGGCGCTGGGCGCCGGGGCCGGGGAGCGCTGGACGGAGCTGCTGAACCGGGCGCGCGACGCCTGGGAGACCACCCGCCGCCCGCTGCTGGAGGAGCCGCTGCGCGACGCGCCCGGCTCCCGTACCGGGCCGGCCCACGACACCGGCTACCCGGCGCTGCGCGGAAAGGGCCTGCTGCGCCTCCGCCGGGCTCTTCGGACAGGGGGTGCCTCCGGGCCCACGCTCGCCGAGATCGCGGCGGACGAGCTGCGCGACCCCCGGCTGGCCGCGCTGCTGGAGAGCTACGCGCGGGTCTGGGGCCTCGACCCGGCAGTGACCCCGGCAGGCGCCGCCGTCCTGCCGTATCTGGAGGACTCCTTCGGCACCTGGTACGTACGGGGCGGCGTGCGGACGCTGGCGAACGCGCTGTACGAGCGGTGCCGGGCGCGCAGGGTCGAGTTCCGCTTCGGCGCCGCAGCGGCGGGCGTCCGGGAGAAGGACGGCGCCGCCGCCGGGGTCGAGCTGGCGGACGGCTCGCTGGTGGACGCCGACACGGTGGTCCTGGGCAGCGGCCCGGGGCTGCGGCCCGGCCGGAACGAGTGGCCCAGCGGCTCCGCGCGGCTCACGGTGCTGCTCGCGCTCCGGGGCGCACGCCCGGAGGGCACGCCGCACCGCACCCTGGTGCACAATGTGCGCGCGCCGGGGCTGCCGGGCCCGGCCGGCGGGCCGCCGCTGACGGTGCTGCGCCCGGACGACCCGGCCCTGCGCCCGGACGGCGCGCACGAGTCGGCGGTCCTCACGGTTCCGGTTCCGGTCGGCGCCGTCGGCGACCGCGCGGCGGGCGAGCGGATCGCGGACGGGCTGCTCGCGGCCGCCGACGCGGCGGGGCTGGGGCTGGGCGCCCGGGTGCTGTGGCGCGAGGTGCGCACCCCGCGCGACGACGAGCGGGAGACCGGCGCCCCGGGCGGCCAGGTCCCGCCCCCGGCCCTCGCGGGCGGCGGCGGGGCACTGCTGCAGCCGCCCAACCAGACGGCGCTACGGGGGCTGTACGCGGTGGGCGGCTGGGCCCACCCCGGCGGCGGACTGGCCCACGCGGGCATGTCCGGCGCCCTGGCCACCGGCCTGATCGTGGAGGGCCCGGACTGGCGCGGCTCCGCGTAGGCCGTGTCCGGCGGATCCTGCCGGGTCGCAGCGCGCGGGTGTTCTGACCGGTCGCGACCCTGAAGCGCCCCGAAGCGGCGCGGGGAACTGCGCGACCAGCCAGAGAACACCCGCAGCCTGCGACGCGACAGCACAGGGCAGCCCCGACCCAGCCCCTCGGAAGGGCCCGGCGGACAGCACACCGGAGGCGCCGCCTCAGTGGCCGCGGGGCTCCTCGTAGTAGCCGTACGGATAGGGCTGCTGCTCTTCCGGGGCACCGTACGGGGGCGCGGCTCCGGCGCCGTCCCGCTGCTGCGGCACCCACACCCCACCGGGCGGCGTGTCCGGATAGTACGGCTCGGCGGGCGGCGCGCCCGGCGCCGCGTAGTCCGAGTAGTCCGGGTAATCCGAGTAGCCCGGGTAGTTCGAGTAGTCCGCGTATCCCTGCTGCGCCTGTGGCGGCTGCGGCACGGCGCCCCCGCCGTACTCGTAGTCGTACCCGTAGCCGGGGTACTGACCGTACGCCTCGCCCGCGTACTGCTCCGCGTACGCCGCGTACCCCTGCTGCTCGTCGTACGCGAACGCCTGCGTCTGCTCGGCGGGCATCTCGCCCGGTGCGACCGGCGGGGCCGGGGGCGCGGACGGTGCGGGCGGCGGGTAGTCGCCGTAGCCGGGCTGGATCTGGGTCTCGGCCGCCGGGTCCGGGTACGGCGGATAGCCGGTCCCGGCGTAGTCCGGCACGGCGTCGGGCGCCATCCCCGGCACCTCGCCGGGCACCTCGCCGGGCGCGGCGCCCGGGGCCGGGCCCGGGTCGTACCCCGGCTCCAGACCGGTGATCTCCAACGAGGGGTCGGCCTCCGGCACCGGCGGGGCGCCGCGGCGGCGCCGGCTGGAGCCCGGCGAACCGCCGAGCGCCCAGCCGGTCGAGAAGCCGCGGCGGTACGACAGCGTGACGAACGCCTGGCCGGTCGCGAACGCGGCGATACCGACCCCGATCACGATCACGGACGGCAGCACCGCGCCCACCACGACGCCCATGAACCCGGCGAAGGCCAGCAGCCGCCAGCGCAGCCGGGCCTTGTACTGGAGCAGGACCTCACCGAGCAGCCAGAGCGCGACGATTCCGAATGCGATGTAGAGGACCGTCATCAAGCCCATGGAACGCCCCTCTTCCCGCTGCTCCGTATGGCGTCGTTACGCCGGGGACCTGTCGTGCAGCCCCAGATTCTGGTGGATCTCCAGCGTCGCCGTGGAGTGGTTGAGCGTGATGAAGTGGAGGCCGGGGACACCCTCGGCCAGCAGCCTCGCGCTCATCTCCGTGGCGTACTCGATACCGACCGAGCGTACAGCCGCCGGATCGTCCTCGACCGCCCGGAGTCGCTCTGCCATCTCCTGAGGGATGGTCGCGTTGCTCAGCTGCGCGAACCGCTCGATCTGCCGCACGTTGGTGACCGGCATGATCTCCGGGATGATCGGGGTTTGGCAACCGGCGGCCGACACCCGGTCCCGCAGCCGAAGATAGTCCTCCGCGCGGAAGAACATCTGGGTGATGGCGTAATCCGCACCGGCCCGGCACTTGTTGACGAAATGCCGGATATCGGTGTCCCAGTCGGCGGACCGCGGATGCATTTCGGGGAACGCGGCGACACCCACGCAGAAGTCCCCGGACTCCTTGACGAGTTCGACGAGCTCGGCGGCGTACGTGAGCCCCTCGGGGTGCTTCACCCACTCGCCGGTGGGGTCTCCGGGAGGATCACCCCGGATGGCGAGCACATTGCGGATGCCCGCGTCGGCGTACTGCCCGATGACGTTGCGCAGCTCGGTGCGCGAGTGGCTGACTGCGGTGAGGTGGGCGACCGGGGTGAGCGTGGTCTCGGTGGCGATGCGCTCGGTGTTGCGTACGGTGCCCTCGCGGGAGGATCCGCCCGCGCCGTAGGTCACCGATACGAAGGTCGGCGACACTGCCTCGATACGGCGCAGCGCGTCCCACAGGGTCCGCTCGCCCTTCTCCGTCTTCGGTGCGAAGAACTCGAAGGAGAAGGACTGCTTTCCGGTCGCGAGCAGCTCGCGCACGGTCAGCGGACGGTCTGTCCTGGGAGCTGAGATACCGATGGCCATACGTGCAGGTTAGCGGCAGGTGCCGGGGGGAGGATCGGGACAGCGGTGTTACGCCCCCATCTGCCCGCTTCATCCGCGACAGATGTCTAAACCTCCGACTCGGCGTTCCATGATTCCGGAACCCCGGTTCACG
Source organism: Streptomyces boncukensis (assembly GCF_011045075.1). GTDB lineage: Bacteria > Actinomycetota > Actinomycetes > Streptomycetales > Streptomycetaceae > Streptomyces > Streptomyces boncukensis. Next base: position 4,009 of record NZ_JAAKZZ010000420.1, read on the forward strand.
GGCGGGCAGGGGCCGCCCCGCGCACCGCGTCAGCCCTGCTCAGCCTCGCTGAGGCGGCGGGCGAGGCCCGCCGCGGCCTCGTACGGGTCGTCCGCCTCCGTGATCGCGCGGACGACCACCACCCGCCGCGCCCCGGCCTCCAGCACCTGGTCGAGCGTGCCCGCTTCGATCCCGCCGATGGCGAACCACGGCCGCTCGGGCGCCCGCGCCGCGGTGTGCCGCACCAGGGCCAGGCCGGGGGCCGGGCGGCCCGGCTTGGTGGGGGTCGGCCAGCAGGGGCCGGTGCAGAAGTAGTCCACGCCGGGCTCGGTCATCGCCGCGTCCGCCTCGGCCGGCGTGTGGGTGGAGCGCCCGATCAGCACGTCGTCCCCGAGCAGGGCGCGCGCCGCCGGGACCGGCAGGTCGCCCTGGCCGAGGTGCAGCACGTCGGAGCGCGCCGCGTGCGCGACGTCCGCGCGGTCGTTCACCGCGAGCAGCTTGCCGTGGCGGCGGCAGGCGTCCGCGACGACGGCCAGGTGCTCCAGCTCCTCGGCCGCCTCCATGCCCTTCTCCCGCAGCTGCACGATGTCGACGCCGCCCGCGAGCGCCGCGTCCAGGAAGGCCGCGAGATCGCCGCGCTCCCGGCGCGCGCCGGTGCACAGATACAGCCGCGCGGCGGCCAGCCGCCGCGCGGCTCCGGTCCCGGTCATGGTGGCGGTGCTCCCCCGGAAAGGGGCGCATGGGCCGCGGCGGCCCATGCGCCCGGTGGACGTGGCGTGCGGTCAGACGGCGAGCGCCTGTGCGCGGCGCTTCACCTCGGTCCCGCGGTTCTCCCGCAGGGCGCGCACGGGCGAGCCCGGCAGGGTGTCATCCTCCGTGAACAGCCACTCCAGCATCTCCTCGTCGCTGAAACCGTCGTCCTTGAGCAGCGTGATGGTGCCGGCGAGGCCCTTGACGACCCTGCCTTCGGCGAGGAAGTCGGCGGGCACCTGCAGCACCCGGTTTCCGCTCTCCGCCTCCCGCCGCACCGCGATCAGCTGGCCCTCCTTCACGAGCTGCCGCACGCGGGTCACTTCGACACCGAGGTTCTCGGCGGCGTCGGGAAGAGTGAGCCAGGCGGGGACGAGGGCGTCGGTCTTTGCGTCAATCTCGGTCACACTCCCCAGAGTGCCACCCCGCGCCGACAGTCACTACCGCGCGGCCTTCTTCAGGGCGACGGCCGGGTCCGCGACCAGGGCCTCGTCCAGCGGAGCCGGGCCGAGCATCAGCCTGCGGCCCTGCGCCAGATCCCTCGGCCGGCCGACCGCCAGCAGCGCCGTCAGCCGCCCGTCGCGCAGCCAGCACACCGACCAGGCGGCATCCGCCGGGTCGCCCCGCCACACCAGCGTGTCATCCGGCCGGTGGTATCCGGCGTACTGGACAAACCGCCCGAACTGCTCCGACCAGAAGTACGGCACCGGGTCGTAGGCGACCCGCTCGGCGGCGCTGTCCGGGTGCTCTCCGGCGACCAGGTTGGCCGCGACGGTGCGCGGGCCCTGCAGGGCGTTGTCCCAGTGGTGCACCAGCAGCCGCTCGCCGTACCGGGCGGAGGGGAAGGAGGCGCAGTCGCCGACCGCCCAGACGTCCTCGACGCCGGTGCGCAGCTCGGCGTCCGCGCGGACCTCGCCGTGCTCCCCCAGCTCCACCCCGGAGCCGCGCAGCCACCCGGTCGCGGGCCGGGCCCCGATCCCGACGAGTACGGCGTCGGCGGGCAGCCGCGTACCGTCCGCCAGCTGCACGCCCCCGGGCTCGACGGCCGCCACCGCCGCGCCCGTGCGCAGGACGGCGCCGCTCTCCCCGTACCAGGCCCGCATCGGCTCGGTGACCTCGGCGGGCAGCGCGCCCGGCAGCGGCCGGTCCGCCGCCTCCACGACGGTCACCCGGCAGCCGCGCTCCCGGGCCGCCGTCGCGAACTCGGCACCGATCCAGCCCGCGCCGACGACCACCAGCTCGCCCTTCGCCGCCAGCACCGGCCGCAGCCGGCCGACGTCGTCCAGGGTGCGCAGCAGATGCACCCCGGGCACGCCCTCGCTGCCCGGCAGCGCCACGGGCTCGGCGCCGGTGGCGAGCACGAGCCGGTCGTAGTGCACCGGGCCCGCGTCGGTGTCCAGCAGACGGGCGTCGGGGCGCAGTCCTGTGACGGTGCGGCCGAGCTCCAGTTCGATATCGAGGGCTGCGAAGTCGATGTCGTAGGCCGGGTCCGCCGTCGCGCTGTCGCCGCCCAGCAGGACGGCCTTGGAGAGCGGCGGACGGTCGTACGGCTGGTGCGGCTCGGCACCGATCAGGCGGATGGGGCCGGGCCAGTGGTGCTCGCGCAGCTGGACGGCGGTCTGGACGCCCGCCATTCCCGCGCCGACGATCACAACTCCGTGCGTCTGACTCTCACTCACACGATCACCCTACTGTCGGCTGCCCGGGAGGGCGGGACCCCCTCCGCCGGGGAGGCCCGCGCCCCGAGGGCGCCCCCTGGCACGCCGCCGCACCGGGAGTACGCTGGGGCCGAGAGACGCGGGAGCCCGGACGCCACCGGGCTGAGAGGGAGGCTGCGGCGGCCTCCGACCGTCCGAACCTGATCCGGGTCATTCCGGCGAAGGGAGT
>NZ_JAAKZZ010000421.1 GCF_011045075.1 Streptomyces boncukensis
GGGCGGGACCGGCCTGGGCGGCCCCGCCGCTGGGCAGCAGCAGCGCCAGGGCGAGGGCGGGCGCGGCCGCCAGGACCTTCCTGCGGTGAGCCGTCGTCATACGTCACGCCTCCTCAGCGTCATGGACGCTGCCCCGAGCAGCGTCGCGGTGCAGGCGGTGACCAGGGCCAGCGACGGCCAGGGGCCGAGGCTGCCGACCGCGTCGGCGCTCGCGTCCGAGGTCTGGGTCAGCTTCTCCAGCGCCGCCGTCGGGGAGATCCCGGCGATCCAGCGCTCGGCGCCGCCGAAGAGCGGGCCGAACAGGGAGGGCAGCAGGAGCAGCCCGACGACGGTGGTCACGGCGCCCGCGGAGTGCCGTACCAGGGTGCCGGCCGCGAGCCCGAGCAGCCCGGCCACGGCGAAGGAGGCCGCGATCCCGAACAGCGCGGGCAGCGGCTCCCCCTGCGGGCGTTCGCCGTCCGGCAGCAGCGCGTCGCCGACCAGATAGGCGACGGAACACGAGGCCAGGGCCAGGGCCCAGAGCAGCGCCGCGAGCAGCGTGGCCTTGGCCGCGAGGACGGTGGCCCGCCGCGGGACGGCCGCGAGCGTCGTACGCAGGGTGCCGTGCGCGTACTCGCCGGTGATCAGGAGCGCGCCGAGCACCGCGGCGAGCATCTGGCCGACGACCGAGAGCGTGAGGCTGCCGCCGAGCACCGTGTCGTCGTCCTGGAGGCTTCCGGTCGCGGCGACGAACACCGCGCCCACGGGCGGCAGCGCGGCGGCCGCGAGCGCGGTCCGGACGGTGGAGCGCACGCTGCGGAACTTGATCCACTCGAAGGCCAGCGCCTCCCGGAACCCGGCCCGCGCGGGCGGCGCTGGCCGGCTTCCGGGAGGCGCGCTGTGCGTCCGGCGGGTGCGGGCGGCGCTCATCGGGCCGCCTCCGTCCGGTACTCGGCCTCGTCCTGCGCCAGGGCCGTGTAGACCTCCTCCAGCGAGGCGTGTGCCGGGGTGAGTTCGTGGAGCGCCAGGCCGTGCTCGCGGGCCAGGTCGCCGATCGTGCCGGCGTCCGGCCCCTCGACCCGCCAGCCGCCTCGCGGCGTGACATGGACGCGCGCCCCCGCTGCCTCCAGCAGGGCACGCAGCTCTTCCGGCTGTGGGGAGCGCACCAGGGTGTGCGCCCCGGAGTGGGACTCGATGAACGCGCGCATCGTGGTGTCGGCCATCAGCCGGCCCTTGCCGATCACGATGAGGTGGTCCGCGGTCAGCTCCATCTCGCTCATCAGATGGCTGGAGAGGAAGACCGTGCGTCCCTCGGCGGCCAGGGACCTCATCAGCTCGCGGATCCAGCGGATGCCCTCGGTGTCCAGGCCGTTGACGGGCTCGTCGAGGATCAGTACCTCCGGGTCGCCGAGCAGCGCGGCGGCGATCCCGAGCCGCTGCCCCATGCCGAGCGAGAACCCCTTGACCCGCTTGCGGGCGGTGTCGGGCGGCAGGCCGACGCTCTCCAGGACCTCCTCGACGCGGCGGCGCGGGATGCGGTTGCCGGCCGCGAGCCCGGCGAGGTGGTCGTAGGCCGAGCGCCCGCCGTGCACGCCTTTGGCGTCCAGCAGCGAGCCGACGGTGCGCAGCGGGGCGGAGAGTGCGGGGTAGGGCCGGCCGCCGACCGTGACACGGCCCGAGGTCGGGGTGTCCAGGCCGAGGACGAGCCGCATGGTGGTGGACTTCCCGGCACCGTTCGGCCCCAGGAAGCCGGTCACCCTGCCGGGCCGCACGGTGAACGTCAGCCCGTCGACGGCGGTCTTGTCGCCGTAGCGTTTGGTGAGTCCGGTTGCCTCGATCATGTGCCGGACGCTACGGGCGGACGCGCGGCTCGGAATCCGCCGCCGGGAGACCGGCGCTGCGCTCCCCGGAGTAGCTCCGCAGCGGGCTTCAGCGCTCACCGGCGCGCACCAGCCCCGTCTCGTAGGCGAAGACCACCAGCTGCGCCCTGTCCCGCGCACCCAGCTTGATCATGGCCCGGCTGACGTGTGTCTTCGCGGTCAGCGGACTCATGGCCAGCGCCCGGCCGATCTCCTCGTTGCTCAGGCCGCGCGCGACCTGCGCCATCACCTCACGCTCCCGGTCGGTCAGCTCGGCGAGGCGTGCGGCGCCCTGCGCCTCCGGGGCCTTCAGCCGCGCGAACTCCTCGACAACGGAACGCGTGACGGCGGGTGCCAGCAGCCCCTGGCCCGCGGCGACCGTACGAACCGCGGTGCGCAGCTCGTCCGGCTCGATGTCCTTGAGCAGGAAGCCGGCGGCTCCATGGCGCAGTGCCTCGAAGACGTACTCGTTCACCTGGTACGTCGTCAGCATGACGACCCGGACGCCGTCGAGCGCCCGGTCGGCGGCGATGCGGCGGGTGGCCTCGATGCCGTCGACGTCGGGCATGCGGATGTCCATCAGGACGACGTCGGGGCGGGTGGTGCGCACCGCATCGACGGCCCTGGCTCCGTCGGCCGCCTCGGCGACCACCACGAGGTCGTCGGTGAGGTCGAACAGCGCGCGGAAGCCCGCCCGCACCACCGTCTGATCGTCGGCGAGCACCACCCGTACCGTCATGATCGGCCTTCCCTCTCGCCCCGTACCGGGAGGTGGGCCCGCACGCGGAACCCGCCGCCGGGCACCCGGCCGTACTCGATGTCGCCCCGTGCCGCCGCCGCGCGCTCCCGCATCCCGATGAGCCCGAAACCGCCTGACGGCGCCCCGGAGAGCGGGCCGTCCGGGGCACCGTCACCGCTGTCACCGCCGTCGCCGTCGCCGTCGTCCACGATCTCCACTGTGAGGGCGCCGCTGTGCCGGGTGGTGGAGACCGCCGCGTGCCGTGCCCCGGAGTGTCTGACGACGTTGGTCAGTGCCTCCTGCACGATGCGGTAGGCGGCCAGCTCGGTCACCGGGGAGAGCCCGTCCGCCTCCCCCTCCCGGCACAGGGCGATCTCGACACCGCTGCCGGAGAACCGCTCGACGAGGTCGGGGAGCTGGTCGAGTCCGGGCGCCGCCGCCGTCGGCTCGTCGTCGCGGTCGCGCAGCACGGTGACCGTGGAGCGCAGCTCCCGTACGGCCTCCCGGCCGGAGTCACGCACCTGCCGCATCGCCTTGCGGGACAGCTCCGGCCTCGTCTCGAAGGCGTCGAGGGCCACTCCCGCCTGGACGGTCATCGCGGCCACCGTATGCGCGACGATGTCGTGCAGCTCGCGCGCGATGCGCACACGCTCCTCGTGCACCCGGCGCTCCGCCTCCCGCTCCCGTTCCTCCTCGGCGCGCGCCGCGCGCGCCGCGTACTCGGCGAGCAGCTGGTGGCGCGTCCTGACGACCGCGCCGAGCAGCAGGGGCACCAGCGGCCAGAGCATCTCCAGCACCGGCAGCCCCTGCGGGTTCGCCACGTCGCGGCCGACGCCGAGCGCCACCGCCCCCGAGGCGAACGAGGCGGCGAGCCCGGTCCACAGCGTGCGCCGGCGGCTCCCGCAGACCGCGACCGTGTACAGCGCGACGATCACCGGGAGGTTCAGCAGCTCGCCGATGTGCCCGTACAGCGCCCACCCGGCACAGGCCGCGCCGGTCACCACGGCGACGGGCAGCGGCCACCGCCGACGCCACACCAGCGCCGCCAGCGACACCGCCAGCAGCAGCCAGGTGAACCCGTCCGCCTGCCGGTGGCCGGGGTCGTTGACCGCCGCGTCCGCCCCGGTCAGCGCCCCGACCACCGCCACCATCAGCAGGTCCACGGCTGGCGGCGGGAGCGCGCGCAGCCGGACCAGCACACCGTCCGAGGTCGTCACGCCGCTCACGATAGGAGCGGCACGCACGGCGCGCGTACGCCGACGGAAGTAGCGGAACGCGACGACGGCCGCCGCGCCCCGAACCGTGGCCCGAATTGGGGGAAATCTGCCACCGGCTGATTCCGGCCACCCCGGTATTTCCTTCCCTTCCTGCTCACCCGATGGCGGGCATACGCATACGGGCCGGTTCTAGAAATTCCGTTTTGTGTGGCACAAGTAATCGATAATCGTCTTCGTTGCCGCCTTTGAGTTTTATCGAGAGGTGCGCTTGAATATCCGTCGCCAGGGCCGCATGGCGATGGCCGGGCCGTCCCGCTTCCCCCCGTGGCGGGGCGGTCCACCCCGCCTTCCCCGCGCCGTCCCGCGCGGGTGTCCGTACGGTTCAGGGGGCCACGGAGGTGTCGCTGCGCGGCGGCGTCCCGGCCTCCGGCTTCGGTGGCCCTGCCGCGCCCCAGCGGCGGGTGAGCGGGCGTTCGACGCAGACGCTCACCGCCCACGCGGCCAGCAGCGCGAGCCCGAAGTACAGGACGGCCAAGCCCGCTCTGGCCGGGCCGGAGGCCGTGTGATCGTCGTCGATCAGCCGGTGGACATAGGTCAGCACCAGCATGTGGACCATGTAGAAGGCGAACGACACATCGCCCAGCCACACCATCGGCCGCCGCCGCACCAGCGAGCGCGACCCCCGGATGTCGGCGCCGGCGCCGGCCAGGACCAGCAGCGCCATCGGCACCACGAAGACAGCGGAGACGGCGTACAGGAAGGGCACCTGGAGCGCGAGCGCGTAGCCGATCGCCAGCGCGGGCAGCGCGTGCCGGAAGCGGACCGCCACCCGCTTGGCCTCCAGCACCGCACAGGCCAGCAGGACGCCGAGCACGAACTCCAGCAGCCGGGTGAGCGGGAAGATGTAGACGAACCAGTACTGGTGCAGCGTCACAGGAAAGGCGGCGAACTTCGGCTCGTCGGAGAAGGCCGCCGTGGCCAGCAGCGGCAGGGCGATCACCAGCAGGGCCGTCCCGGCGGCCCAGTCCCACAGCTGCCGCGCGGGTATGCGGCGCACGAGGTGGATGACCAGCGGGAAGGTCAGATAGAAGAACGCCTCGCAGGACAGCGACCAGGACACGCCGTTGACGCTGTCGTACACGTCGAACGTGGACGTCCAGGACTGCACGAGCAGCAGGTTGGGCACGGCCTGGCGGGCCGCTACCTGGCCGCCCGTCCAGTTGATCATGACGAGCGCGACAAACCAGGTCACCGCGTGCACGGGGTAGATCTTCGCCGCGCGGCGGCGCCAGAAGGACCGCGCCGTGTCGCCCGGCCGCGCCGACCAGGCCAGCACGAACCCGCTCAGCAGGAAGAAGAACCCGACCCCGGAGCGCGCGGTGATCAGCGCGAACATCGCGGGTGTGTTGCCCTCCCACACCCCGTCGAACCAGATCGTGAAGTAGGCGTGCGAGGCGAACACCGCGAACGCCGCCAGGAAGCGAAGGCCGGTCAGCGAGGGCAGCCGCGCGGCGGAGGGCAGGGGTGGTACGGCCATCGACACGGCGTCTCCCGGCGTGTTCGGAGCGGTGAGAACGCGCCGAACGTACCAACGGCCATGGCCTGATGTATGCCACCCCGGGATGGCATCGCGACGTCCAACCCCGGTTGCACAAAGCCCACTTCGGGGCCCCGGCGGCGGGTTCTCAGCCGGCTGCCAGGCGCAGCAGTGACGCCTCCTCGACGGGCGTGAGCCCGGCCACCGGGGGTGTGTTCGCGCCACGGCCCAGCCGGTCGCGCAGCACCGCCTCGGCCGTCTCGGCCACCGGTCTGGTCCGCAGCCCGGCGGCGAAGGAGGAGGCGACGTCCCGGGACAGCGCGCCGTACAGCTCCGGCCCCGGCCACAGCGGCATCGACCGGGGGCCCGTCCAGGTCCGCACCCCGGCCTCCCGCAGCGTGTCCTCGGGCACCGGGAGGAGCTCCAGGCTGTCGTGGCCGACCGCGTCGGCGACCTCGCGCAGCAGCGAGGCCAGGGAGACCGGGGGACCGGCGGCGTCGTAGACCCCGGCCGTCCGCGCGCCGGTCTGGTCGAGGATCCAGGCGGCGAGGTCGCGTACGTCGACGCACTGCGCGGGCAGCGGCAGCCCGTCGGCGCCGTCCTCGGCCGGCACGGCGGCGGTGCGTCCGCGTGCCATCCGCAGCGGCCAGTAGCCGAACGGGCCGACGTCGTCGCCCGGACCCACCACCAGCCCCGGCCGGACGAGGAAGGCCGTGTCCCCGGTCGCCTCCCGTACGGCCTGTTCGCAGGCCAGCTTGACCCCTCCGTAGTGCGCCTGGGACGGCTCGGGGTCGGCCGCCGGGTCGTAGGCCGCCTCGTCCCCGCACAGCGCGGGACGCAGCGGCGCCGCGGCGAGCGTCTGACCGCGGGTGCGGGTGTCGGCGTAGACGCTGATGGACGAGACGAACGTCCAGTGGTCTGCCGTCACCTCGCGCAGGGCGCGGCGCACCCAGGGCAGCGAGAGCGTCGCGGTCTCCACGGCCGCGTCGAAGCGGGCGCCGCGCAGCGGGGCCAGCGCTTCCGGCAGGTCGCGGTCGGCGCGCAGCAGCCGCGCCCCCTCGGGCGGCGCGCCGCCCGTGCCGCGGGCCACGCAGGTGACGTCGTAGCCGCGCGCGACGGCCTCGGCGGCCACGGCCCGGGAGACGAAGCCGGTACCGCCGAAGACCAGCAGACGCGGCGGAGGGGCGGACTTCGGGGACATCGCGGCCTCCTGGCGTGCGGTCGGACGACGCGGGGTCGTATGTCGGGACGGCGGGACGGGGACGGCGGTACGG
>NZ_JAAKZZ010000422.1 GCF_011045075.1 Streptomyces boncukensis
GGGCCGCGGGGGCGCGCGCTCCAGGCGGCGCCGCCGCTCTCCGTGATCTCCGGTTCGGCGCCGAAGGCGAGGCGCACCGCCTGGGACAGGCCCCGCCGGGTGCCCCGTACCCGGTGCAGATCGGCCGCCGCCGCGACGGCGGCGCGCAGCAGCGGCTCGGATTCGGAGCCGTCGGTCTCGGCGCCCACCCAGGTGCCGAGCCACTGCGCGAAGTCGACGGGGGTGAGCGCGGGGTCGAAGTAGGTGTCCAGGCAGTCGAGTACGTTCAGGATCGGCGCGAGCACCTCGTCGAGCCCCGCCACGAACCGCTGGGCGAGGTCGTCGTCGGCGAAGACCGCCGGGAGTCTGGGGCCGAGGGGCGCGGAGGAGCCGAGGCCGTCGACGGATCCCCTCATCGCGGGCCTCCCGGATGTGCCGCGCCCGTCATGCCGCGCCTCCGAGCACCCGGACGCGGTGGTCGAAGGAGAACACCAGCGCGGGCGCCTCCAGGTCGATGCGGTCGGTCGGGTCGCCGCGCTTGCCGGTCAGCGGGTCGGCCGGGTGCAGGATGACCTCGTCGACCAGTTCCACCCCCGGCACCTGCTGCAGCACGGCGAAGACCTCGCCGGACTGGACCGGCCGCCCGAAGGGCCAGCCCTGGCCGTCCGCGCCGCCGGTGAGCGGGTCGAGGTGGCGGTAGAGGGCGTCCTGCGCCCCGCGGCGCACCCGGTCGGCGTCCACGCTGCGGAAGGCGTGCAGCGTGGCCACCACGGTGACGCCCTGGTAGTACGGCGGGCCCACGGCGAGCCGGGTGCCGATCAGCCGCCGCTCGTCGAGGTGCCGGGTGATGCGGTCGAGCAGCGCGTCGCCGGGGACGAGCTGCTCGAAGCGGAGCCGGCCGCCGGGGTCGGGCACCGCCTGCGGCACCACCAGGACGCGCACCGCGTGCGCCCCGTACTCGTTCTGGGCGCCCTCCAGGCAGGTGATACGGGCGGTCTCGGGCGCCGCCCGGCGGGCCAGCTCCTCGTAGTCGCGCAGGGTCACGGCGCGGTCCTGGGCGCGCAGCGTGATCGGGGCCCGGACCTTGGCCTCCTCGACCGTCTCCCCGTCGACCCCGCCCCGCGCGGCCTCCCGGTTGACGACCTCGGCGACGTACGGGATGGAGGTGCGCAGCACGCGGACGGCGCCGCGGGCCACGTTGCCGGCCCGGCCGCCGCCGGTGCGGTAGCGGCGGGCGCGGATGACCGCGCCCTTGGGGGCGACCATCCCGTACTGGCGCAGCGAGCCGTCGGGTTCGCGGACCGCGGGGCCGAAGGCGATCTCGCCGGTGGACGGGTCCAGGGTGATGTGCCGCTCGCCCGGACGGGAGTCGGCGAAGTGCGGGACGACCTGCCAGTCCTCCCAGCCGCCGTCCTCCGCGGTCTGCAGCAGCACCGGCGGGTCGTCGCCGACGACGGGCGTGTGGGCGAGCCGCAGCCGCTGGCCGGGCAGCCCGGTGGACTCGCCGAGCGCCTCGTCGTACACCGCCTCGGCGTGCACGGTGGGGGTGGTGCCGCCCACCGTGCAGGCCGCGGCGGAGCGCACGGTCGGCGAGGTGGTGTAGAAGGGCTGGTCGGCCAGCGGCTCGCTGACGCGGCAGCGCAGCCAGCCGGCCTCGTGGCCGCCGCTGCGGGAGAGCACATGGGTGCCGGGGATGTGCAGGACGACCTCACCGGGCCGGTTGAGGCCGCCGGTGCTGTCGCGGTGCACCTCGCACGGCTGCCATCCGTCCTCGCTCCACGCCTCCCAGGCGAGCGGCGGCTGCCGGGGGTCCACGCCGACGCCGTCCACCCGGCTGTCCAGTTCGAGGGCGACCGCGCAGTGCGGCACGGCGGCGGAGAGGCCGAACAGCAGGCAGTCGCCGGGGGCCGGGGCCTCCTGGAAGCACAGGACGTCGCTGCCCTCGGCGAGTTCGGTGGTCCGGTCGGTGACCGGCTCGTCCCGGTGCTGCACCACCAGATGCCGCAGGGTGCTGGAGACGATGCTCAGCTCGCGCTCGGCGGCGAAGACCACCGCGTCCTCGCGCTCGGTGCGCAGCGTGGCCACCTCGGCGCCGACCGGGACCGTCACGGCCTCCTCGCGCGGCGCGGACAGCCAGAACGTGACGTCGGTGCGGGCGGCGGCCGGCGGGAAGAGGGTGATGCCGACGAGGTCGAGGAAGGCCAGATGGTTCTTCTCCGGCACCCGGTTGAGGCGGTAGACGATCTGGTCGGCCATGTGCGCGACCGTCTCGACGAGGGTGATGCCGGGGTCGGAGACGTTGTGGTCGGTCCACTCCGGGGCGCGCTGCTGGATGTAGCGCTTGGCGTCGTCGACGAACTGCTGGAAGCGGCGGTCGTCGAGGTTGGGGGAGTGCAGGGTCATCAGCGGTCGCTTTCGGGCGGGCCGTCGGGGCCGCCGGACGTCTCCGGGGCCCCCGGCTCCTCGTGGGAGGGAATGACATAGAAGGGGAAGACGAGGCTGCGCGGGTTGTTGGTGCCGCGGATCTCGTAGCGGACGTCGATATAGAGCACGTTCCGGTCGTCGCCCGCTGTGACCTCCACGTCCCGCACCTCGATCCGCGGCTCCCAGCGGTCCAGGCTCAGATACACCTCGTGCTGGATACGGCCCGCCGTCTGCTCGTTGACCGGGGCGAACACCAGATCGTGGATGGCGCAGCCGTACTCCGGGCGCAGCGGCCGCTCGCCCGGCGCGGTGGCCAGCACCAGCCGGATGGCCTCCTCGATCTCGCGCTCCCCGCTGACCAGGGCGATGCCCCCGGTGGGTCCGATGCGCATCGGGAACGACCAGCCGGAGCCGACGAACTGCTCGGCCATCAGGGGCACCGTCCTTCCACCGGCCGGGCGCGGGACGCCTCATACGGATACGTGTTCGTGGTCGCGGTCGTGGTCGTGGTCGTGGTCGTGATGGTGGTCGTGATGGTGGTCGTCGTCACAGCGGAATCGGCTTCCCGTTGATGGTCACCACGCCGGTCAGCGGGATGTTGATCGCGTTCACGCCCACGCTGACGACGGAGGTGAGCTGGAGGGGCCCGCCCAGGGCGCGGAGACTGGCCGGTCCCGTCGCCTGCAGGTCGAGGGCGGACGCCTTGACGCTGAACGCGCCGGCGGGCGCGTTCACATTGACCGCGCTCCGGCTGCGGATGTCGACGATGCCGCCGCTCTTGATGGTCACCTTGCGCCGGGCGCTCAGTTCGAGCTCCGTGCCCGCCTCCACCGACACCGACTTTCCGCCCTTGATGCGGACCGCGCCCTCGCTGTCCACGGTGATCTCGGTCTCGGCGCGGTCCAGGTTGACGGTCAGCTTCTCGTCGCCGGTGGTGAGGCGCACGCCCTGCTTGCTGCCGCCGGTCGGCTGGCTGAGCAGGTCGAGGCGGTTGCCGGTGCGGTCGGCGAGGGTGTGCCGGCTGGCCTGGTTGCGGGCCCCGGTGTACAGCCGGGCGTCCTTGACCTCGCTGGGCTTGTCCCGGCCGTTGTAGAGCCCGCCGATCACGAACGGGTGGTCGAGCGCGCCCCGGTCGAAGGCCACCAGGACCTCGTCGCCGACGTCCATCGGGAAGATGCCGCCGCCTCGCTGGCCGCCGGGCTGCACGGACCGCGTCCAGTCGCTGACGTAGGTGTCGTCCAGCCACGGGAACTTCAGCTTGACCCACCCCCGCTGGTCCGGGTCGCTGGTGTCCACGTCCGTCACCACGGCGTTGGCCACGCTGGGCAGCCGGGGCACGGTGTCCGAGCCGCCGGAGGTGAGGCCGTACAGCGAGCGCCACTGGCGTCCGCTGACGGTGATCCAGGACTCGTAGCGCTGCCCGTTGCCGAACACATGGCGCACGGAGGTGGTGGTGTACTTGCCCTCGAACGGGTAGCCGACGTCGGCGAGCGCCACGGGAACGCCGGGGCGCAGCTCCGGGTTGCCGTGGACGACGAGCTCCAGTTCGGTGAACGACGAGGTGACCTCGTCCAGGAGGGCGCCGGCCGCGCGCTCGGCCTCGGCCACCTTGTCGTAGGGCGTCGCGGTCTGGACGAGCTTGGTCTTCTTGAAGGCGCCCGCGGCCTCGGCGGGAGTGGTGTCGATGGCGAAGCGCGGGTTGGCGGTGTCCCGGGAGGTGCCGACGACCTCCTCCGCGCGCTCGACGTCCCAGCCCCGCGTCTCCACCTCGCCGACCTGGTCGGCGGCGGTGACGGCGGTCCGCAGCCGCAGGATGTCCACCCGGGACTTCAGGATGAACGGGCTCCGGTCGGAGCCGGACTCCGGAGAGGGCGCGCCGGAAGCCGACTTGGGCGAGACGAAGTGGAACATGCCCAGCGCGTCGAGGGACATGACCATCTCGTTCTCCTCGGCGAGCCGGGCGATGAAGTCCCAGTCGGTGACGTTGGCCTGGCTGATGAACTCGTACTTCGCCCGCCCCTCGATCCGGCCCACAGGAACGCCCGCCAGCCCCGCCAGCTTGGTGACGATCGAGGACGCCGTCTCCCCGGTGTACGCGGCCACCCGGCGGCGGCGCAGAAGGCGGTGCCCGTAGTCGTACCCGCGGATGACGGTGAAGGAGCCGGTGCCGTCGTAGTCCGCCTCCAGCGCGGTGACCTCGCCGGTCAGCAGCGGCTTCCCGGCGCCCTGGCCGTCCGCCACCGGGGTGAGGACCACCTTCGAACCGAACGTGGCCCCCAGGCGCTTCAGAAGCTTCCGCTTCGGGTCCCGGAAGGTGAGCCGGAACGACGCGGGCACCCCGGCACCCTGGTCCACCCAGCCGTCGACGAGCATCGGGGCGAGCTTGGGCGGCAGCTCGGACCCGTTGATCTCCACTTTCAGGACGCTGGAGAACGCGGTCCGCGCCATCAGCGGCGCACCTCCGGCGCCGCGGGCAGCACCAGCTCGGCGCCCGCCGGCAGTCGGGACGGGTCGTCGATCCCGTTGGCCTCGGCGATCACCCGCCACACGGTGGCGTCGCCGTACTCGCGCCAGGCCAGCGACTGGAGCGAGTCACCGGCGACGACCCGGTGCACGCGCTGCGCGGTGGGCGCCCCCGAGGTCGGGTTCTGCCGCTCGGTGTCGCGGGGGATCTCGTTCAGCCGGATCTGGCAGTTGGCGCGGAGCGGGATGCCCGAGGTCCCGAACAGCGTGTACGAGGCGTCGACGGAGCTGACGTAGGCGGTGAACCGGGTCGTGGCGAACGACCCCCACTGGAACACCACCCACGGCGGCGACGGCTGATCGGCCGCTCTGCTCTTGGCGGTCACCTCGCAGCAGCCCATCAGCGCCTCCACCTTCTTCAGCACCGTGTTGCTGTCCGGCTCGCCGGAGGAGTCCAGGAAGATCTCCACCGTCATCTCGCGCGGCTCCGGCCCCATGAACTCCGGTGTCGCGCCGTCCCGTACGGCCGCGGTCGGGGTCACCTTCCACTGGGCGCGGCGGCCGAGGGACAGCTGCGTCGGATTGAAGTCGAGCTCGAACGTCTTCATGAGGGTCCCCGGGGTGGTGCTGATTCCCATGGGGGGCTCGTGGATGGCGAGCGTGGCGTGTACGAGACTCTTGCCTGCGCCTCTGCTCTGCGGCATGGGGACTCCTCGGCTCCTCTCTCCGGTCCGTCCTGACCCGTCAGTCCGTGAACCCGTGGTGCGCGATCTCCAGGACCTCCGTGGCCACGGCCGGATTGGCGGGGTCGAGCGTGGGGCCCTGCCAGCTGACGGGCAGCACGTCGATCAGCCCCCAGTGGGCGACCTCGGATCCGTCGGCGCGCAGAGCCACGATCTCGGCGGTGGGCCGCTTGATCCCGGTCTGCACGGAGGAGATCCACCGAGCGACCTTCGTGGTGTCCTCGGTGAGCGGGCGGGTCAGCCGGATGGTGGAGAACGTGACGCGGGTCGGGAGCTGCCAGACGAAGCCGTTGTTGCCGCCCTCCTGGCGGTGCTCGACCTCCACCTGGGACGACAGCCCCTCGCACCCGTTGAAGTAGCCGAGGCTCTCGCCGTCGATGGTGAGGGTGAACCAGATCGTGGAGCCCGGGTCCTTGGGGGGCATCGCGGGTGGGCCTTTCTGTCGTGTCCGTCGTATCAGCCGCGGTCGTCGCGGAGCCTGCCGATCCGCTCCCGGTCCATACGGAGCTCGGTGCGGATCAGCCGGGTGATGCGGCCGATCAACTGGTGCGCCAGCTCGTCGAGCTGGAAGTCGGTGAGGTACTTCGGGTCGAACGCGCCGGCCGGCACCCGGGTGTACCCGGGCGGGTGCTCTCCCCCGGACGACTGGCCGTTCGGGGACGGGGCCGGGGACTGCGCGGTGTTGCCGGGAGGGCTGTACGGCGGTGGCTGGTCCCCGCTCCCCTGACCCTGCTGCGGCCGGAAGCGGCTCAGGGAGGTGGAGACCGTGGCGGCGGCGTGCGCCGCGAGCGAGCCGACGGCCGAGGAGCCGGGGAGGCGCTGGACCGGCACCGTGCCCGCTTCGGCTGCGCTTGCGCTTGCGCTTGCTGAGCGCGTTGCGCCCCCCTGTTCGGACGTGCCGGAGCGAGGGAGTGCGGACGGTGGTGCCACCGGTGGCGCGGGGGGAGGGGAAGGAGAGTGGGCCACGG
>NZ_JAAKZZ010000423.1 GCF_011045075.1 Streptomyces boncukensis
GGGTGCGGGAGGTCACTCGTCGCCCTCCAGCTCGCCCTCAAGCTCCAGGTACGTCTCCCGGAGCCGGTCCAGCGTCGCCTGGTCCGGCTCCTCCCACAGGCCGCGCTCGGCCGCTTCCAGCAGCCGCTCCGAGATCCCGCGCAGGGCCCAGGGGTTGGACTTCTTCATGAAGTCCTGGTTCTCGGCGTCGAAGACGTACTCGGCCGCCAGCTTCTCGTACATCCAGTCGTCGACCACGCCCGCCGTGGCGTCGTAGCCGAACAGGTAGTCCACGGTGGCCGCCATCTCGAAGGCGCCCTTGTAGCCGTGCCGGCGCATCGCGCTCATCCAGCGCGGGTTGACCACCCGGGCGCGGAAGACGCGGTGTGTCTCCTCGCCGAGCGTCCTCGTCTTCACCTGGTCGGGCACCGCGCTGTCGCCGACGTACGCCTCCGGGGCGTCCCCCGTCAGATGGCGCACCATGGCGACCATGCCGCCGTGGTACTGGAAGTAGTCGTCGGCGTCGGCGATGTCGTGCTCCCGGGTGTCCACGTTCTTCGCCGCCACCTGGATCCGGCGGAACGCCGTCTCCATGTCGCCGCGCGCCGCGCGCCCGTCCAGGCCGCGCCCGTACGCGTAGCCGCCCCACACCGCGTACACCTCCGCCAGGTCGGCGTCGGAGCGCCAGTTGCGCGCGTCGATCAGGGGCAGCAGGCCCGCGCCGTAGGCGCCCGGCTTGGAGCCGAAGATGCGGGCCGTGGCGCGCCTCCGGTCGCCGTGCTCGGCCGTGTCCTGGTCGGCGTGCGCCCGTACGTAGTTGGACTCGGCGGGCTCGTCCAGTTCGGCCACCGTGCGGACCGCGTCGTCGACCAGGCCGACCACGTGCGGGAAGGCGTCCCGGAAGAAGCCGGAGATCCGCACCGTCACGTCGATACGGGGCCGCCCCAGCTCCTGGAGGGGCATCACCTCGAAGCCGGTCACCCGGCGCGAGGCGTCGTCCCACACCGGGCGGCAGCCCAGCAGCGCCAGGATCTCCGCGATGTCGTCGCCCTGGGTGCGCATGCAGGACGTGCCCCACACCGTCAGCCCGACCGAGCGCGGGTAGTCGCCGTTGTCGTCCAGATGGCGCTTCAGCAGGGAGTCGGCCAGGGCGCTGCCCACGTCCCACGAGAGGCGCGAGGGGATGGCCTTGGGGTCGACGGAGTAGAAGTTGCGCCCGGTGGGGAGCACGTTCACCAGGCCGCGCGTGGGCGAGCCGGAGGGACCCGCGGGGATGTAGCCGCCGTCCAGCGCGTGCAGCACGTTGCCGATCTCGTCCGTCGTCCGGGCGAGCCGCGGCACGACCTCCTGGCAGGCGAACTCCAGCACCCGTACGGCGTCGGTCACCGGCTGCCCCAGCACGCTCTCCACGACCGGGCCCACCGCGTCCGCGGCCCACTCCCGGGCCTCCATCTCCTCGGCCAGCGAGCGGGCCAGCTTCTCCAGCAGGTCGACGGCGTCGGAGGCGGTCCGCGCGGGGCCGTCCACCAGCGCGGTCAGCGCGTCCGGCACGGCCACCCGGGCGCCCGGGTCGGCCAGCAGATCGGACTCGACCAGCCCGACGTGCGCGGCGAGGGCGGCCCGCAGCCCCGGCAGCGCCCCGCCGACGCCGCCCCACACCTGTGCGGAGCGGAGCACCGCGAGGGCCAGGTTGACGCGCGGCTCGCCCTGTGGACCGCCGCCCAGGATGTGCAGCCCGTCGCGGATCTGCACGTCCTTGATCTCGCACAGCCAGCCGTCGATGTGCATGACGAACTCGTCGAACTCGTCCTCGTCCGGCTGCTCCTCGACATGCAGGTCGTGGTGGAGCTCGGCGGCCCGTACGAGCGTCCAGATCTGGCTGCGCACTGCCGGGGCCTTGGCGGGGTCCAGGTCGGACACCAGGGCGTACTCGTCCAGCAGCTGCTCCAGCTTGGCCAGGTCGCCGTAGGAGTCGGCGCGGGCCATCGGGGGCACCAGGTGGTCCACCACCGTGGCGTGGCCGCGCCGCTTGGCCTGCGTGCCCTCGCCGGGGTCGTTGACGATGAACGGGTAGACGAGCGGCAGGTCGCCCAGCACCGCGTCCGGGGCGCAGCCCGCTGACATGCCCAGGCCCTTGCCGGGCAGCCACTCCATCGTGCCGTGCTTGCCCATGTGCACGACCGCGTCGGCGCCGAAGCCCCCCTGGGACACCGCGGTCTCCATCCACCGGTAGGTCGCCATGTAGTGGTGCGACGGCGGCATGTCCGGGTCGTGGTAGATGGCGATGGGGTTCTCGCCGAAGCCGCGCGGCGGCTGGATGAGCACCACGACGTTGCCGAACTGGAGGGACGCCAGGACGATGTCGTCCCCGTCGACGTACAGCCCGCCCGGCGGCTCGCCCCAGGACTCCACCATGGCGTGCCGCAGCGCGGGGTCCAGGGTGGCGAACCACTCCTGGTAGTCCCGCAGCGGGACGCGTGCCGGGGCGGCGGCCAGCTGCTCCTCGGTCAGCCACTCCACGTCGTGCCCGCCGGCCGCGATCAGCCGGTGGATCAGCTCGTCGCCGCTGTCGGGGTAGCCCTCCACGCCGTATCCGGCGTCGCGCAGCGCGTCGAGCACCCGCACGGCCGAGGCGGGGGTGTCCAGGCCGACCGCGTTGCCGACCCGCGAGTGCTTCGTCGGGTACGCGGTGAACACCAGCGCGACCCGCTTGTCGCCGTTCGGCTTGTGGCGCAGCGCGGCGTGCCGTACGGCGATCCCCGCGACCCGCCGTGCGCGCTCCTCGTCGGCGGCGTAGACGGGCACACCGTCCGGGCCCTCCTCCTTGAACGAGAACGGCACCGTGATCAGCCGCCCGTCGAACTCCGGAATGGCGACCTGCATGGCGGCGTCCATGGGGGAGAGCGCGGCGTCGGACTCCTCCCACGCCTTGCGGGTGCCCGTCAGGCACAGCCCCTGGATGAGCGGTACGTCCAGCTCGGCCAGCGCGCCGATGTCCCACGCCTCGTCGTCGCCGCCCGCGCTGGCGTCGCTCGCCCGGGAGCCGCCCGCCGCGAGCACCGTCGTCACCAGCGCGTCGCACCGTCCCAGCAGCTCGTACAGCGCCGGGTCGGCGCCGCGCAGCGAGCCGCAGTACACCGGCAGCGCGTTGCCGCCCCGCTCCTCGACGGCGTCGCACAGGGCATCGACGAAGGCGGTGTTCCCGGACAGCTCGTGCGCGCGGTAGAAGAGCACCCCGACCGTCGGCCTGCCCTCGCGCACGGGCCGCGCACCGCGCACCCCGAACTGCGGCATCGCGACGGGCGGCGCGAAGCCCTCGCCGCTCATCAGCACCGTGTCGGACAGGAACCGCGCCAGCTCGGTGAGGTTGTCCGGGCCGCCCTCCACGAGGTACTTCAGCGCCTCCGCGACCAGCCCGGCGGGCACCGTCGACTCGGCCATCAGCTCCGCGTCGGGGACGGACTCGCCGCCCAGCAGCACACACGGCAGCCCGGAGGCCCGCAGCGCGGCCAGCCCGTCCTCCCAGGCGCGCTTGCCGCCCAGCAGCCGTACGACCGCGACCCCGGCCCCCTCCAGCAGCGCCGGCAGCTCCTCGGCCACATCGACGCGCGTGGGGTTGGCGATCCGGTAGGCGGCCTGGGAGGCGCGCGCCGCCAGCAGGTCGGTGTCCGACGTGGACAGCAACAGAACAGTGCTCATGGGGCTCCCGGTCCGACAAAGGGAAGGCCCCGCGGGGCGCCTTCCTCGATGAGCCGCAGCAGCGCTGCGGTATCCGCGTGTTCCTCGATCAGATCGCCCAGGCGATCAAGCTGTTCCTCCCGCAGTGCGGCGAAGTCGGTGTCGGGCGCCGGCACGAAGGCGCGTCCCGCGTCGGCCGCCACCCGGCGCAGAAAGGCGCGCCGGAACGCGTCGGACTCCAGGGAGCCGTGCCAGTGCGTCCCCCACACCGCGCCGACGCGGCAGCCGTCGCCCAGGAAAGGCTCCCCGCCGAGCACGTCCGCCACGCCGTGGTGGATCTCATAGCCCTCGGCGCGCTCGCCCAGCGCGCCGCCCTCCGGCCGCGCCAGGGTCTTCTCCGGCGCGAACCGCACCCGCAGCGGCAGCAGCCCGAGTCCGTCGACCACTCCGGCCCGGGACTCGACGTCGTCCTCGATCCGCTCGCCCAGCACCTGGTAGCCGCCGCAGATGCCGAGCACCGGGCGGCCCTCGGCGGCCCGCCGGGCGAGTGCCGCGGCCAGCCCGCGCTCCCGCAGCCAGGCGAGCGCCCGCACGGTGCCGCGCGTCCCCGGCACGACCACCAGGTCGGCGTCGGCCAGTTCCTCCGGGCGGTCGCTGAACCGCACCACCACGCCCGGCTCGGCGGCGAGCGCGTCGACGTCCGTGAAGTTCGACATCAGCGGCACCGGCAGCACGGCCACCCGCAGCACGTCCGCACCGTGCGGCGGAGCGGCGCTCGACTCGCGCACCGTGCCGCGCAGGGAGACGCGCAGCCCGTCCTCCTCGTCGATGCCCAGGCCGTGCCGGAACGGCAGCACGCCCAGCGTCGGCCGCCCGGTCAGCCGCCGCAGCATCTCCAGGCCCGGCTCCAGCAGCGAGACGTCGCCGCGGAACTTGTTGACCAGATAGCCCGCGAGCAGCTCCTGGTCGCGCTCGCCCAGCAGTGCGGTCGTGCCGAAGAGGGACGCGAAGACGCCGCCCCTGTCGATGTCCCCGACGACCAGCACGGGCAGCCGCGCGGCCCGCGCCAGGCCCATGTTGACGATGTCCCCGCCGCGCAGATTGATCTCGGCCGGGCTGCCCGCACCCTCGCAGATGACCGCGTCGTGGGTGCGGCGCAGCTCGGCCAGGCAGTCGGTGACGGGCTCCAGCAGGTCCTCACGGCGCGCCGTGGAGCCGCCGCGGGTGCCGAAGTAGCCCCGGGCCGACATCTCGCCCACCGCCCTGCCCAGGACCACCACCTGGCTGGTGCGGTCCCCGCCGGGCTTCAGCAGCACCGGGTTCATCAGGGCGCTCGGCTCGACCCGGGCCGCCGCCGCCTGCATGGCCTGGGCCCGTCCGATCTCGGCGCCGTCCCGTGTGACATACGAGTTGAGCGACATGTTCTGTGCCTTGAACGGCGCCACACGGACCCCCTTGCGCGCCAGCCAGCGGCACACCCCGGCCGTCACGACGCTCTTGCCCGCGTCCGAGGTGGTCCCCGCGACCAGCAGTCCGCCGCCGTCACGCGCGCCCATTCCGCCCCCTCTCCGCCGCGGCACGGGCCGCCGCCGTGACGGCGAGGGCCAGCAGCCCGACCCGCCGCGACAGCCGTACCGCGCGCGCGATGTCCTCCGTGCGGACCGCGCGCCCCGGCCCGTTCAGCACCGGACGGTGCTCCATCCGGCCGCCGTAGGCCAGCGTGCCGCCCAGGCGCACACCGAGCGCCCCGGCGAACGCGGCCTCCACCGGGCCCGCGTTCGGGCTGGGGTGCCGGTGTGCGTCCGTACGCCAGGCGCGTACGGCTCCGCGCGGGTCGTCCCCCGCCGCGGCGGCCAGCAGCGCGGTGAGCCGCGCGCCGGGCCACCCGGCGACGTCGTCCATCCGGGCCGACGCCCAGCCGAAGCGGCGGTGGCGCGGCGAGGTGTGACCCACCATCGCGTCCAGCGTGTTGAGCGCCCGGAACGCGGCCATGCCGGGGAGACCGGCGAGCGCGCCCCACACCAGCGCGCCCACCACCGCGTCCGAGGTGTTCTCCGCGACGGACTCCACGACGGCCCGCGCCAGCGCCTCCGCGTCCAGCGCCTGCGGGTCCCGTCCGCACAGCCGCGGCAGCCGCTCCCGCGCCAGGCCGACGTCCCCGGCCTCCAGGGCGCAGCCGATCGCGCGCGCCTCGCGCACCAGGCTCGTCCCGCCGAGCACGGCCCAGGCCACGGTGGCCGTGGCGGCGGCGGAGGCGGCCGGGCGCCCGGTGCGCAGCGCGGCGCGCGAGACGGCGGCACCGGCGGCCGCGGCGCCGGACGCGCACAGCACGGCGAACACCGCCCCGGCGCCCCGGTCGTCGCGCCACATCCGGCGCTCCAGGGCCGCGGCGGCGCGCCCGAAGGCGGCCACGGGGTGGCCGCGCCGGGGGTCGCCCAGCAGCAGGTCGCCGAGGAAGCCGAGGGCCGCGCCGCAGGCGTACGGATGGGTTGTGTGGGAAGCCCGCATCGCTCAGCGGACCGCGGCCCCTCGGAGGAGCTCAGGTGCGGGTGGCGGCGCGGCGGCGCGCACGGTGACAGCGGGGGCGGCGGAATAGCCACGCATGGCAGGCGTCCTCACTCAGGGTCCTCGCCCTGGCTCGACGTGACCGGCGGTGAGAGTCTCCTGGCTCCCGGATCGACGCTCACTCCGCCTTCCAGCCGCACTGCGGCCGTGGCTCGAATGGAGGAGCGCTCCCCGGTGACAGTGGCGGGACCGCGCCGGATTCTCACCGGCTTCCTCTCCATGCCGCCGCTTGGCATGGGCAGTCCACCACGCCCGAGTGACCCCGTCAACTCGCGCCTGACCTGCGACGGGGCAAGTGTGTGCAGCGCCACGTCACGCCCCGCGCCTCTGGCGGGGCGCGGGGAGACG
>NZ_JAAKZZ010000424.1 GCF_011045075.1 Streptomyces boncukensis
GGGTGGTCCGGGCCCGCTGGGACACCGCGCGGCCCGAGGAGGCGCCGCAACTCCGGACGGAACCGGGCGCTCCGGTTCTCCGTGTGCTGCGGGTCCGCACCCTGGACGGGGCGCCCGTCCTGCTCGAACGCACCGCCTACGCGGAGTGGATCGGCCCGGCGGTGTACGAACTCCCCGCCGACTGTCCGTCGGTCACCCAGCGGCTGCACGACGACCACGGTCTGGCCCTCGCGCACGGCGAGCACCACATCGACGCGGTCGCAGCGGGCACGGAGGACGCGGAGCAGCTGCGGCTCCGCCGGGGCGCGCCGCTGCTGCGCGTACGCCGCACCACGACCACCGCCGAGGGGCGGCCCGTCGAGACCGCCGACGACCGCTACAGCCCCGGCTCCGTCGTCTTCACGGTCCGCAACTCCACCTGGACCAACCCGCTCACCCGAACGAGCCCGGCCGAGCCCGGGAAGCGCGCATGAGCCCGCCCCCTCTCCCCCTCCCGGCAGCACTGCTGTGCGACATGGACGGCACGCTGGTGGACACCGAACGTGACTGGCTGCGCACCGTCGCCGAGGCCCTCGGCGCGGACGCCGGCGCGTCCGAGGTCACCGCGTACGCGGGCCTCCCCCTCGCCGACGCGGGCCGCCGCATGGCGGCCCGCGACCCCGCCCTGACCGCGGAGCGGGCCACCGCCCTGCTGGACCGGGCGTTCACGGCACGCGTACGGGCGGGCGTCACCGTCCAGCCCGGCGCGCTGCGGCTGCTGGAGCAGGCACGGGCGCGGGGCGTGCCGGTGGCCCTGGTGACGGCGTCGGAGCGGGCGGTGGCGGACGAGGTCCTGGGCGTGCTGGGCCGGGACCGCTTCGCGTACTCCGTCGCGGCGGGCGAGACGCGGCGCGGCAAGCCGCACCCCGAGCCGTACCGGGCGGCAGCGGACGCGCTGGGCGTACACCCGGCGGAGTGCCTGGCGGTCGAGGACACGCCGACGGGGGTCGCGGCGGCGCGGGCCGCGGGCTGCCGGGTGCTGGCGGTGCCGACGGTCCCCGGCATCGCCCCGGCGCCCCGGGTGACGGTGACCACGTCCCTGGAGTCGGTGACCCTGACCCGCTGACGGGTGTTCCGCGGACCTTGCGCACCCGGCGACATCCACCGGACACACGAGCAGGGGCGTGCCGGACGAACCGGCACGCCCCTGCTTCGGGGTGCTCAGAGCGTGAGGGGGCTCACTTGCCCCTGGCGGATTCCTTCAGCTTGGAGCCCGCGGAAACCTTGACGCTGTAGCCGGCCGGGATCTGGATCGGCTCACCGGTCTGCGGGTTCCGCGCGGTCCGGGCGGCGCGGTGCGTCCGCTCGATGGTGAGGAAGCCGGGGATGGTGACCTTCTCGTCGCCCTTGGAGACAACCTCTCCGACGGTGTCGGCGAAGGCCGCGAGGACCGCGTCGGCGTCCTTACGGGTCACCTCGGCACGCTCGGACAGAGCGGCCACCAGCTCACTGCGGTTCATATTCGTACTCCCGTGTCTTTCTTGCCGATGAGGCGTGCCACGCGGCGAAGCCGCATGTCAGGTGCTGCGAAGCCGATGCTGCCAGGGTCCTGTGACAGTCCCCGGACCGGGTCCGCCTCAGACCCTCGCGCCCCTGGGTAACCCCTGGACGGAGCCCTTGGGGATGCATCCTGCCCCCACCTGCGGCGGGAAAGCCAATCCGACGCCCTCGCTGTGGTGACACCCCAGCCCGTTGGTCTGCCGCAACACTAAGGGCGCCGTCCACGCAACGACCGGCCCGACGCGCCGTAGCCTCTCCCCGGTACCGGGGAAACGGGCCGCACCCGAGCCTAGGCCGTGCCCGGCCGCTGACGCCGCGCAGGGACGCCGGGACACCCCGGGACCCACCGGACAGACCCTAACCCTCGGCGCGGGCCGCGTCCCGGACCGCCCCGGCCACGGCGCCGGACACCTTCTCGTTGAAGACGCTGGGCACGATGTAGTTGGCGTTCAGCTCGTCCTCCTGCACGACATCCGCCAACGCCTTCGCAGCCGCGATCATCATCCGCTCGTCGACCGTACGGGACTGCGCGTCCAGCAGCCCGCGGAAGACGCCCGGGAAGACCAGCACGTTGTTGATCTGGTTCGGGAAGTCGGAGCGCCCGGTGGCCACCACGGCGGCCGACTCCCGTGCCGCCGCCGGGTCGACCTCCGGGTCGGGATTGGCAAGCGCGAACACAATGGCGCCGTCCGCCATCTTCGCCACGTCGCTGCCGTCGAGCACGTTCGGCGCCGAGACCCCGATGAACACGTCCGCGCCCGCGACGGCGTCCTTCAGCGTACCCGTGTGGCCCTCCGCGTTGGTGTTCTCCGCGACCCAGCGCAGCGGCGAGCCCGCCTCGGTCTGCGCCAGGTCCGCGCGCCCCGCGTGCACCACGCCGTGGATGTCGGCGACCACGGCGTGCTGGACGCCCGCCTCCAGCAGCAGCTTCAGAATGGCCGTGCCGGCGGCGCCCGCACCCGACATCACCACCCGGATGTCCTCGATCCGCTTGCCCACCACGCGCAGCGCGTTGTAGAGCGCGGAGAGCACGACGATGGCGGTGCCGTGCTGGTCGTCGTGGAAGACGGGGATGTCGACGGCCTCCCGCAGCCGCGCCTCGATCTCGAAGCAGCGGGGCGCGGAGATGTCCTCCAGGTTGACCCCGGCGAAGCCGGGCGCGATCGCCTTGACGATCTCCACGATCGCGTCGGTGTCCTGGGTGTCCAGGCACAGCGGCCAGGCGTCGATGCCCGCGAACCGTTTGAAGAGGGCCGCCTTGCCCTCCATCACGGGCAGCGCGGCCTGCGGCCCGATGTTGCCCAGCCCGAGCACGGCCGAGCCGTCGGTCACGACGGCGACGCTGTTCCGCTTGATGGTGAGCCGCCGCGCGTCCTCCGGATGCTCCGCGATCTGCCGGCACACCCGGGCGACGCCCGGCGTGTAGACCATGGACAGATCGTCACGATTGCGAATGGGATGCTTCGACGCCATCTCGATCTTGCCGCCGAGGTGCATCAGGAAGGTGCGGTCCGAGACCTTGCCGAGCGCCACGCCCTCGATGGCGGCGAGCTTGCTGACGATCTCCTCGGCGTGGTCGGTGGAGCTGGCGGCGATCGTCACGTCGATCCGGAGCCGCTCATGGCCGGACGCGGTCACGTCGAGGCCGGTCACGGAGCCGCCCGAGGACTCCACAACCGTGGTGATCTGACTGACCGCGGAGCCCCCGGCGGGCACCTCCAGGCGGACCGTCATCGAATAGGAGACGCTTGGCGCCATTGCCGACTTCCCTCTGCTTTCCCTGTGACGTTGGGCGTGTCCCGAGAGACACGTCAACCGATAGTCGCACCTACCCCCCGGTACGCGGTAACGGGGCCCGGGGACGGCAAAAGGAGAGGAAAGGAGAGAGAAAAGGGAGGGAAAGAAGAAGAGAGAGGTGACACCGACCCGCCAGCTCGCCTCGCGGCAAGTGGTCGCTCGTAGCGACTATGGTTGGGCCCGGGGGCATGGATCGGGCCGGTGCCACGCACCAGTTTAACAAAGAGCCCCAGGAGGCGATTCCCGTCCCTGACAACGGGTTTCGGTGCTCCCGGCCTCAGTCCCGCAGCAGATCCGGCACCCCGTCCGCGTCCGGCAGGTCCGCGGCGGCCGACAGCACCGTGAGGCGCTGGGTGGCCCGGGTCAGCGCGACGTACAGCACCCGCAGGCCCGCCGGGGACTCGTCGGCGATCTGCGCCGGGGAGACGACCAGCGTCGCGTCGTACTCCAGCCCCTTCGCCTCCAGGCTGCCCAGCGGCACGACGCGGTCGCCCAGCCCGGCCAGCCAGCGGGCGGCCTCCGCGCGCCGGCCCATCGCCACCACCACGCCGACGGTGCCCTCGACCTCGCCGAGCAGCCGCTCCGCCTCCGCGCGTACGGCGTCGCCCAGCGCCGCGCCGTCCGGTGTGCCACCCGCCGCGCCGTCCGTCCCGCCCTCCGTCCCGCCCTCCGTCACGCTGTCCTTCGGGCTGTCCGGCACGGCGACGAAGCGGGGCTCGATGCCCGTGGCCCGCACGGCGCGCGGCGGCTGCACGCCCGGCATCGCCAACCGCAGCACGCGGTTGGCGAGCTCCGCCAGCTCGGCGGGGTTGCGGTAGTTGACGGTCAGCTCGAAGCGGCGGCGCGGGCGCCTGCCGAGCGCCTCGTCGCGCGCCTCGACCGCCTCGCTCCTGCCGTCCGGGTCGGACCAGGAGGACTGCGCCGGGTCGCCCACCACCGTCCAGGTCGCCTGCCGGCCGCGCCGTCCGACCATGCGCCACTGCATGGGCGTCAGATCCTGCGCCTCGTCCACGATGACATGCGCGTACTCCGTGCGCTCCGCCGTGCGGTCGCGGCGCGGGGCGGCGTTCCGGTCGGCGGCCGTGGTCAGCTCCTCCAGCCCGGTGAACTGGTCCAGCGGATCCACCTCGCGCTGCTTGGGCCGCGCCGGAGCGCCCAGCAGCACCCGCAACTCGTCCAGCAGCGCGACATCGTGCACGCTCAGCGGGCCGTTGCCCGCCGCATCGAGCCGCTCGCGCAGCGCGCGGGCCAGGTCGCGCGCCTCGCCGGGCCGCAGCACCCGGCGGGACCAGCGGGCCAGCCGCCCCTCGTCCGCCATGGCGCCCAGCACCTGACGCGGGGTCAGCTCGGGCCACCAGGCGTCGAGGAAGCCGGTGAAGCCGTCCTCGGCTGCGACGTCCTCGCCGAAGCCCTCCCGGGCCTCGGCCGCCAGCTCGGGGTCGTCGGGGTAGCGGCGGGAGCCGCCGGACTTCTCCCACAGCGCGTCCAGCAGCAGCTTGCGGGCGCGCGGGCGCATCAGGTTGACCGGCGCCGTACCGCCGAGCACCTGCTGCCGCACCGCGCGCAGCTCGTCCGCCTCCAGCTCCACGCGCGCGCCCGAGGCCACCACGCGCAGCCGCTCCGGCACGGGGGCGCGCAGCCCCAGATCGAGCGCCCCGCGCGCGGCGTTGCGCAGCACCCGCTGCATCCGGGAGGAGCCCTTGATCCGTGCGATGGGCTGGGGATCGTAGGTCTCGGCCACCGCGCCCGCCGTCCCCGCCCCGCTGCCGGCGTTCTCGTGCTCCGCCAGCGAGCCCAGCGCGCGGATCGCGACCTGCCCCTCCTCGCCGAGCGAGGGCAGCACGCCCTCGGTGTACGAGACGAGCAGGGGCGTCGGGCTGACCACGAGGATGCCGCCCGCGTACCGCCGCCGGTCCTGGTAGAGCAGATACGCGGCGCGGTGCAGCGCGACGGCGGTCTTCCCCGTCCCGGGCCCGCCCTCGACCTCCGTGACGGACGCGGCGGGCGCGCGGATCACCTCGTCCTGCTCGGCCTGGATGGAGGAGACGATGTCCCGCATCGCGTGCCCGCGGGCCCGGCCCAGCGCCGCCATCAGCGCGCCGTCCCCGACGACCGGCAGCTCGCCACCCTCCAGCGCCTTCACCGCCAGCTCGGGACGGAGCAGGTCGTCCTCGACGCCGAGCACCCGGCGGCCCTTGCTGCGGATGACGCGGCGGCGCACCACCCGGCCCGGCGCCACCGGCGTCGCCCGGTAGAAGGGCGCCGCCGCGGGGGCCCGCCAGTCGATGACGAGGGGGGCGTAGTCGGCGTCGAGCACACCGAGCCGCCCGATGTGCAGGGTCTCGGCGATGACGGCGGTGCCGTCGTCCTGTACGGCGCCCTCGGCGGGCTCGACCGACGTGTACGCGCCGTCGGGGCCGCGCCGCCCGTCCCTGCCCTCCAGCAGGTCGATACGGCCGAAGAGGAAGTCCTCGAACTCGCTGTTGAGGCGGTTGAGGTGGATCCCGGCCCGGAACACCTGCGCGTCGCGCTCGGCGAGCGCCCCGGGGGTGCCGACCTGCGCGCGCTTGGAGGCGTCGTCCATCAGGAACTCCGCCTCGTGGATCTTCTCCTCCAGCCGCCGGTAGACCCGGTCGAGGTGCGTCTGCTCGGCCCGGATCTCCCGGTCCCGCAGCCCGTCACCGTCCCGCAGGCCGTCACCGTCCCGCGCGTGCTCCGCCTGCGTGTGCTCCGCGTACGTGTGCTCCGCTTGCGTGTCCGCTCCGTGCTCCGCTCCCAACGCGGCGTTCCCCTTCTCCTGGCCGAAAGGCAGCCGTCCACCCTACGCCACGAAGCGGGCATGTCCCGTCAGACCTTGATCGTCACCAGTCGCCGGCCGTCGAGGGTGACCACCTCGAACCGCGCGATCTCGCCACGCGAGAACGCCGCCCCGCCGGAGTAGTAGCCGGCGCCGCCCGTCCCGCCGTACCCGGCGTCCGGGACGGCCCACGTCGTCACCGTCTGGCGCTCGCCGTCCCGGCCCACGGCGACGAGCTCGCAGCGCTGCGGCCCGGCCACCCGGCCGAGCTTCAGCGACACCCGGGTGCCCCAGGGCACCGGCTCCAGGGAGACCGTGGCCCGCGCCTGGGTCCGCGCGTCGCGCGCGCCGAACTTCTCCCCCTGCTCGTACAGCTGCCGGGCCGCGCCCGCGCGCGGCCGGTCCGGCGCGCCGCCGTCCCCGCC
>NZ_JAAKZZ010000425.1 GCF_011045075.1 Streptomyces boncukensis
CTCCTCCACGGTGATCTCCGGGCCGCCGGGGCCGGTGGCGCAGGCGGTGGCACGGGCGGAGGCGGCGGGGGAGCGGGCGCGGTTGATCGAGGTGGACTACGCCTCCCACAGCCGGCAGGTGGATGGGATCGCAGCCGGGCTGGAGGAGGTGTTGGCGGGTGTCGAGCCGCGTGCCTCGCAGGTGGCGTTCTATTCCACGGTGGAGGGGTCCCGGGTGGATGCGGGGGTGTTGGGTTCGGGGTATTGGGTGCGGAATCTGCGGGAGCCGGTGTGTTTTGCGGGGGCGGTGGAGGCGTTGTTGGCGGATGGGTATCGGGTGTTTGTGGAGGCGAGTCCGCATCCGGTGTTGGTGTTGGGGATGCAGGAGACGTTCGAGGAGGCGGGGGTGGAGGCGGCGGCCGTGCCCACGCTGCGCCGTGGCCAGGGGGATCGCAGGCAGCTCGCACACGCCCTCGCCCACGCTCACACCGCGGGCCTGCGGGTGGATTGGAGGCCGTGGTTCCCGGAGGACAGCCGCACAGTGGTCGACCTGCCCACCTACGCCTTCCAGCACCGGCGCTACTGGCTCGACCAGCCCAGGGACGCCAGGGACGGCAACCCCGCCGGCCTCGGCCTCGCATCCGCGGGCCACCCTCTGCTGGGTGCCGTGACCCAGCTCGCCGACCAGGACACGCATATCCTCACCGGCCGGCTCGCCCCCGAGTCCCGCCCCTGGCTCTCCGGTCACCAGGTCCTCGGCACGCCCCTGCTGCCCGGCACCGCCTTCGCCGAGCTCGCGCTGCACGCCGCGAGCCTCACCGGCTGCGACCATGTCGCCGAGCTCATCGTGCAGCAGCCGCTCGCCGTTCCCGGGGACGAGCCGGTGGATCTCCAGCTCAGCGTCGCCCCGCCCGCCGAGGACGGCCGGCGCGCCTACACCATCCACTCCCGGCCGGCGGCCGACGCGGGCCGGTCCGCCTGGACCCGGCACGTCACCGGGACGCTCGCCGCGACGCCCGAAGCGACCGCGCCCACGGCGCTGAGCGGTGCCTGGCCGCCCACCGGCGCCGACCGGCTCGCCACCGACCCGCTGGACGAGGAACTCGCCGCGGTGTGGCGGCTCGGGGACACGGTCTACGCCGATGTGGTCCTGCGCGAGGAGGAGCGTGCCGAGGCGCCCGAGTACGGAGTGCACCCGGCGCTGCTCGACGCCGCGCTGCGGGCCTGCGCCCAGGACGCGGCACCCCCGGAGAACACGCACGGCGCGCCGGACGCAGAGGGCGCCGTCATGCTGCCGTTCTCCTGGAGCGGGCTGCGCCTCCACGCCACCGGCGCCGGGGCCCTGCGTATCCGCATCACCCCGACCGCGCCCGGCCGGCTCGCCCTGTCCGCCGCCGACCCGACGGGTGCCCCCGTCCTCACGCTGGAAGATCTGACGCTGCGCCCGCTCCGGCCCACGGAGGTCGGTGCGGAGCGCCAGGCCGCCAAGAGCTCCATGTTCCGGCTGGAGTGGACCCGGCCTCCGGCGGCCGCCGCCGAGGCGCCGTCAGGGCTGGCCGTCGTCGCCCCCGAGGCGGATCCGGTGGCCACCGGTCTGGCGGCCGTGCTGCCGGGGGCGGAGAGGTATCCCGACCTCGCCGCGCTGCGCGCCGCGGTGGCGTCCGGGACGCCCGCCCCCGACACCGTTCTGGCCGCCGTCACCACCAGCGGCACCGCAGGCGACGGGGCCGCCCACACCGACGGGCTGCGGCAGACCGGCAGGGCGGTACTGACGCTGCTCCAGGAATGGCTGGCCGACCCCGAGACCACCGCCCGGCTGGCCGTCGTCACCCGCCATGCGACAGCGACGCGGCCCGGCGAGGACGTCCGGGATCTGCCTGCCGCGGCTGTCTGGGGGCTGGTGCGCAGCGCCCAGTCCGAGCACCCGGGGCGCATCGCCCTGCTGGACCTCGACGGACAGGAGTCCTCGCTCCGGGCCGTGCCCGCGGCGCTGGCCTTGGACGAACCGCAGCTCGCGGTGCGCGACGGCCGTCCGCTCGTCCCCCGGATCGCCCGCCACCTCGCGACGGAGCGCTCGTCCCCGCCCGGCGAACCGGACGGGTGGCGGGGGCTCGACCCGGACGGCACCGTCCTCGTCACCGGCGGCACCGGGGCCCTGGGCGGGGTGACAGCCCGCCATCTGGTCGCCCGCCACGGCGCCCGGAGACTGCTGCTGGCCAGCCGCGGCGGGCCGGAGGCTCCCGGCGCGGCCGAGCTCGTCGCCGAACTGACGGAGCTCGGCGCCGAGGTGTCCGCCGTCGCCTGCGACATGAGCGAACGCGAGGCGGTGGCGGGGCTGCTGGCCGCCGTCCCCGAGCGCCACCCGCTCACTGCCGTGATCCACACCGCGGCGGTCGTCCAGGACGCCACGGTCCAGACGGCGACGCCCGAGCAGTACGACGCCGTGCTGCGCGCCAAGGCGGCCACGGCCTGGCACCTGCATGACCTCACCCGGGATCTGGACCTCTCGGCGCTGGTGTTCTTCTCCTCCGTCACCGGTCTGGTCGGCGGCGCCGGGCAGGGCAGCTACGCCGCGGGGAACGCGTATCTCGACGCCCTCGCCCAGCACCGCCGTGCCCAGGGCCTGCCCGCGACGTCGCTCGCCTGGGGCTTCTGGGACCAGTCGAGCGGTATGTCAGGGCAGTTCACCGAGGCCGACCGGGCCCGCAACGCACGCGCGGGCGATCTGGGGCTGAGTACCGGGCAGGCCCTCGCGCTCCTGGACGCCGCGCTCGCGTCCGGTGAGCCGCTGCTCGTCCCGGTCCGGCTGGACCTGGCCGGGATGCGCCGCCGGGCCGAGCCGCACAGCACCCCGGTGCTCCTGCGGAACCTCGTACCCGCCCCGGCACGCCGGGCCGCAGGCGCGGGCGGGGCCGCCGGTCCCGGGCAGGCGGCGGCGCTTGCCTCGCTGGCTCCCGAGGAGCGGCTGAGCGCCCTGCTCGACCTGGTACGGGGCCAGGCGGCGGCGGTCGTCGGGCACGCGACGGCGGAGGCGGTCCCCGCGACGCAGAACTTCCGGGAGCTCGGCTTCGACTCCCTGACCGCCGTGGAGCTGCGCAACCGGCTCAGCGCCGCCACGGACACGCGGCTGCCGGCCACTCTCGTCTTCGATCACCCCACCCCCGGGGCGGTGGCCGAGCTGCTGGCCGAACGCCTGGCTCCGGCCGGGGCGGCATCCGCGGCGGACGCGGCGGACGGCGTGTCCCCGCTCGCCGAGCTGGACCGGGTGGAGGCGGCGCTCACCGCCCTCGGGGACCAGGATCAGCGTGCGCTGATCGCGGCGCGGCTGCGGGAGCTGCTGCGCATGGCCGGCGCGCCGCGCGACGGGGCGGCGCGGGAGGAGCCCGTCGACGAGCGACTGGAGTCGGCCACCGACGACGAGCTGTTCAGCATGCTCAACGAGGAGTTGAGCGGGCTGGGGCAGCAGGGTCCCGCGGACCGCGACATCCCGTCTGAACGAGATTGAGGCGTCATGTCGAATGACGAGAAGCTGCGCCGCTATCTGAAGCACGCCACCGCCGATCTCCGCCAGGCGCGGCAGCGGATCAGCGAGCTGGAGGACCGCGCGCCGGAGCCGGTCGCGATCGTCGCAGCGGCCTGCCGGCTGCCGGGCGGGGTGCGGGGCCCGGAGGACCTGTGGCGGCTGGTGGCCGACGGCGCCGACGCCATCTCCCCCTTCCCCGGCGACCGGGGCTGGCCGCTGGCGGAGCTGCGCACGCCGGACCATCCGCGCGCCAGCCATACGGCGGAGGGCGGATTCCTCCACGACGCACCGGAGTTCGACGCCGCCTTCTTCGGGATCAGCCCCCGGGAGGCGCTGGCCATGGACCCGCAGCAGCGGCTGCTGCTGGAGACCGCCTGGGAGGCGTTCGAGGACGCCGGGCTCGACCCCGGAGCGCTGCGGGGCAGCGGCACCGGAGTGTTCACCGGGGTGTCCTCGCAGGACTATCTGTCCCTGGTCGGCGAGGCCGCCGGCGAGGTCGCGGGGCATGTCGCCACGGGCAACAGCGGCAGTGTGCTCTCGGGCCGGCTGGCGTACACCTTCGGGCTGGAGGGGCCCGCGGTGACGATGGACACGGCGTGCTCCTCCTCGCTGGTGGCGATACATCTGGCGGCTCGGGCGCTGCGCCAGGGCGAGTGCGCCCTCGCGCTGGCGGGCGGGGTGACGGTGATGTCGACTCCCGGGCTGTTCATCGAGTTCTCCCGGCAGCGCGGGCTGGCCCCCGACGGCCGGTGCAAGCCCTTCGCGGAGGCCGCCGACGGCACCGCGCTGGCCGAAGGCGTGGGACTGGTGGTGCTGGAGCGGCTGTCCGACGCCCGGCGCAACGGCCACCCGGTGCGGGCGGTGCTGCGCGGCTCGGCGGTCAACCAGGACGGCGCCAGCAACGGGCTCACCGCGCCCAACGGCCCCTCCCAGCAGCGCGTCATCCGCCAGGCGCTGGCCGACGCCCGGCTGACCCCGGCCGATATCGACGCGGTCGAGGCCCACGGCACCGGCACCACGCTCGGCGACCCCATCGAGGCCCAGGCGGTGCTGGCCGCCTACGGCCGGGAGCGCCGGGACGGACAGCCCCTGTGGCTCGGCTCCGTCAAGTCCAACATCGGGCACGCGCAGGCAGCGGCGGGCGTCGCGGGCGTCATCAAGATGGTCATGGCGCTCCGGCAGGGAGTCCTCCCGCCCTCGCTGCACATCGACGCGCCCACCTCCCATGTGGACTGGGACAGCGGGGCGGTCCGGCTGCTCACCGGGCCGGTGGACTGGCCGCGCGGCGAACGCCCGCGGCGCGCCGGGGTCTCCTCCTTCGGCATCTCGGGAACCAACGCCCATCTGATCCTGGAGCAGGCCCCCGAGCCCGACCCCGGGCCCGAGGACCGGGCCCGGCCTGCCGCACCGGACGCCGCACCGGACGACGGACCGGTTGACGCACCGGACGACGGACTGGTGCTGCCCTGGGTGCTGTCAGCGCGGGGCGGCCGGGCGCTGCGCGCGCAGGCCGGGGCCCTGGCGGCCCACGCCGAGCGCAATCCGCGCACCCCGCCCTCCGGCACGGGCTGGTCGCTGATCACCGCGCGGGCGGCGTTCGAGGACCGGGCCGTCATCATCGGGGAGAGCCGGGACCAGCTCCTCGCCGGGGCGCGGGCGCTGGCCGCCGGAGAGGATCACCGCGACGTCGTCGTGCCCGCGTCCGCCGGGAGCGCCCCGCCCTCCGGGCACCTCGTCTTCCTGTTCAGCGGGCAGGGCAGCCAGCGCGCCCGGATGGGCGCCGGCCTGTACGCGCGCTTCCCGGTCTTCGCCGCCGCCTTCGACGAGGTGTGCGCGCACTTCGAGGGCCGCTTCGAGCACGCGGTACGCGAGGTGGTCCTCAGCGGCCGGCAGGAGCTGCTGGACCACACCACCTATGCCCAGGCGGGCCTGTTCGCCCTCCAGATCGCGCTGGCCCGGCTGCTGGAGTCGGCCGGGGTCGTTCCCGGCGCGGTGCTCGGGCACTCCATCGGCGAGGTCGCGGCAGCCCAGGTCGCCGGGGTCTTCGACCTGCCGGACGCGTGCCGACTGGTGGCGGCCCGTGCCGGGCTGATGGGCCGGCTCCCGGCGGGCGGGGCGATGACCGCCGTCCAGGCGGACGCCGGAGAGCTGGCCGACGACCTGGACCGGTACGGCGGCACGGTGGCGCTCGCGGCGCTCAACGCCCCGGACAGCACGGTGATATCCGGCCCCGCCGAACTCGTCGCCGAGATCAGCGGCCGGTGGGCGGAGCGCGGGCGCAAGACGAAGCCGCTGGCGGTCAGCCACGCCTTCCACTCCCCCCAGATGGACCCCATGCTGGACGAGTTCACCGAGGCGATCACCGGGCTGGACTACCGGCCCCCGGCCATCCCGCTGTTCAGCGATCTGACGGGAGCGCCCGCCGATCACCGCATCGCCACCCCGGGCTACTGGGCCGAACAGATCCGCCGCCCCGTCCGGTTCCACCCCGCCGTCGCCCACGCCGCCCGCGGGGCCCGTACGTTCATCGAGATCGGCCCCGACCGCACCCTGCTCACCGCCGCCCGGCGCACCCTCCAGCACCAGCACCAGCACCAGCGCTCCGGCGGCGGCGCGGCCCCGCCGCTGCCCCAGACGCTGCCCACGCTCAGCGCCCAGCACCCCGAGCCGAGGACGTACACCCGCGCGCTCGCGGCGCTGCACACCACGGGCGTGGACGTCGACTGGAGCGGCTGCTTCACGGACGCGTCCACCGGCGCGACGCCGCCCGCGGTGGCGCTGCCGACCTACGCCTTCCAGCGCGAGCGGTACTGGCTGCACGACGGCGGCGGCGCGGTGACCACCGTGGAGGTCCGGCTGCCTGCGGGCGCCCTGCCCGGTCGCGGGGTGCGGGTGGTGGTGGCCGATCCGGGCGGCGCCCCGGTGCTGACGACCGAACCGGTGACGGTCCCGACGGCCGGCGCCGGCCCGCCGCGCGGCACCGGCGTCCGGGAGGGGCGCGCGCAGGACGCAGAGG
>NZ_JAAKZZ010000426.1 GCF_011045075.1 Streptomyces boncukensis
CCAGCCCCGTTTTCACGATCGTGTTGGGCCGGTGTGTGGCCAAGCCGGGGAACGAAAAAGGCCCCCACCCCGGTTTCCCCAGGTGAGGGCCTTGATCATGAAGGGTGAATGACGGGACTCGAACCCGATTTTTGACCGGATTGTGACCTGCGGAAACGTGGGAAACCCGGGCAAATGGATGTCGCTCGATGCCGCTGAATGGCGTTCACTCACCGCTGAGTGCGGGTGTGCGTTCCCGTGGGAACACGCGCCACCGGGACACTGCGCCGTTTCCCGCACCTGGATGACAAAGTCCCTTGCCGCGCGAGACGAGACTCCTGGCGATCGGCATGTGGCGAAAGCAGGCGCCGTACCCCGGGCGCGCTTACCCGTCCGGTGCGTCGAGCTCTCGCACCATCGCGTCGTAGTACGGGGCGTCCTCCCACGGATGGGAGCGGCCGACCCTCCGGTAGCCCCAGGCTGAGTACGCGGCTTGGGCCGGTGCTGCCTCGGGGTCGGTCCGCATGGTGAGGGTGACGCGCTCGGCGCGGAGTCCTTCGAGGAGCCGGGAGTGGAGGCCGGCCGCGATGCCCCGGCGCCGCCAGGACTTGCGGACGGCGAGTTCGATGATCACGAATGTGCGGGTGCCGTCCTCACACGTGAAGTCCTCCGGCAGCGGTTCCTGGACGTTCGCCCACCAGCGGGTGTCGGGGGCGAGGCAGTACCCGTAGGTGAAGCCGACGACCTCCTGGCTATCGCGTGCGAGAACGAGCCGCATGCCGGCCCGCTGGACGTGCACCTGGTAGTGGTCGATGAACTCGGCGATGTCCCGGGGTCCTTCGCAGTACGGCGGCTCGACGTACACCTCCTCGTAGGCGGGGAGGAACGCGTCGAGCTGAGCTGTGGTGGCCACCCCATCGTGCCGCTCGTACGTGATCTCGCCCATCACGCGGCTCCCTTCGCGTGCGCGTACTCGGTCAGCTCATCCGCGGCATGTCGGGCGCTGACCGCGTCCACGTCCGCGAGAAGGCCGACGACCTCGTTCAGGCGGCGGAGTACCCGGCCGGATTCGACTTCGGCCAGGTGGTCGAGGCTGTCCACGGCATGCGCGGCGCCCTCATCGACCTCACCGGCGTTGACCAGGCTGCGGGCGAGGGTCAGCCGGTAGAGCGCGCGATTCCGGCCGTACGTGCGGTCCTGGTGGGCGAGTGCAGCCCGGAGGAACTGCACTGCCCCATGGTGGTGGCCGTTCTCCGTGTAGAGGAGCCCCTGGACGTAGTCGAGTTCCGCCTGCCCGTGGAAGGCCGCCCACGGAGGGGAGGGGCGCCCGCGGTCGGTGTGCTCAACGAGCCGCATGGCCTCTGAGAGTCGTTTGCCCGCGGCCTGCCCGTCGGCCATGAGGGAGAGCGCTCGGGCCTCCCGGGAGGCTATGAGGGACTTGAGAGCGGGCGAGCCGTACTGGGCCGCTCGCTCATGGGCGGCACGGGCGAGGTCGACACCGTCCCGGGGCCGTCCTTCGTGGCTGGCCTGCATGGAGAGGGAAGCCAGGACCAGGATCTCCAGGCTGGCGTCCCGCAGCATCGTCGCCGTTGTCAGCGCCTCGCCCCAGTACCTTCGCGCGTTGTCCTGCTCCTCCGCGTCGTAGCACAACCATGCGCAGTGCTCGGCCGTTTCCCCGGCGACGAGCTGGAGCTGGCGGCCGATCGTCTCCGGGTAGGTGTTGGTGTTGATCACGCGCCGGACGCGGCGGAGGTGCCGAACTGCGAGGGAGTGCACATCGCCTCCGCCATAGGCGTCATCGAGCTGGTAGAGCGAACGAAGACCTTCGCGTAGATCGACGACGTGTGCAGTTCCTACGGCGTTGGAGCGTCCGGTCGGCGTCGTTGGCTGGGTGTGAAGGGGGAGCCCGGCGGCGGCGCCGAAGGAGTCGTAGAGAAACGCACGTCGGTCCACGGTGGTGCCCTTCTCCGTAGGGAGCAGTCCGCTCCCTACGGTCGCACCAGGCGGAGGGCCGGGGAACCCGAGCTCGACCGGGCTTACACCGAACATGGCATGCAGCACACGCCAGGCGCGCGCACGCGGAGCGGGAGGCGCTGGCGTGCGCCAGCGGCGTAGTTGTCGGTCTGTCAGCGTGACCGACTCGCCGAGGACGTCTGCGGTGGCGTCGAAGGCCCGGAGAAAGTCCTCTGGTTTGCCCCACCCGTGCGCCACGCATGCCTGCTCGAACGGCGTCAGATCGACCACGGACACCTCCGGTGATCCTCTCGTATACCGACCGTAGCGGTTCCGCTGGCCGGTGAAAGTCCGCTCGGCGAGAAAAGTCCGGTGGAAGGTCTGGCTGAACGTCCGGTGATGTTCGTCCCTCGGGAGTTGGCTCTGATGCGAGGCAGTCAGTGAGGGGAGACCCGGACGTGAACCCCACACCCATGAAGGAGGGGAGGCCGATGAACGCCGGTCTTGGCCTCGCCCATGAAGACCACCCGTTGCTCGGTCACCGCGTGCGGGACACCGCGCACCAGGTTGTCGGTGTGCTGCGCGCCGTCGCACCCGAGGCGACGACCGAGGCACAGCGCACCCTCACCCCCCAGCCGTCCCGGGGCGCGCCGCCGGTTGCCTGGCTGGCGCCGGAGCGGGGCGGGCGGGAGTGGACGACACCACTTGAGGCCATCCGGGAGGTGGAGCAGTGAGCCGTCACGCCGCTGAGCGCGACCCCATCGACACGCCTGTGTGGCGGCCCCTGGCGCTGCTCGGGCTCGTCGGCGCAGCAGTGCCCGCCGCGCTGATCGTGCATGCGGGTCAGGCCGATGCTGTCGGCCGCACCCTCGCTCCCGCGCGGCCGGCGCTGTGCGTCCCCGACACGGTCTCTGCCGGGGCCGCTATGGAGGTGTGCGAGCACCAGCGCACCGTGCGGGGCGACGACGGCAAGACGTACTGCGCTGACTGTCAGGCGAAGCTGGACCTCTGAGGGGGCTGGTGGGGCCGTCCGCCTCATCTCCCTGTGCCCGCCCGGTTCGCAGTCTGCTTGCCGCCGGACCGTGGCATCCGCTCTCCGTCGTGGAGCGCGGCTTCAGCTTCTGCACCCGGCAGCTCGTCTGCGTCACGTGCCGGGGCGGAGACACCAACACCAGCAACCGAAAGGCAGGAATGCATATGAACGCGAACCCGCCCCAGCCGTGGGAGGCCCTGTTCACCGGGCCACCGCGCACGGTAGTCCCGCTGTTGGCGAGCGATGACAAGCCCGCCGGAAGCGAGGACCAGGGCTACCGGGACGAGAACGACTGATTCACGCACCACTTCGGAGCGCCCGGCTGATGGATGCCGGGCGCTCCGGTCTGCCGGAGGACGCACCGCTGAACCTGCTGGAGGTCCCTGTCGTGATCAAGCTCAGCATCAGTACCGCAGCTCTGTCCGGAACCTGGATCTGGCGCGAACACAGCCTGCACCACGGCGGCAGCCGGATCGAGCCGCTGCGCCACCCCGCGCTGGAGACTGCCACCGTGTCCGACGGCGTCCGCACGCTGCTGTGCGTACGCGAGCGCACGCCCCATGAGCCGACGCCCGCAGCGTGTCTACGCACCGTGAGCCCGCCGGAACTGGATCGTCTGCGGGCGGAGTGCCTCAGCTGGCCGCTGGAACACCTGACTGCCGAGCTCGACCGTCGTCGTCGCACCGTACGCCTTGCGACAGGGGCATGGGGCACACTGCCGCTCCACCTGGTCGCTTCCCGGGAACGCCTTGACGCCTCGTGGCGCCCCACCGACTTGACCGCTCACGTCGCTGCGGGCGCCCTGGATGACCACGAGGTCTGTGCGCTGCTGGCCTACCGCCACCGCTATGGGCATGCGACATGCTGGCGGGACGTCAAACGGCTCACCGAGCGCAGCACGGCCACCTTCAGCGAGCAAGGTCTGCATCTGGCCTATCCGGAGCCCGCCGAACACGGCTTACCCAGGGAGCTGGTGCCCGGAGCGGCCCCGGTCAAGGTCTTCGACGCGCTCCTAGCCGACGCCGTCACCCGCCGTCCCCTGGCAGACCGGTCCGTGGGGGTGCAGCTCTCGGGCGGGATCGACAGCGCCAACATCGCGATGGCGCTCGGTGCCGCCCATCCCGGCCGCGTGTGCGCGGGTGCGCTGCTCATCGGCGGCGGAGCGGGGGAGCAGCAGGCCCGGCGGCGTCAGATGATGATCGCGAACATGCGGCTGGCCGGGGATGTGACGGTGTCGGCGCTGACGCATCTGCCGTTCGCGGCAGACGGGGCCAGGGGCGCCGACCCGCTGTTGGCCGGCCCGGGGGAGGAGCCGTACTTCGAGGCCGCCGATGCTCTGGCTGACACGTTCGCCACCGCTGGGTCGGGGCTGGTGTTCACCGGGTTCGGCGGTGATGAGTTCAGCGCGCCCTCCCCGCGCCCGGCCGTACCGCCGGCCCGACGTCGGCCGGTGCCCGTATGGTGCGGGCCGAAGGTGACGATGGCGCTGGAACACTGGGCCGAGGGGGCGGCTCCGTCCACCGTCGTACCGCGCTCGACGCTGCTGGCCCTGGGGGTCGTCGGGCCGCTGTTGGTGCGCCGGGGCCTGTGGCCGGTCTCTCCCTTCGCCGATCCGCGGGTGGTCCGCTTCGGCGAGTGGCTGCCCGACGACTGGAGGGACGGAAAGAAGCTGTTGCGGGACCGTCTGGCATCGGCAGGGCTGCCGCAGAGTGTGGTGCGCCCCGTCTTGCGGGAGAACTTCCGCCACGTGATGGCCGCCTCCGTCCGCCGTACGTTGGTTCCCCTGTTGCGGGGCTGGGGCGGAGACCTGTATCTGGCGCAGGCCGGGTACGTCGACCCGGACGCTCTTGCCTTGGCCGTCGAACGGGCGGAGCACGCGCCGGAGGAGTACACGCGGCTGTATGCGGTGGTCGCGCTGGAGCACTTCCTGCGAGGCATGGATACATGAGCCGCGTATGGGTGGGGAGTCGGCTCAAGTCGCGGAGGCGGCGCGCGGGTCCCTCCACACTGGGTGAGGTGACCGATACCCCGTCCGCTCCGCCTCCGACCCCCGGGCCGCCCCCGGCGATGACGCTGCGCTCCGATCCCCGGTACGCCGAGATCGCCTCGGCTCGCCTGGGATGCATGGCCGCGCAGCTGCCGCGCACCCTCGCCCGTGCCGCGCGGCTGGGCTGGGCCGCTGACCGGGCTGCGCTGCTGCGGATGCTGACCGCGCAAGTCCTCGTTGCCGTCGCCTCCGCTGTCGCACTGTCCGCGACCGCCCGCGCCTTCACCCACCTCCTGCGCGAAGGCGCCGACCTTGCGGTCCGTATCCAGGCTGCGCTGCCCGCCCTGATCGTCGTCGCCACTGCGACGGCTGTCCGGGCGTGGGCCGACAACGACGCCCAGTCCACCGCTGCCCGCCTCGCCCCGAAGGTCGTACGCGCCGCGGACACGGCCACCCTGGCCGCGACGACCCGCGCCGAATTCGCGGCCTACGACGTCCCCGGCTTCGAGACCGGCCTGGAAGCCTCCGATAAGGGCGCCGCCGCCACCCAGGACCTCATCACCGACAGCCAGGCCCTCACCTCCGCCCTCGCCCAACTCGCCGCCGCAACAGCCGTCGTCACCACCCTGCACCCACTCCTGCTGCCGCTGCTGCTGTGCGCCGTGACCCCCCGTGGCCTGGCCGCCGTCTCCGCCGCCCGCATCGAGCACCAGGCTGCCTACCGCACGCTGTCGGACGAGCGCCTGCGCAGCGTGCTGCGCTCCTACGCCACCGACCGCAAGCACGCCGCCGAGGTCCGCGCCTCCACGATGGCCGCTTTCCTCCTCCGCCAATACGGGCAGGTCTCCGACCGCATCGAGACCGAAACCTCCCGAGCGGTACGCCAGTCCAGCCGCGTCCGTCTCCTGGGAGCCGCGGGCAGTGGCCTCGGCCTCGCCCTGGCCTGGGCCGCCCTGGCCGCCCTCGCCGCGACCGGCCACGTGGACCTGGCCATCGCCGGGACCGCCGTCATCGCGCTGCGCACCAGCACCGCGGCGCTCTCCAGCCTCGTGACCATCGCGGCAC
Source organism: Streptomyces boncukensis (assembly GCF_011045075.1). Classification (GTDB taxonomy): domain Bacteria; phylum Actinomycetota; class Actinomycetes; order Streptomycetales; family Streptomycetaceae; genus Streptomyces; species Streptomyces boncukensis. Next base: position 6,018 of record NZ_JAAKZZ010000426.1, read on the forward strand.
GCCTGTTCCGCACCAGCCTCTACCTCCAGGACTGGCAAGCTTTCCTCGACCAGGCCCGCCGCTACGAGGCCCGGCGCGGCGGGCAGCCCGTACCGCCCGATGGGCCGGAGAGGATCCGGGTCAGCGAGGTGTCCTTCACCTATCCGGGAGCCGACCGGCCCGCTCTCGACGGCGTCAGCCTCGACCTGCACCGAGGCGAGACCGTGGCGCTCGTCGGGGAGAACGGCTCCGGCAAGACCACCCTGGCCACCCTGCTGACCGGCCTGCTCCTCCCCACCAGCGGCTCCATCGCCTGGGACGGTATCGACCTCGCCCGAGCCGACCCCGACAGCCTGTGGGCCTGCGTCGGCATGGTCCCCCAGACCTTCACCCGCTGGCCCATGGCCGCCCGCGAGAACATCACCCTCGGCCAGCCCCGCTCCCACGACGACGACCTCATCCACGCCGCCGCCCGCGCCGCAGGAGCCGACACCACCCTCGCCTCCCTCCCCACCGGGC
>NZ_JAAKZZ010000427.1 GCF_011045075.1 Streptomyces boncukensis
GGTGCGTGCTCTCGGCGTGCCGGGTGAAAGCCCTCGTACTGGGCGTACTCGGGCTTTCGGCCGGTGCGGCGAGAGCACGTGCCGGGCGTTCCAGGTGGCGTGCGGGGCTTTCGAAACACCCCCTAGTACGGATCCGGCGCGCCGGCTGGGTCGGGGCAGCCCCCTGCTGTGCCTCGCGGGGTGCGGCGCCCCGGCTCCATCGCACCCGCACGGAGTACGATCACGGCAACGCAGGGCTGAGGTACGGAGAGAGCATGGGCACCGGGCTGTCGGCGGCGGGGCGCCCCCTGACCGGCCGCGAGGACGAGACGCGGCGGCTCGGCGAACTGATCGGCGCGGCCCGCCGGGGCACCGGCGGGGCCCTGGTCGTACGCGGCGAGGCAGGTATCGGCAAGAGCGCGCTGCTCGCCCACGCGGAGCAGCACGCGGACGGCTTCCGCACCGTGCGGGCGCAGGGCGCGGAGTTCGAGATGGAGTTCCCGTTCGCCGCCGTGCACCAGCTCTGCGCACCGGTGCTGGGCAGCCTCGCCGCGCTGCCCGGCCCGCACCGCGGGGCCCTGGAGGCGGCGTTCGGCATGCGCGAGGGCACGCCCGACCCGTTCCTCGTGGGCGTCGCCACGCTGGGGCTGCTGGCGGAGGCAGCGCGGGACCGTCCGCTGCTGTGTGTCATGGACGACGCCCAGTGGCTCGACCACGCCTCGGCCGGGGCGCTGGCCTTCCTGGCCCGGCGGGTCTCGGCGGAGCGGGTGCTGCTGCTGTTCGCGGCGCGCGAGCCGAACCCGCCCGCCGAGCTCGACGGCCTGCCCGAGCTGGTCCTCGGCGGGCTCGGCGACGCGGAGGCGCGCGCCCTGCTCACCACCGAGGTACCGGGCTCGCTCGACGAGCGGGTGCGCGACCGCGTCCTCGCCGAGGCGCGGGGCAACCCCCTGGCGCTGCTGGAACTGCCGCGCGGCGTGGGGCCGACCGGGCTGGCGGGCGGGTTCGCGCCGCCGGACGCAGCGCCCGTGCCGGGCCGGATCGAGCGGAGCTACCAGGCCCGCCTGGAGCGGCTGCCGCACCCCACCCGGCTGCTGCTCACGCTGGCCGCCGCCGACTCCGTCGGGGATCCCGCCCTGGTCTGGCGGGCCGCCGAGAGCCTGGATCCGGCGCCGGACGCCACGGCGCTGTCCGCCGCGGACGTGTCCTCGCTGGTCGAGTTCGGCACCCGGGTCCGCTTCCCGCACCCCCTCGCCCGCTCGGCCGTCTACCGCGCCGCTGCCCCGGAGGAGCGCAGGGCGGCGCACCGCGCGCTCGCCTCGGCGACCGACCCGGACGCCGACCCCGACCGGCGCGCCTGGCACCGCGCGCTGGCCGCCCCCGGCCCCGACGAGGAGGTGGCGACCGCGCTCGAACAGTCCGCGGCGCGCGCCCGGTCCCGGGGCGGCGTGGCCGCCGCAGCGGCCTTCCTGGAGCGGTCGGCTGCGCTGTCCCGCTCCCCCGCCCGGCGTGCGGAGCGCACGCTGGCCGCGGCGCGGGCCACGCTGGAGGGCGGCGCCTACGACGCGGTGGACCGGCTGCTGGCCACCGCCGCCGCCATGTCCCTGGAAGCCGGGCAGCGCGCCACGCTGGACACGCTGCGCGCCCGGCTCTCCTTCGCCCGGTACCGGGGCGGCGACGACGCGCCCGCCCACCTGCTGCGCGCCGCGCGCCGGCTGGCGGACGACGACCCCGCGCGGTCCCGCGCCTGCTGCCTGGACGCGATCGAGATGAGCGTGCTGGTCGGCGGCCTGCCGGAGGTGGCGGCCGCGGCGGGCTCCGCGCCGCCGTCGCCGCGGCCGGCGGCCCCCGCCGACGCCGTACTGGACGCCGTGGTCGCCCTCGTCGGCGAGGACCACCGGGCCGCGATCCCCGCGCTGCGCCCCGTGGTGGCCGCCGTCCGCGACCCGGTGTGGCGGCACCGGCCCTCCCTCGCCCTGCTGCTCGCCGCCGAGGTGTGGGACATCGACGCGCTGCACGGCGCCGCCGCGCACCGGGTGGCGGAGAGCCGGGAGTCCGGCTCGCTGCACGGCCTGCGCATCGGGCTGGCGATGCTGGCCGCCGCCTCGGCGCACACCGGGGACTGCGCGGCGGCCCTGGAGGCGGTCTCCGAAGGCGAGGCGATCGCCGGCGCGACCGGCGCCTCGCCACTGATCTACCCGCGCCTGCACCTGTCCGCGCTGCGCGGCCGCCGTGCGGAGGCCGCCCCGCTCTTCGAGGCCGCGCTCGCCTCGGACCAGCGTATGAGCCTGAGCGTGCACTGGGCCTCCGCCGTGCTGCACAACGCGCTGGGCGACTACCGCACGGCGCTCGACGCGGCCGAGCGGGCTGTCGCCCTCGGCGACCTGGCCCTCACCGGGCTCGCCCTGCCCGAGCTGGTCGAGGCCGCGGTCCGGTGCGGCGAACACCGGCAGGCGGCCGCGGCCCTGGAGCGGCTGGCCGAGCGCACCGGGGCCGGCGCCGCGCCCTGGGGGCTGGGCGTGGCCGCGTACGCCAGGGCGCTGGTCACCGGCGACGAGGACGACTACCGCGCGGCCCTCGGCCACCTCGAAGGCTCCCGCGCGGCCGTATCCCGCGCGCGGGCCCGGCTGCTCTACGGCGAGTGGCTGCGCCGCCAGGGCCGGCGGCGGGACGCGCGGGAGGAGCTGCGCGCCGCGCACGAGGCGCTGTCCGGCATGGGAGCGGAGGGGTTCGCCGCGCGCGCGGCCGGGGAGCTGCGTGCCACCGGCGAACAGGCGCGCAGCCGGGTGCCGCGCACCCTGGACGAGCTCACCGCGCAGGAGGTGCACATCGCGCGGCTGGTCGCCACCGGGGCCACCACGAAGGAGGTGGCCGCCCGGCTGTTCCTCAGCCCGCGGACGATCGACGCGCATCTGCGCAGTGTTTTCCGCAAACTCGGTATCAACTCCCGCAGACAGCTCCGGGATCTGGTGTAGGCGCTCCCGGCGTGCCCGGCGTGCCCGGTGTCAGCAGGGGTCTCCCTCACAGGAAGTACAGCCGGTTCAGGGCGACGGAGTCCGCTGGGGCCGAGCTGACCGGTTCGCCGTCCAGGGTCACCCGGCCGGTGTCCGGCGCGACCCGCACCTCGCCCGTGCGGCTGTTGTGCACCATGTCCGCGGGGCCGATGCCCCGTGTGCCGCGGACGCCGACGCGCCGGCGCCGGGTGGTCATACGGTCGTTGCCCTCCGCCGCGGCCACCTGGCTCACGAACGCGACCGACAGCTCGGCGGGAGTCGCCCCGTGCCCGCCCAGCTGCGGCCCGAGCACCAGGGGCTGCGCGGTCTCCACGGAGGCGTTCGGGTCGCCGGTGGCGCCGTAGGCGGGGAAGCCCGACTTCAGGACCAGTTCGGGCTTGGCCCCGAAGCGGTCAGGGCGCCACAGCGCGATGTCCGCCAGCTTCCCCGGCTCCAGGGAGCCGATCTCGTGGGCGAGGCCGTGCGCGAGCGCCGGATTGAGGGTGAGCTTGGCGACGTAGCGGATCGCCCGGTCGTTGTCGTGGCGCGGGTGTTCGGCGCCGAACTGGGCCTTCATCCGGCCCGCCATGGCGAAGGTGCGCCGGACCGTCTCTCCGGCCCGGCCCATGCCCTGCGCGTCGGAGGAGGTGATGGGGATGACCCCGAGGTCGTGCAGGACCCCTTCGGCGCCCATGGTGCCCTCGCGGATGCGGTCGCGGGCCATGGCGTGGTCGCCGGGCCGCTCGGGATCCAGCTGGTGCACCGCCATGATCATGTTCAGATGCTCGGCGACCGCGTCCCGGCCGAAGGGCAGGGTGGGGTTCGTCGAGGAGCCGATGACGTTGGCCTCGCCCGCCAGCCGCAGCACGTTGGGGACGTGGCCGCCGCCGCAGCCCTCGATGTGGAAGGCGTGGATGGTGCGCCCCTCCAGCGCGGCCAGGGTGTCCTCCACGGACAGGCACTCGTTCAGCCCGTCGGTGTGCAGCGCCACCTGGACGTCGTGCTCCTCCGCCACGCGCAGCGCGGTGTCCAGCGCGCGGGTGTGAGCGCCCAGGTCCTCGTGCACCTTGAAGCCGCTCGCGCCGCCCTCGACCAGCGCCTCGGTCAGCGGGGCCGGGTCGGAAGCGGAGCCGCGGGCCAGGAAGCCGATGTTCACGGGCCAGGCGTCGAAGGCGTTGAAGGCGTGGCGCAGCCCCCAGGGCGAGTTGACGCCGACGCCCCACACCGGGCCGAACTCCTGGGCGATGACGGTGGTGGTGCCGGAGGCGAGCGACGCCTCCAGGACGCGCGGCGAGAGCAGGTGCACATGGGTGTCGACGGCGCCCGCCGTGGCGATCAGGCCCTCGCCCGGGACGATGGCGGTGCCGGTGCCGACGACGACGTCGACGCCGTCCATGGTGTGCGGGTTCCCGGCGCGGCCCACGGCCGCGATCCGGCCCTCGCGGATGCCGATGGACACCTTGCGCACGCCCAGCACGGCGTCGACGGCGAGCACGTTGCTGACGACGATGTCGCAGGTGTCGCGGACGGTCGCGGCCCGCAGGTGCATCCCGTCGCGGGCGGTCTTGCCGAAGCCGACGAGGAACTCCTGGCCCGGCTCGGCCGAGTCGTGCTCGACCTCGACCAGGAGTCCGGTGTCCCCGAGGCGGACGCGGTCGCCGGCGCGCGGTCCGTGGGCGGCGATGGCGCGGTGGAGTTCGGTCGTCATATCCGGCCTTCCGAGGTGTCGAGGTAGCCGCAGGCCCGCGCTCGGGCGAGGGCCAGGGAGCGGGCGCCGGGCGCGTCCAGCGGGCCGTCGACGAGCCCGGCGAACCCGATGACGACGCGCTCGCCGCCGATGGGGACGAGCGTGACCTCCCGGGTCTCCCCCGGCGCGAACCGCACGGTGGCGCCCGCGGGAAGCGCGGCCCGGTGCCCGTAGGCGGCGGCGCGGTCGAACCGCAGCCGCGGGTTGACCTCGAAGAAGTGGAAGTGCGAGGTCACGCTGACGGGCACCGGCGCCGTGTTGGTGACCGGCAGCGTCACGGACTCCGAGGGGTGCGGCGGGGGCGGCGCGGCCGGCTGCGGTCCGGGCAGCACCGCGCCCGGGGCCAGCTCCCCGAAGTGCCCGCCGCCGAACGGGTCGGTGACCACCACCAGCCGGGTCCCGTCGTCGAACACGGCCTCGACCTCCACCTGGGTCACCACGTCGGGCACCCCGGGCAGTACGTCGCCGGGGCCGAGGACGCGGCGTCCGGCGTCCAGCGCCTCGGCCAGCCGCGCGCCGTCGCGGGCCCGTTCGCAGACGGTGTCCGCGATGAGCGCGGTGGCCTCGGGCACGTTGAGGCGCAGCCCCCGGCCGCGCCGGGCGCGGGCGAGCTCCGCGGTGGTGAACAGGACGAGCCGGTCACGCTCGCCGGGCGTCAGACGCATGGCCGCCGGGCTCCTCTCCTCCGGGCGTCCTGGGCTGCTGCTGGGTGATGCAGTGGATGCCGCCGCCGCCCGCGAAGACGGTCCGGGCGTCGAGCATGACGACCTCCCGGCCCGGATAGGCGTCGGCGAGGATCCGGCGGGCCTGCTCGTCGTTCGGATCCTCGAATCCGCAGGCGATGACGGCGCCGTTGACCACGAGGTGGTTGATGTAGCTGTAGCCGACCCACCCCTCCTCGTCGCTGAGCGTCTTCGGCGCGGGCAGTTCCGTGATCTCCCACGGGTTGCCCCGCGCGTCGGTGGAGGCCCGCAGGACGTCGAGGATGTCGCGGGTGACGGCGTGGTCCGGGTGCGCCGGGTCCGGCTGGACATGCACGAGGAGCCGGCCGGGGGACGGAATGGTCGCCAGCAGGTCCACATGGCCGCGCGTACCGTACCGCTCGGCGTCCCGGGTCAGGCCGCGCGGCAGCCAGATGACGTGCTCGGCGCCGATCGTACGGGCGAGCTCGGCCTCGACGGCCGCCCGGTCCAGGCCGGGGTTGCGGTGCGGGTCCAGCTGCACCGTCTCCGTCACCAGCACGGTGCCCAGTCCGTCGACGTGGATGCCGCCGCCCTCGTTCACCAGCGGCGAGCGCACGCTCACGGCGCCCGCCAGGTCGCCCACCCGGCGGCCGACGCGGGCGTCCTTCTCCCAGGCGGCCCACTCCTGCCGGCCCCAGCCGTTGAACACCCACTCCACCGAGCCGAGCCGGCCGTCCTCGTCGAGGACGAAGGTGGGGCCGATGTCGCGCATCCAGGCGTCGTCGAGCGGCGCCGGAAGGAGGGAGACGCGCCGCGGGGCCGCGCCGGCCCCCGAGGCCCCGGCGCCCCCGGCGTCCCCGGACAGCAGGCGGCGGGCGGCGTCCAGGTCGGCGGGTTCGGCGAGCATGGTCACCGGTTCGAACCGGGCGATGGCCAGGGCCACCCGCGTCCAGGCGCGGCGGGCCTCCTCCAGGGTGCCGGGCTCCTCGCCGGCGTACGGCGCGCGGGGCGGGAAGGCGGTCCAGACGCGTTCCTGCGGGGCGGTTTCCGGGGGCATCCGCCAGCTCATGCGGGTCCTTTCGGGTCGTGCTCGGTGTGCGGGG
>NZ_JAAKZZ010000428.1 GCF_011045075.1 Streptomyces boncukensis
GGCACGCCCCGCCCGTCCCCGAGCCCACGCCCGAGCCTCCGGCCTCGTCCCCGCCGGCGGCCGGGCCCGATTCGCTCCCGGAACCCGAATCGGCCCCGGCCCCTGCGTCTTCCGGCCGCCGCTCGTCGCGGCGCCGCGCCACTATGAAGGAGAACAGCTGATGGCGTGCCCCTCTCTGCTGCGCGGCACGGCGCTGCGCGCAACCCGCCTGGACGCCTGCGGGCGCCCCGTGTACGGCGACTGCAACCAGGTGGTGAGCGACGGCTTCATCACCATCTCGATGTCGGCCGAGACCGAGGAGGGGGAGGACATCTCGGTCACCAAGGCCAACGGCAAGACGTGCATCAGCGAAGCCGGGTGCGAGCAGCTCAACTACCACTCGCTGGAGATGGAGTTCTGCGAGGTCGACCCCGACCTGGTGCAGATCATGAACCCCAGCTTCGAGATCTACCGGGACTTCGACGGCAATCCGATCGGCTGGGACGAGAGCACCGAGCTCCGCTGCGACATCGGGTATGCGCTGGAGCTGTGGACCAACGTGTACGCCGCCGAGGACGCGTGCTCGGGCGCCGGGTCTCAGGGGCAGTGGGGGTATCTGCTCCTGCCGTGGGTGATCGGCGGCGCGAGCGGGGACCTGGAGATCACGAACGACGCGGTGAGCTTCAACTTCAACGGCCGCACCAAGGTCGGCTCTGGCTGGCGCCGGGGTCCCTACAACGTGCAGGCCGGGCAGGGCGGTGTGCCCGGCCCGATGCTCAAGCCGATCGGGCCGAAGACTCCGCGCCGCTTCTTCGTCACGACGATTCGGCCGCCGGAGCCGGAGTGCGGCTGCCAGCCAGTCGACAGGCCCGTACCGGACCCGGCGGACCTGTACATCACCGGCGTCGCCAACGAGTCGCCGCGCCGGACGGTGCGCTTCCGCGCGGACAACCACGGCTTCGGCCCGGTCATGGTCGACTGGGGCGACGGCACGGACCCGCAGGAGGTTGCGGACGGCGCGTGGGTCACGCACGTCTACGACGCGGACGGCGACTACCTGATCAAGGCGTGCGACAAGCAGACTCCGGTGATCTGCGCCGAGCGCACGGTGACGATCCCGCTCCCGGCCGATGAGCCGACGCTGACGCTGTCGGCGGACAACCCCGAGGACCCCTACGAGGTCACCGCCACGATTGGCCTGCCCTCGCAGTCCGACGGGACCGCGCTGGTGGACTGGGGCGACGGCACCGCCCCGGAGGAGGTCACCGTCGGCGCGGACGGCACGGTGGCTGTGATCCACAAGTACAGCGTGCCCAGCGTCTACACGGTGACGGTGCGGCGCGGGGACATCGACACCTACCGCACCCGCGAGGCGATCCTCGTCCCGGCCCAGGACCCGGGCCCGACGACGCCTCCGCAGGTGACTGCCGAGGCGGACCCGTCTGACGGCACGGGCCGCACGGTGCTGCTCACGATCGACAACACCGGCGAACAGCCCCCGGCCGAGGGCCCGCAGGTGGAAGCCGCGGCCGACCCGTCCGACACGAGCGGACGAACCGCTCTCCTCACCATCGACAACGCCTGACTGGAGGCACCACACATGGCTGGACCGACAACGATCGACTGGGGGGACGGGTCCCCGGTGGAGGACGGCCCCGAGCAGGGCAGCGCCTCCCACCCGTACACACAGGACGGCCCGCAGTCGGCGACAGTGTGCGACGCCGCGGACCCGAGCGCATGCACCACGGTGGAATTCACCATCCCGTTCCCGGTGGAGGAGCCGTCGGTGACCGCGGAGCCTGACCCCGACGACTCGACCGGCCGCACCGTCCTGATCACCCTCGCCGGGTTCCCGGCGGACGGCGCTGTCACGGTGGACTGGGACGACGGGACCACCGCGGAGACCGTCCCGGCGGGCACCACGACCGCCACACACGCCTACGCGTCGGGTGTGGAGGGGGAGCAGACCATCACCGCCACCTCGGCGACGGACGCCACCAAGACCGCGAGCACGACGTTCACGCCGACCCCCGAGCCCGAGCCGGAGCCGACGGTCACGGCGGCCCCGGACGAGTCGGACGCCACCGGCCGCACGGTCGAGATCACGCTCGACGGCTTCCCCGCTGACGGCGCGGTGTCCGTCGACTGGGGCGACGGCACGGCGGCCGAGGAACTGCCCGCCGGGACGACCACCGGGACACACGCGTACGCGGAGGGAGTCGAGGGCGAGCAGACGATCACGGCGACGTCCGTGACCGACGGCACCAAGACGGCATCGGCGACGTTCACCCCCACCCCGCCCGCGGCGGCTCCGACGGCCACGGCGGAGCCGGACGCTGGCGACCCGATGACCGCCTCGCTGTCCTGGGAGGACTTCCCGCCGGACACGACCAGCGTGGCGGTCGACTGGGGCGATGGCACCGGCCCGGAGGCGGGGCTGGCCACTGCGGATGGCGCGGGTACTGCGTCGCACTCCTACGCGGCCGGCACGGTGGACACCGAGCAGACCATCACGGTCACCTCCGAGCAGGACGACACTCAGGTGGCGTCGGCCACGTTCACGCCTACCGCCGGGGCCGCCGCGCTGCGGTCTGTGGCGCGGAAGCGGAAGTAGCAACCGGGGCCGTCCTGCCCGCCTTGCGGTGGGGCGGCCCTGTCCCGGAGGGAGGCCGGTCGTGCCGGATGAGGTGCTGGACGGGCCGTGCGGCCCGTGGCCGCTCGATACGTCGTGCTGCCCCGGCTGGCCGGAGGACCCGGCCGACTGGAGCCCGGAGCAGCAGGCGGCGGCTCAGATCGCCACCGAGGTGCTGTGGCGGCTGGTCGCTGGCCGGTACGGGCTGTGTGAGGAGCTGATCCGGCCGTGCCGCCGGGGCTGCGACGAGCCGTCGCCGTACTCGGGGTCGTTGCTGCGGCCGGTGCTGGACTCGGGCCGCTGGTACAACCGGCCGTGCGGCTGCGGGCCCAGCGGGTGCTCGTGCACCCCGTTGTGCGTGATCGAACTGCCGGGCCCAGTGCATGAGGTGCTGGAGGTGCGGCAGGACGGACAGGTCGTGGACGCGTCCGGATACGTCCTGCACCGGACCGCGACCGGCGGACGGCTTGTCCGGACAGGCGGGGAGTGCTGGCCGGACTGCCAGCGGCTGGACCGTCCGGACACGGAGCCGGACACGCTGTCCGTCCGGTATCTGCGGGGCCTGGAGGTGCCCGCGGCCGGCCGCCGCGCGGTGGGCCAGCTCGCCTGCGAGATCGCCAAGCTGTGTGAGGGGCGGCCGGGCGGCTGCGCGCTGCCGACGGGAGTCAAGAGCGTGACGCGGGAGGGCGTGGCCTACGACATCGTGCCGCCCGGAGACTGGCCGGAGACGCTGCGCGCGCACATGCCGCAGGTGTGGGCGTGGGTGCAGCTGGTGAACCCCCAGCAGGTGCGCCAGTTCGGCGCCGTGCTCTCCCTCGATCTGCCGCCCGCTCCGGTGGCGGCCCGCTATCGACCGGAGGTGCCACGGTGACCACGCCGACCGATGACGTGCTGCTGCCGCCGGACGCCGACCCGCGGCTGGGGCCGGTGCTGTCCGGGCTGACCGCGTGCCTGTGCGCGGCGCTCGCCGAGGGCGGGCGTCCGGCGTGCGCCTGCTGCCTGGTGTGGGGATCGTCGCCGCCCGCGCAGGACTTCTGCTCGTGCGACTGCGACGACGGGCACGGGCAGGCGTGGGTGCGGGTGGTGCGGCAGGACCCGGTCGTCACCGACCAGCGGCGCCGACGCTGCCAGACCTGGCGCATGCAGACCACGATCGAGATCGGTGTGGCCCGCTGCGTGGCGGTGGTCGCCGAGGACGGGCAGTCCGCGCCGACGTGCGAGCAGCGCGAGGCCGACGCGTGGGGGCTGGTGCTCGATCAGCGGCTGCTGCGGGAGGCGGTGGCGTGCTGCGAGGCGCTGTCGGATGTGCAGGTGTGGCCGGGGCCGGTGGCGCCACTGGGGCCGCAGGGCGGCTGTTCTGGGGTGACGGTGCAGATCACGGTGGAGGTGTAGGCGTGGCGGGGACGACGGCGATCGTGTGCGTGCTGCTCGGCGTGTGCGGGGTGGCGCTGGCTGGGGTGGTGGCGCGGGCCCGGGTGGAGATGGCCCGGATCCAGGCCCAGGTGGAGCGGAGGCGGCGATGAGCGTCCGGGTCGACGTGGACGTGGATGAGGCCGCCGTCGCCCGGCTGGTGGCTGATGTGGTGGACGAGGTGACGGCGGAGGTAGCGAATGCCGCGCGGCGCCGGGCTCCGGTGGACCGCGGGCAGCTGCGGGCGTCGATCCGGTCGGAGACGCGGCAGCATGGGTCGCAGGTCGTGGGCGAGGTGTGGTCGTCGCTGGAGTACGCGGCATACGTGCACCAGGGCACCGGGATCTACGGGCCGGCCGGGCGTCCGATCCGCCCGCGGCGGGCGCGGGTCTTGTCCTGGGAGCCCAGCGGCGGCGGGGGCCGGGTTTACGCACGGGAGGTGCGCGGCCAACGCCCGCAACCGTGGCTGCTGGAGGCGTTGCGGGAGGTCGCGCCGGGGCCGGTGGACGAGACGGTGCGGTACTGACCCCTACCGTGCCGGGGACCACCAGCTCAAGGAGGACCCCATCATGGCCACCGACTTCGTGATCAAGAGTGACGCCGCAGGGACCAGCCCGGCGGACCTGCCCCCGGTGCAGGTGGAGCTGTCCGACGGCGGCCAGTATGAGGCTCACGGGTTCGACGCCATGGCCGTGCAGATGCAGCTGGCGTACATCGAGGAGATGGCCACCCCGACCGAAGGGCAGAACCCGGACCTCGCATCCGTCCTCGCTGAGCTGCGGAACGCGCTCTTGCACGTCTTCTCGGACGAGGACGTGGAAGACCTCATGATCAAGGTCCGGTCGGCGCGGAGCCCGGTCACCTTCGGAGAGCTGTTCAACGACTTGCTGCCCAAGCTGATCAGCCACTATGAGCCCTATTTCCAAAAGCAGCGGGAGGAGATGGGGCTTGCGGAGCCCAACCGGGAGCAGCGCCGTGCTGCGACGAAACGGGCACCGGCGAAGAAGACAGCCGCCAAGAAGCCCGCGCGCGCCCGGTCGTGAGGTTCGGCCCCGCAGCGCTGGGGCCTTTGCCCATCACGATCGACGGTGAGTCGTACACCCTGATGGTGCCGGACGGGCGCACGCTGGCCGGGATCGCCGCGTCCGGGCAGTGGCCTCAGATCATGCCCGGACTCCTGGACGAGACAGTGCAGAGCGCGGTGAACGCCCGGATCCGCGACCCTCGTGACGAGTTCACTCTCCACGGGTGCTGGCGCATCGCGGTGGGGGTGGCGCCGGAGCTGTACGGGGTGGAGTGGTGGGCGGCGTCCCGACTGTGTGCGCTGGCTCAGGAACGGTGGCGGGACTGGTCTGCCTGGTGCGTCCGCCGGGGTCTCGATGTCGATACCGCGTCCGGGCACCGGATCGTGTCCGGGGTGTGGGCGTGGCTGCTGGAGCACGCCCACGAGGAGAAGGATCTCCACAAGGTCGAACGCGCCATCTTCGACCCGCCGCCCGAGCTGCGCCGCACCCGGGCCGCGGTCCCGCGCGGCTTCTCCGAGGCCGAGCTGGCGGCCCAGGCCCAGCAGATCGCCGCCATGGCCGCGGACGGCGCCGACGAATAGCCGCCGGGGAGGCACGGCGTACGCGCCCCTACGCTCCGGGAGACGCCGCTGGCTGGTGGGCCGGGCACCACGCACCCCTGTGATGCGGGGTGCCGCATGCCCGGAGGTGCCCGCCCATGCCGCAGGTCGGCCGCACCTCCGTCCAGATCACGTCGGATACCGCCGCCTACGCCGCCCAGCTGCGCCAGGACCTCGCCCGCGCTGGCCGGGACGCCGGGCAGGCCCTCGATGACGCGGTCCAGCGCGCGGTGCGCGGCACCGGGGAGCGGGCCGGCCGTCAGATCGCCCGGGACCTCCGCCGCGCGCTGAGCACCGTGCGCGCCCAGGTGCGCATCGAGCCGGACCTGTCGCGGTTCCGGGCCGAGCTGCGGGCGGCGCTGCGCGGGCTGACGGCCCAGGTTCGGGTTACCGCCGACACCTCCCGGTTCCGTGGTGAGCTGAGCCGGGAGCTGGCCGGGCTCGGCAGCGTGCAGGTACGCGTCAGCCCCGACCTGACGGGGTTCCGGGCTGAGCTGGAGCGCGCGCTGCGCTCGGTGAAGGCCCGGGTGAGGGTCACGCCGGACCTAACGGGGTTCCGGGCTGAGCTCGACCGCGCAGTCCGTGGGCTGACGGTGCGAGTGCGGGTGGAGGCAGACCTGGCGCGGCTACGCGCCCAACTGGCCCGCCTGGACGCCACGGTCCGCAGCATGCCGCAGCCGGTGATCCGGCCAGAAGTCGACTCCCGACCGGCACTCGGGGGGCTGCGGTCGCTGGGGGCGGCGGCCGGGCGGGTGCTGGGACCGCTGCGAAGTCTGCTGGGGATCGTCGCGACCGGGACCAGCTTCGCGGTTCTCGGGGCGGCGGCCGGGGGCGCGGCCGTGCAGCTGCTCGCGTT
>NZ_JAAKZZ010000429.1 GCF_011045075.1 Streptomyces boncukensis
TGGGGCGGGCGGGGCGGGCTGGGCGGCGAGGACGGCATGCAGCGCTCCTTGGCGGGCCGCGGTGGAACGAGGGCCGGAGCCACGCCGTGCGCCACGGAAGAGCGCCGGTCCCCCACCCCACCCGGCCGTACACGTTTCTGATCTGTGTCTACATCTCTGAACGCTGCCACGCTAAGGCAGCGCCTCCGCGCCGGTCAAGGGAGAATTCCCGCACGAGAGGGCCGATTTCACCCCCGCGTTCACCCCAGAGTTCACCCCCGAGTTCACCCCCGCGCGATGGCGGTCTTGACGGAGATCGGGCGGCTCCCTAGCGTCTCCCCATATATGAATGACAGCCACGGATGAGGACTGAGCTGATGCCCGCACCGCGCACCGTCCTGCTCACAGGCGCCGCAGGCGGCGTCGGCACCCTGATGCGCGAGCTGCTGCCGGCGTACGGATACGAGCTGCGGCTGCTCGACGTCCAGCCGGTGCCGGGCGAGCCCGGGGCGCTCACCCTCGACCTGGGCGGGACGGACCCGGCGGCGCGGGAGGCGCTGCGCGCCGCCGTGCGCGGCGTGGACGCGGTCGTCCATCTCGCGGGGATCTCGCTGGAGTCGTCGTTCGAGAAGATCCTGCGCGCCAACATCCAGGGCACCCAGCAGCTGTACGAGGCCGTGCGCGAGGAAGGGGTGCCCCGCGTCGTGTTCGCCTCCTCCAACCACACGGTCGGCTTCACGCCCGTGCCCGGCGCGGACGAGCCGCGGATGTCCGTCGACGCGCCGCGCCGCCCCGACACCTTCTACGGGCTCTCCAAGTGCTTCGGCGAGGACCTCGCCCAGCTCTACTGGGATCTGCACGGCGTGGAGACCGTCTCCGTCCGCATCGGCTCGTGCTTCCCCGAGCCGACCAGCGTGCGCATGCTGTCCGTGTGGATGAGCCCGGACGACGGCGCCCGGCTCCTGCACGCGGCGCTCACCGCCGAGGACGTCGGCCACACCGTCGTCTACGGCTCCTCCGCCAACACCCGCCTGTGGTGGGACCTCTCCTCCGCCCGCGCCCTCGGCTACGCCCCGCGGGACGACTCCGAGGTGTACGCGGCGAAGCTCGTCGCCGAGCACGGCGAGCTGGATACCGGCGCGCCGGATCAGGCCCACGTGGGCGGCCACTTCTGCACCAACCCGCCCATCTGGCCCCACTGACCTCCCGCACCCGGCATCCGGGCGCCGGGCAGGGGCTGCCCCTGCCGGTGCGCCGCGGGCTGCGGGTGGCTCTGCGGTTGCGCGCGCAGTTCCCCGCGCCCCTTCGGGCGCTCCGTTTGCGGGGCGCTCCGTTTGCGGGGCGCTCGGTCAGGCCGGGCGGGGTTGTCCGGGGGCTCCCTCTCTGGCCCAGAGGCTGTCCAGCAGGGCGCGCAGCGTGGTGGCGCAGTGCACCAGGTCCTCCGGGTGCCCGCCCGGGGGGCGGGACCACCTGTCGTGCAGCGTCTCGGGCTTGATGGTGGCCAGCGCCGTCAGCGCGTCGCTCTCCAGCAGCCGCATGCGCAGCCCGCGGGCGAGGGCGAGGGCGCGCCGCCCGTGCTCCTCGGCCTCCCCCGCCGCGCCCGACGCGGCGAGCGCGCCGGCCAGGCCGGCCATGGCGCCGACCACGCCCCTGCGGTACCGGACCTCGCGCGCGGCGCCCAGCGCCCGCCGGTAGTGCTCCGCCGCGCGCTCGGGGTGCCCCAGCGTCAGCAGGGCGCGCGCGACGGCGGAGAGGCACTCGCTCGCCACCCGCGGGTCACCGCTCGCGTCGACCCGCCGCAGCGCCCGTCCCACCTGGTCCAGCGCCGCGCCGGGGCGGCCCGCGTCCGCGTGCAGGGCGCCCAGGAACGCCAGTGCCAGCGCCTCCGCCTGCGAGAAGGCGTACTCCTGGCCGCCCGCCAGCGCCTGCGTCAGATGCTCGTACGCCGCGTCCAGCTGGCCGAGGCGGTGCAGCACCCGGCCGCGGTGCAGCAGCAGATACAGCTCGCAGTGCAGGGCTCCCGTCCGCCGGGCGGCGTCCAGGCCCCAGTCGAAGTGGCGCAGCGCGAGGCGGGGCGCGCCCAGGTCGTAGTGCACCAGGCCGAGGCCGCGCAGCGCGCGGGTCTCCTCCAGCGGGAGCCCCGCGCTCCGGGCCGTCTCGACCGCTGCCGCCAGGCTGGCGCTCGCCTCCAGGAGCGAGCCCAGGGCCCACTGCAGGAACCCCCGTTCGACGGCGGCGGCTGCCTCGGCCTCCCGTAACCCCTGGCGCGCGGCCCCCTCCAGCACCCGCGAGCAGTGGTCCAGCGCCTCCTCGTAGTGCCCGAGCCCGACGCACGCCTGGGCCACGGCGGTCTCCATCAGCGTTTCGGCCGCCCGGTCCCCGGCGCGCCGGGCCGCGTCCAGGCCGGACTGCGCAGCGGCGCGCCACTCGGTGCCGAACGGGCGCAGCCGGAAGAACCCGCGCAGCGCGTCCACCAGGCCCCACGCCAGCGGGTGCGGGCCGTGGCGGGCCGCGTGGTGGACGGCCGCGAGCAGGTTGGCGCGCTCCTCCTCCAGGCAGCGCAGCGCGTCGGCGACGGACACGGGCGGATCGGCGTCGCCGCGGTCGCCCACCGGGGCGCACGGGGCCGGGCCGGGCACCCCGAACTGCCGGGAGGCGGAGACCACCAGCTCCAGATAGCGGTCGAACAGCCGGTGCAGCGCGGCCGTGCACCGCCCGGGGTCCTCCTCGGCGGCCAGCCGGTCGGCGGCGTAGGAGCGCAGCGGCTCGCGCAGCTCGTACCGGCCGGGGGCGCGGGGGTGCACCAGGTGCCTCTCGACGAGCTCGTCCAGCAGCCACCGGGCGCGGTGGGTGGAGACGTCGCACAGCACGGCGGCCGCGCGCGCGTCCACGTCCGGGCCCGGCACCAGGCTCATCCGGCGGAACAGCCGCCGGGCCGGCGCGGACAGGGTGCGCAGCGACAGGTCGAACGCCTCCCGCAGCACATGGTGCTGCCCGGTGAACAGGGTGCGGGCCGCCATCGGCCCCTCCTGCGCCAGCTCGGCGACGGCCTCGCCGATCGCGGACTCGGGCGCCTGGGCCAGGTTGGCGGCGGCGGCGCGCATCGCCAGCGGCATCCGGCCGCACAGCCGCGCCAGGTCCAGCGCCGCCTCCGGCTCGGCCGCCACCCGCTCCGCGCCCAGCACGCTCCGCAGCAGCGCCAGCGCGTCCCCGGGCGGCAGCACGTCCAGGGTGAGGCAGTGCGCGCCCTCGTGCGCCGCGAGGCCCGGCAGCCGGCCGCGCGCGGTCACCACGACCAGGCAGCCGGGGCTGCCCGGCAGCAGCGGGCGCACCTGCGCGGAGTCGGCCGCGTCGTCCAGCAGGACGATCATCCGGCGCGCCGCCAGCAGGGAGCGGTACTGCGCGGCCTGTTCGTCGACGGTGCGCGGCACGTCGCCCGGCGGCACGCCCAGCGAGCCGAGCAGCCGGGGCAGCGCCTCGCCCGGCTCCATCGGGCCGCGGTGGGCGTCGTGCGCGTTCAGCGGGAGATACAGCTGGCCGTCCGGGAACTGGTCGATCAGGTCGGACGCCCAGCGCACCGCGAGCGCCGACTTCCCCATCCCGGGGCCGCCGACCACGGCGACGATGGACGAGCCCGCGCTGCGGAACTCCGAGGGGCCGACGGAGTGGCCGATCCGGTTCAGCCGCGCCAGGTCGGCGCCGCGCCCGGCGAAGTCCCGTACGCCGTGCGGGAGCTGGGCGGGGACCGGGGGCGTGTGCTCCGGGGTGCGCACGAGCCGCGTCCCCCCGGCGGGCGGCGGGCCGTCGCGGCGCAGCGCCGGGTCGCCGCGCAGCGCCGGGTCGCTGCGCAGGATGCGCTCGTGCAGCTCGCGGCTCTCCGGGCCGGGGTCGATGCCCAGCTCGGTGGCCAGCATCCGCCGGGTGCGCTCGTAGTGCTCCAGGGCGACGGCGGACTGGCCGGAGCGGTAGAGGGCGGTCATCAGGTTGCGCAGCAGCACCTCGTCCAGCGGGTGGGCCGCGCTCATCTCCTCCAGCTCCCCGAGCAGTTGGGCGTGCCGTCCCAGCCGCAGCTCCGCCGCGTGGCACTCCGCCAGCACAGTGCGGCGCTCGCGCTCCAGGGCCTCGCGCACCCCGTCCAGCCACGGGCTGGACAGATCGCGGAACGCCGGTCCGCGCCACAGGGCCAGGGCCTGGCGCAGCTCAGCGGCCGTGCGCTGGTCGTCCGCTGCCGCGCGGGCGCGGGCCACCGTCCGCCGGAACCGGTGCAGATCCACCGCCTCCGGGCGCAGCCGCAGCGTGTAGCCGCCGGACTGACGGCCCAGCCGCGGGCGGCCGGAGTCCTCCGGGAGCGCTTCGAGGCCGCGCCGGAGCTGGGCGACATAGCCGTAGAGCACGTTGCGCACCGTGGACGGGGGGTGGTCGCCCCACACCCGGTCGATGAGCTGCCCGACCGGAACGGGCTGGTTGGCCTCCATCACCAGCGCGGCCAGGACGCAGCGCCGCTTGGCGTGTCCGAGTTCCACGGTCCGGCCGGCCCATCGCAGCTCGATCGGCCCAAGGACGAGAAACTCCGCAGACACCTCGCAAGCCCCCCAGGCAGCACTGGTGATCAGATACGCGGCGCGGAATTCCCCGCGGTCACCGGCTCCGTTCGCCGCGTCCGGCATATTTCGAACCTTGAGTCTAAGCGTGCCACGGCTCGCCCGCATCTATGCCGAATGAGCTGTCCACGGCGGCGCGGCCCGGGAATTCCAGGTTTCTTCCACGCCTGGTCCACGTTCCGCGCGCAGGGTGGAAACGGCGCCTCCCCGCTGTGTCCGGTTCCTTCCCGACCCCGTCGCCCACGGGCAAGCCGTCAGTTGAGGAGTCCCCTATGCGGACCGACCACCCTGTACGAACCGACCGCCCCGTACGAACCGACCACCGGCGCCTGCTCGAACGCGAGGCGGAGTGCGCCGCGGCGGACGCCGCGCTCGCCCGCGCCCGGCGCGGCCACGGCCAGCTGCTGGTCTGCGAGGGGCCGCCCGGCGCCGGCAAGTCCGCGTTCCTCGCCGATGTCCGGGCGCGTGCCGAGGAGCAGCGGGCCCTGGTGCTGCAGGCGCGGTCGGCGGAGTTCGAGCGGTGGTTCCCGTTCGGCGTGGTACGCCAGATGTTCGAGCCCTGGGCCGCCACGGCCCCGGAGGAGGAGCGGCGCGCGGTGCTCTCCGGCCCCGCCGCGACGGCCGGCCCACTGCTCGGGACGCGCCCCGCGCGGGACGCCGGCCCGGAGCCCGGCGGGGCGCCGTACTCCCTGCTGAACGGGCTGTTCTGGATGAGCAGGAACCTGGCCGGCCGCCACCCCCTGGTCATCACCGTGGACGACCTGCAGTGGGCCGACGAGCCGTCGCTGCGCTTCGTGAACTATCTGGCGGGCCGGCTGGAGGGCTGCCGGATCGCGGTCGTCGTCGCGACCCGCACCGAGGCCCGGCACCCCGGCGAGCGGGGCGCGCTGCTCGCCGGGGTACTCGGGGCCGCGCGGGCACGGGTGCGCACACTCGCCCCGCTGAGTGCGGACGCCGCCCGCGAGCTGGCCGCCGACACCCTGCGCGTCCCGCCGAGCGAGGACTTCGTCCGCGCCTGCCATGACGCCACCGGGGGGAACCCGTTCCTGCTGGGCGAGTTACTGCGGGAGGTGGCCGCGCACGGGCTCGGCCCGGCCGACGGCCCCGCCGCGTACGCCGTGCGCTCGCTGGCGCCCGCCGCCGTGGAGCGCCGGGTGGACGACCGGCTGCGCCGGCTGCCCGAGGCAGCGGCCCGCTTCGCGCGGGCCGTCGCGGTGCTGGGCCCGGACGCCGGGCACCGGCCCAGCGCGGCCGTCGCGGGCCTGGACGGCGAGACGGCGGCCGAGGCGGCGGGCGCGCTCGTGGACGCGGGGCTGCTGGAGGCCGGGGCCCGGGACGAGGGCAGCCGGTACGCCTTCGTCCACCCGATCGAGCGCACGGCGGTGTACGAGGGGCTCGCGTGGCAGGACCGCAACCGGGCGCACGCGCGGGCGGCGCGCACGCTCGCCGCCGACGGGGCGCCCGCCGACCGCGTGGCCCCCCATCTGCTGGCGCTCCCCCCGTCGGGCGAGCCGTGGGTGGTCGAGGTGCTGCGCGAGGCCGGCCGGGACGCGCTCGCCCGCGGCGCCGCCGACCGCGCGGCCCGCTTCCTGCGCCGGGCCCTCGTCGAGCCCCCGGCCGCCGAAGCACGCGCCGAGGTGCTCAGGGAGCTGGGCACGGCGGAGCTGCGCTGCTGCCGCCCGGCCGCCATCGGACACCTGACCGACGCGCTCGCGCTCGCCCCGGGGCCGCGGGAGCGCGGCGTCGCGGCGGTCGGCCTCGGTATCGCCCTGACCAGCATCGGACGCCACGACGAGGCGATGGAGCTGCTCGAACGGGTCAGCGGCGAGCTGGAGTCCGTGGACACCGGCCTCTACGTCCGGCTGCAGACCCTGCTGCTCTTCACCGCCCGGATGCGCGCCGCCACCCGCCCCCTCGC
>NZ_JAAKZZ010000042.1 GCF_011045075.1 Streptomyces boncukensis
CCCCCGCACCCGCCCCGGCCATCTCGGTGCGGACAAGGGCTACAGCTCCCGGGCCGTCCGCACCTGGCTGCGCCGCCGGAAGATCCCGCACACCATCCCGGAACGGGCCGACCAGATCCGCAACCGGCAGCGGCGCGGGAGCCGCGGCGGACGCCCGCCTGCCTTCGACAAGCAGGTCTACAAGCGGCGCAACGTGGCCGAACGCTGCTTCAACCGCTTGAAGCAGTGGCGAGGCATCGCCACCCGGTACGACAAGACTGTCGAGTCCTACCAGGCAGCCGTCGCCCTCGCCCCGCTCCTGATGTGGGCGTGACATTTGACGACAGGCTCTAACGACGCTCCTAGGGGGCGTTGACGATCTCCCGCACCTCGTACCGGCCCTGGTGGCCGCTGACGGAGGAATGCCGAGCCTTCCAAGCGGTGATCACGGGCTCGATCAGCGCCCACCGCTCGTCGGTTAGGTCGGTCTTGTGGGACTGGCGGTCACGCACGACCGACAACCCAGCACCTCCGCAGCCCTTCCTCAGCAAGAACGCCGCGGCCGCGCACGTTCCGGTGACGACAGATAGGGCATCACGTCACATACCGCCCTCTGAGGAGTCCCGTTGCCGGTCGCGTACGTGTAGGTGGGATGCTTGATCAATGACAAGTCACGGCGCGACCTTCAGTCCGATCAAGTGGGCGCCGGCGGTTCAGGCTGGCGAGCAGGTGCAGGGTGTCTGGACGAAAGAACTACTTCGGTCCGACAACGGTGACTCGTTCACCTTGCTTCGGATCGGTCACGGCACCAGGTTCGAACTGTCCGGCAGCGCGGTGAGTCGGATCCTGGTGTTGGACGGTGAACTCGTCGTCTCGACTGGTGACAAGCAAGAGCAGGAGAAAGTTCACCGTAGCGGTGCGTACCGTGGACTGCCCGCCGACGGGACCGCTGTCGTATCGAGCCCAGACCGGTGTCTGGCCCTCCTACTGAATGGCGCGCGGCTGGGCGATCCGGCGGACGATGTGTTCAGCCCCGACGGATGGCACGAATGGAGTCCCGGTCAGTGGAGCAAGCTGCTCCTTGAGGTCAAGCTCGACGATAATTTCGACGAACGGGTCGTTGGGCTGGCGCACTTCGAGCCGGGCTCGGTCGCGCCCCGGCACCCACATCAGACCGCACACCGATTCCTGTTTCTCGACGGAGAGGCCGACGACGAGTTGGTTTTCCCAGACGGGACGCGGCAGACCGCCCATCGGGTGCGGGGCGACTTCGTCGACTACCCCTACCCCATCGAGCACCAGACCTTCAGCAAGACAGGCTGCACGATCCTCTTCCTCCACGAGCCCATCGCCAGGTAACCCGACGCGGTCACCGTCGGCCACCTTCTGCAGCCGGACCGTTGCCTCCGCACCGTCGGTCCGACGAGTCCCGCACCTGGAAGTGCTGAGCTTGACTCTGTCGGGGCTCTTGGAGTTTCCGAGGTCGGCTGCCGAGGGTTCGCCACGACTTCAGCCGGGGTATCTCACGCTGGTCGAGGTAGTCCTGGAAGGCAGTCGGTCGGCGGGATGTGGGGGCGTCCTCAGGCCGGTGGCAGTCCGCTGAGGCGCTCGATGTTGACGGTGACAGTTGTCAGAACGTGCTGGATGTGGGCCTTCCTCTGTCCTCGGTAGCGGCAGCGTCGTATTCCGTGTCCGTGGGTGAACTCGTCGACTGTGCCCTCCGCTTCGGAGCGGACCGCGTAACGGGTCTTCCACTCGGGTGTCTGTTGCTCGGTGCGGACGCGGAGTTGCAGGTCGCGGAGTTCTCGTGGGGGGAAGCCCACCGTCGGGTGCTGTCGCGGGAAGTGGTGCACTGGGTGCGGGCCGGGCACGGCCGGCACTGGCTTGTGGTGAACCTGGCCACGATCAGTGGAGCCGCGGTGGGTGAGGAGGTCGGGCAGGGGCCGTGCCGGCCCTGGCTGACCCGGCCCTGGGGGCAGGTGACCTGCTGGCGGTCGTAGTCGATGTGGAAGTCGTCCCGGGCGAAGCCCTCGCCCCGGCGGCGTTGCCGGGTGGGGTTGCTCCGCAGCGGTCCGGAGAGGGTGACCTGTTGGTCGCGGGTGGCTTGTTCCAGGTGGGGCAGGCAGGTGGAGCCGGCGTCGGCCAGGTGCTCGGCGGGCAGCAGTCCACGGCGGGCCGGGCGGGTGTGGATGCCGGGCAGGTCTCGGTCAGGTGAGCGGCGAACCCCAGCTGGTGATGTGTCCATGCCGTGCGTAGCGGGCCGAGGTGTCGTAGGGGAGAGACGGCCGCCCGGGGCGGGGGCGGCAGTCCGGGCCCGCCTTCCGTCTCGGCGGTGCGCCGGCGCAGGTGTCCTGCGGCGTCACGGTGGTAGTTCTGCACCATGATCTGGCGCAGGGCCTGGATACGGGGGCCGGACGTGCGGTCCGCTCCGTGCCGGTGGAGGTGTTCCAGGAGCCGGACGGCGTCGTTTCCGGTGGCAAGGATCCTGGTCTTGGGCTTGGTGGGGTTCCTGTCCGGGCGCACCGGTCGGCCGTAGCGGGTGCCCCCAGTCCTCATCGACCAGCTCGTCGGGTAGGTGGGGGGAGGAGGCGGCGGCTTCTTCGAGTGCGGTGCGGACGGTCTCGGTGATCGGCTCCGGGCGGGTCAGGTCGCGCACCGCGGCCAGGACGTGGGTGGAGTCGGTGCACTGCGTGGTGCGCTCGTGCACCGGTCCGGCCTCCTTGAGACGGGCCGGCGCGAGGTCGAGGAGGCGGCCGCGGAAGTCGGCCGGCACGCTGTGGTGGAAGCCGGGATCGTCCAGTTCCATGGCCATGGAGTGCTTGAAGTCGATGCGGCAGCGGACCGCCTCGGCGGCCTGCCGGTCCGACAGGCCGAGCAGGGACTGCAGCACGCAGACGGTGGCCAGTTGAGCAGGCGAGAGACCCGGCCGTCCGTCCCGGCGGTACCAGTCGGCGAAGTCCTCGTCGCATCACAGCCCGTCCAGCCGGTCACGCACCCGTATCGCCGTCGTACCACCCGGGTTGCTCGCCCGCACGGCCTGAGCAGTCAAAGGCGGGACCTGCTCACCGGAACGGGGGCGAAGGGACGACGAGCACCTCGACAGCGGCATCGGTCGGCGGAACCACCCGAGCATGCCCGGTGATCACGCTGCCGCACCGGGAAACTCCAAGATCCCCGACAGAGTCAAGCTGAGAAGCTGTTGCTGAACCGGGCATGAGGGCCGTGTTTTCGCTGGTCGGGAATGAACTCGTTGCTGGTCCGGGTGAGATGCCGCATCGGGTCGTCTGACCGGGGAGGGCGCGATGCCGTCGGTGCTGGGACTGCTGGAGGACGGGGAGTCGGCCGCGCTTCAGCGGGTTGCGAAGCCGCGCGAGTATGCCGAGGAGCTGTCCGCGCGGTTGCGGGAGGTGGAAGAGGCGTGGCAGTACTTGGTCATCGCCCATCAGAACGGTGTCGCGGGGGCTGCCCCAGGCCGAGACGGGGGCGGGGCCGGCTGGTGCGCAGCGCGGCCAGCAGCGATTCCTGACGCACCGCCGAAGCACCAAAACCTGACGTCGAAGTCAGGTGCAAGTCGGGCGGGCCGCCCGGACAGAGAAGGACGGTGCGCATCGGCGAGGTCGCCGACCAGGCGGGAGTGAGCGTGCGGGCGCTGCGCTACTACGAGGAGCAGGATCTGCTCCAGGCCAGGCGTGGCCAGGCGCGGCCTCGGCAGCCAGTGGCATGTCTCCGACACCGCCGTCGGCCGGGTCCGGCTGATCCAGCAGCTGTATGCCGCGGGCCTCCCGAGCAGCGTCGCCGGCAGCTGAGTGTGCCCACCCCGGTGCTCGGTGGAACAGCGGGGCCATACGGGTACTGGAACGGGGTGTCATGCGCGCACACCACGGTGATAAGTGGCTGAGTTCTTATATTCTGCTCATGAAAAATCCCATCCAGGACATCGTCTCCAGCCGCCTGGCCATGAGACGGACCGCGCTGCGTGCCGCAGCCGGGATCGCCGGTTCCGGACTGCTGGCGGCCGTCGTGCTCGCCGGCGGCCCGGCGGGCGCCGCCCCCCTCGCTCCGGTCGTCGTCGGGAACCCGGTGGCCGGGAACAACGGCTTCGGAGTCGTCACCGAGGGCAACACCACGCTCGGCAGCACCGAGTCGGAGGGGCCGGTGGCCGTCGGCGGGGACCTCTCCTTCGGCGACAACTACAACGTCGCCCTGCACACTCCCGGCACCTTCACCGCCCCCGGCGACACACAGCCGACAGCCCTGCTCGTGGGCGGCGGCGTCGACTACGCCGGCACCAGCCCGTCCGGCGTGCTGCGGGTGCTCCAGAACGGCTACGCCAAGATCGGCGACACGTCCGCCAGCGACGCCCTCACCGAGGACCAGAACGGCGCGAGCGTCAACACCCAGGTCGTGGCGGACGGCTCCGCCTACAGCTCCACGCCCCGCATCGAGCTCACCACCCGGCAGCCGGCCGCATCGGTCGCACAGTCCGGCCTCATGGACTTCACGTCGCTGTTCTCCACCTACCGCGACCGGGCCGACACGATGGCCACCTGCGCGACGACCGTGACCCTGCTCGACGGCAACGGGAACCCGCTGCCCGACCAGAGCACGATCCCGCCCGGCTCCAACATCAAGATCGCTCTCACCCCGGGACAGACCAACGTGCTCCGCCTGACCGGCGAGCAGCTCAACAACATCGGCACGCTGACCTTCCTCGATCAGCCGACCCAGGACACGCCCCTGCTCGTGACCGTCGACACCTCGGGCAGCGGCAACGCGTTCATCTGGCACACGGCCACGATGGCGGGCGTGTCCGGGAACCAGGCTCCGTACATCCTGTGGAACTTCGCCGACGCCACCGACATCACCATCGCGGACGGCGACACCATCGAGGGCACGATCTACGCCCCGCGCGCCGAGCTCACCGACCTCGACCCGGCGAACATCGAGGGCGACATCATCACCCGCGAGCTCGTCGCGGGCCCGCTGTCCGGCGGGGCGGGCGGCGGCGCGGTCAACGCGGGCGAGATCCACTACTTCCCGTTCGACGCCGACCTCCAGTGTGACTCCGGCACCCCGGCCCCCGTCACCGGGGCGGTCAGCGTCGAGAAGAAGGACGCGGAGTCCGGTGACCCGCTGCGCGGCGCCGTCTTCCAGCTGTGGCGCGAGAGCAATGGCATCGAGGGGCTGCAGACCGGCGGTGATGCCCCCGATACCGAGGTTGGCGACCGGTGTACGACGGGTGCGGACGGCGAATGCGCACGGACGGTCGAGACGGGTACCTACTACTGGCAGGAGGTCGCGGCGCCCGACGGATACGACCTGCCGGACCCGGCCGTGTTCGGTCCGCTGACTCTGACCAGGGCCAATGCCGCCACTGGCGTCTCGACGACTGCGCGTAACACGCAGACGCCTGAGGAGCCCGAGGGCTCATTGCGTGTCATGAAGTCCGACGCCCAGACAGGACGGCCGCTGGAAGGCGCCGTCTTCCAGTTGTGGAAGGAGTCGAACGGCCGAGCCGGACTACAGACCAGCGGACGCGACCCGGACACCCGGACCGGCACCGGATGCGCCACGGACAGCAAGGGCACCTGCGACTTCGCCCCGCTCGCGCACGGCACGTACTACCTGCGCGAGACCGCTGTCCCCGAAGGCTACGTCCTGCCCGACAACACGGTGACCGGTCCATACGTCGTCAACGGCACGCACGAGGACGTCAAGGTCGAGAACGAGCGCGGCGAGCCCTGCAAGGGCGGCAAGGGCGGTAAGGGCGGCAAAGGCGACAAGTGCCCCTAGTACGGCAGCTCCTGACCCGCACCACAGCTCAGCCGCTCCCCAGCGCGTCACACCGCTGGGGAGCGGCCCTGAGCACCTGACCGGACCGCGGCGACAGAACTCTCGATAAGAAGCCGTTGTCTCTCCGGTCTTGAGAGATGCGCGTCGAACGGGAATCTCGATCGGGTGATCGCGGCCGGTGCCGGGCATGCGGACAGCGCCTCTTGGCAGCTCAGAGGTTGTTCTGGCTCACCGGTTCGGGAACGCTGCCGACAGCCCGATGCGTGAGCGGCGTTATCCCACCGATATGACGGACGCGGAGTGGAGGGTTGTCCGGCCGTTGCTGCCAATGCTGGGGTGGCTGCGTGGTTGGCGGGGCTATGACCGCGTGCTGATCGCTCTGGTGAGTCTGTGTCTGGAGGTGGCCGGGTCCGGGCTCGTGGTGGTGACGGTGACAAGGGTGAGGTTGAGGTCGTCGGTGCGGGTCAGGGCCCGGTAGGGCGGCGGCAGGGTCAGGGTCGGGATGAATGCGCCCTGCAGCGGCACGGACTCGGCCGGTACCGTGGTGGTCGGGGTTGCGTGGGCGGGTGGAGTGGGGATATGGCCGGTCGGTCCGGTCGGCGTGTTCACCGGGCGGCTCCGGCTGTGATGTTCAGTGTTGACGGTATGGGCGCGTGGAGAGGGCGGTGCAGCCGCCAGACGTTGGCCGGGGGCAGGTTGCCCCACACGGTCCAGCGATTGGTGGCGTACCTGTGCTGGTAGCTGGCGAGGACCTCTTCGACAGCGCGGTGGCGGCGGGTCTCAGTGCGGGAGGCAGTCAGGGCGCGGGCGTAGCGGGTGCCGCGGTAGGCGAAGTAGGTGAGGGTGCCGCCGGGGTGGAGCAGTTCCATGTACCGTTTCATGATCGTCTCGGCCTGTGCGGGGGTGAAGTTGGTCAACGGCAGGCCGGAGACGATCACGTCGTAGGGGTGGCCGGTGTCGAGGTGTTCGACGAGGGTGTGGTGGACGCGGACCTGTTCACCCTCGCCGGCCGGCCGCGGATGGGTGCGTACGAGGCGGCGCAGCTGGGAGGCGAAGCGCGCGTTGGCCTCGACGATGTCCAGTCGGCTGCCTGAGGGGAGGCGGGGGATCAGGGTGCGGGTGACCGATCCGGTGCCCGCGCCTGCTTCCAGGACGTTCAGGGGCTGTGTTCCGTGTTCCTGGACCGGGTCGGTCAGCAGGCGAGCGAGTGTTTTGCTGCTGGGAGCGATGGCTCCGGTGGTGCGCAGGTCGCGGGCTGCTTCGAGGAGGAACATCCAGCCCTCGGCGTTGCGCTGCGCGAGGGCATGGTCGTGTGAGGAGGTCCGGTCGTCCATGTCTTCGACGCTATGGACGCCCTTCACTCCTGCGGATCCTCCCTTTCGTGGCCGCCTTCTCCTACGAAAGTAGGGGGTCGTCATGGCGGAACGTCGGCCGTGGAACACGCAGCCGCCTGTCTACGCTGCACAGGTGGGATGGGAACAGAGTCACAGATGGGCCGGGTACGGGCGCTGCGTGTTGGTGGTGCTGCTGACCCTGGGGGCTGTGCACAATGGCGCGTCGACCACCGGCGGCCATGACGTCGCCTT
The DNA here is from genome assembly GCF_011045075.1 of Streptomyces boncukensis. Lineage (GTDB taxonomy): Bacteria > Actinomycetota > Actinomycetes > Streptomycetales > Streptomycetaceae > Streptomyces > Streptomyces boncukensis. The sequence goes on from NZ_JAAKZZ010000042.1 coordinate 7,359, forward strand.
CCGTAGCGCGGTCGTGCTTGCCTGTGGGGCGGCTTTGCTGTTTCGCCGGAAGCTGTGGTGGCTCGCTCCGGCTCTGACAACGGTGGCCGGTGGCGTGTGGGGATGGGTGGTGCTGCCGTTGTTCCTGGTCGCCCTGTTCGACCTTGCCAACCGGCGGCGCGTCTGGGCAGCCGGGGTCTGCTCAGCCGTGGCGCTGGCCGGCAATGCCGTCCTGAGCCCGGCTGCGTCGTTGTGGGTCCCGCAGCAGTACGGCTCGATGCTCTTCCTGCTGCTGGCCGTGATCGGCGGGTTGTCGATGGGCAACCGGCGCCGTCTGGTCCAGGCGCTGCACGCCCGGGTGGAGCATCTGCGAACCGAACGGGAACTGCGTGAACAGGCCGCGCGGATGGCGGAGCGTTCCGCGATCGCAGCGGAGATGCACGATGTGCTCGCCCACCGGCTCAGCCTGATCGCCCTGCACACCGGCATCCTGGCCACCAGGAAGGACACGCTGCCCGGTCCCGTCGTAGAACGCCTCAGCCTGTTGCGCGCCGCCTCGACCGACGCCCTGACCGACCTGCGCGACGTGCTCGGAGCCCTGCGCACTACCGAGCCCCTGTCCGCTGCGGCTCCACCCGCACCCGTCCTGCGCGATGCCGAGGAGATGATCGAGCAGGCGCGGTCGGCCGGACAGACCATCAGCGTGACCGTGGAGGGCAGCCCCGCACAGGCGCCCGCAGCGCACCGGCTGGCCGTCTGCCGGCTGGTCCAGGAGGCCCTGACCAATGCCCGTAAGCATGCCCCCGACGCAGCGGTCGGTGTCCGCATCACCTATGTGCCGCCCGCCACTCTGGTCGAGGTCACCAACCCGCCCGGCACCGGCCCGACCGGCGTAGAGCCGGTTTCCTCCGGCTTCGGCCTGATCGGTCTGCGCGAGCGCGTCGAAGCACTCGGCGGGCACTTGGGCGCCGGGCCCGGCGGCGCCGGCGCCTGGCGTCTGGCCGCCCGCATCCCTCACCCCGTCACCGAACAGAACGGCCCCGATTCGTGATCCGCGCCATGGTCGTCGACGACGACGCCCTCGTCCGCCTCGGACTGACCGACCTCCTCGACAGCGACGACACCATCGATGTCGTCGCCCAGGCCACCGACGGTCTCCACGCCATCGAGCAGGCCACCGCCCACCGTATCGACGTCGCCCTGGTCGACGTCCGCATGCCCCGCATGGACGGCATCACCGCCACCCAACGTCTGCGTGCCCTGCCCCGCCCGCCGAAGACCATCACCCTCACCACGTTCGACCTCGACGAGTACGTCTACGACGCGCTGGCCGCCGGAGCCGACGGATTCCTCCTCAAGGACACCGACCCGGCCGAAATCCTGCGCGCCGTCCACCTCGTCGCCGCAGGCTCCGCCATGCTTCACCCCGCCGCCGCCCGCCGCCTCATCGACCGCTACCACCACACGAGCCGCCCTCAGGCCACCCAGGCCCAGGCGCACGTCGAAGCCCTCACCCCACGCGAAAGGAATGTCCTGGCCCTGCTCGCCCAAGGAGACACCAACGCCGACATCGCACAGAGCCTCGGTATGCAGGAAAGCACCGTGAAATCCCACGTCAGCCGCATCCTGACCGCCTTGGGCGTCACCAACCGGGTCCAAGCCGCGCTCCTGGCCCGCGACGCGGGCCTCACCCTGTGAGATCCACCCCGGCCTCACCACCATCAAGGGGACTGCCAGCTCACCGCAGCACCTCTCGGACCAGGCGCTGTGCACGGCGCCGCCGAGACAAAACCGAGGCGACTGTTCATATTCAGCCCGAACCGGCCGTAGGGGTTCACGTGGGTCCAGAACAGCGGGGACAGCGCCCGCCGGCCGGCGCCGGTGAGTCGCTTTAGCCACCTCTCCTCGCTCAGAGTGTCCTGGGGGAGCAGGGCGTTGACGTGCACCAGCGCGGACCGGAGCAGGTGCGGGGCGAGCATGGACACCTCCTGGGACTCCTTGCCGGCGCCGGCCAGGTCGCCGTCCTTGCCGTAGAACAGGTCGTGGTTGGCACTGTTCCAGTTCCCCGCGACCCGGGGCCCGTCGTCGATCTCGCGGCGCAGGCCGGCGCCGGCGAGGATCTGAGCCGCGAAGAGATCCTCGACCTCCAGACGGCGCTGACGGCCTGGCTACGGTTCAACGCGCTGCCAGTCTCCTGACGTGCCGTCCCGGCCCCCCAGGCAACGCGCGTCCCGGAAGCGCTGCGGGTCGGCCTCGCTGAAGGCGAATCGGCATCGGCGTTGGCCTCGTCGGACGCCGTACTCGGTCACTGGTCCGCCGATGCTCACGAGTGCCGTGCACAGCCCTGCCTTGTCAGCTGCTCGGCGGCCGTCCCGGTCAACGCCCGGGGTGCAGGCCGAGCCACCCCGGGGAGGGAGCCCCCGTCACCTCGCCGACGTGGAGAGCGAGCTGCTGCCTGAAGCGCTCGGCGAGGCCCCGGTTCGCCATGAAGTCCTCGAAGCCGTCGAGATGGGCGTTGCGGTACTGCCAGATGGGGTGGTAGCCCTCGTGGGGCTGGATGTCGGTGCGGACCGACCACATGGAGAAGTCGGACTGTGTCTTCTTCGACAGCCACCAGTTCAGGTACAGTTTCGCGGCGGCGGGATGCTTCGCGTGCCGGAAGACGGCGGCGCGCTGGGCCCAGGCCATGAACGGGTCGTGCTCGGGGACGACGAAGCGGGTCTTGACGCCGGCCGCCGGGGTCAGCATGCCGTCCGTGCCCAGTGCGACGGCCGCGCGGCCCGCCTCGACCCGGTCCGCGGGTTCCTGCGTGCCGCGCACCCAGGCCACGTCCTGGGCGGCGAACCGCCGAAGCCACTCCCAGCCGTACGTGTCGACGATGAGGCTGTACAGGTACAGCACCGCGTCGTCGTCGTTCGGGTATGTGGAGACGATCTTTCCCTTCCAGCGCGGATCGAGGAGGTCCCGGGCCGAGGCCGGTGCTGTGCCGCCGGCCTTGTCGACGTTGTAGATGGTGGAGAAGGCGTCGACGAAGATGCCGGTCCACGCGCCGTCGGAGTCCTTGAAGGCCGGGTGGACGCGGGAGAAGCCGGCCGGCTTGTAGGGGAGCAGGGCGCCTTCGTGCTTCCAGCGGGGAAAGTCCTGCAGGGTCTGCAGTTGTACGACATCCGGGACGAGGGAGCCGGTGGCGAGCTGGTTGTCGATGCGGGCGTCGTGGAACTTGCTGTAGTCCACGATGATGTTCAGCGTGATGCCGGGGAACGCCTTCTCGAAGGCGGCCTTGTTGCCGTCCTGCTGGGTGGCGGTGTCGCCACCGGCGTAGACGGTGAGGGTGCCGCCCTCCGCTTTCGCCTCGCGGTACAGCTGGTCCAGGCTCCTGGTCTCCTCGCGGGACTTCGCGGCGTATCCCGTTCCGGTGCCCAGTGCGACCCCGGCGGCTGTGAGTGAACCTGCGGCGAGTACCTGACGTCGTCCGACTGGCATGGATGTTCCCCTTCGGTGCGGTGCTGCAGTGCGACGGGCAGGAAAGGAATATACCTTCCTGTGCAGCGTTATTTTGGCCTCCCAGCGAGCCGCGTAACCAGGTGAGACACCGTGATGTGGAGCTCAACGGGCGCCTGAAAATACTGTATAGTCAGCTTTATGAGTGAGCTGCTGAACGACGAGGGGGTTGTCCTGTACGGCGACATCCTGCGGCTGACGGACGCGCTCGGTGGACGGGCCGATCGCACCATCCGCGAGGCCGCTGGACTGGGCGGTTCCGAGTTCGAGGTGCTCCTGCGTCTGGCCCGCCATCCGGAGAACCGGACCACCAGCGCCCGTTTGGCCGAGGAGCTGTCGTTCACCTCGGGCGGGCTGACCCGGCTGATCGCCCGCATGGAGGGGGCCGGGCTGCTCACCCGCCACCCCCACCCCGACGACCGCCGAGCCGCGCTCCTGGAGACCACACCGAAAGGCCGTGAGCTGCTGGAACGCGCCCTCGCCGCGCATGTCCCGCAGGTGGGCGCCGACCTCGTGGAGCCGCTCACCCCGGTCGAGCGGCTGATCCTGCGCGAGCTGGTGACCAAGCTGTTGGCCCACTCCGCACGCGGCACGGTGCAGGGGCCCGCGCAGCCGTAACCGTCCAGCCCTTCCCCGCAACCTCCAGCCCTTCCCCGCAACGCATCCGGAAACCAACGGAGTGCCCCTGTGGAGATCCTCTTGATCGGCGCCACCGGCATGATCGGCTCCCGTATCGCCGCGGAGGCGCCGAGCCGCGGCCACGAGGTGACCGCTGCGACGCGCTCCGGCTCGGCCGTTGCCCTGCCCGAGCACCCGGCCCCGACCCCGCTGGCCCCCGACGCCTCCGTGCCCGGCGAGGTGGCCGAGGCTGCCGCCGGGCATGACGCGGTGGTCTGCGCCGTCTCCTCGGCCCGCGTGGCTCCGACCCGACCGCCCCGCTCCTGGCGGTCCACCGCTCGCTCGTCGAGGGGCTGCGTGCGTGCGGCATGCGCCGTCTGGTCGTCGTCGGTGGCGCAGGCGGCCTCGGGACCGCCTCGGGGCTCGACCGTGTCGACACCCCCGACTTCCCCGCGGTCTACAGGGCCGAATCGCTCGCCCGGCGCGAGGTCCTGCGCCTGCTGCGTGCCGAGGTGGGCGACGACCTGGACTGCACGTACGTCTCCCCGGCCGAGGAGATTGCCCCTGGCGAGCGCACCGGTACCTTCCGGCTCGGCGGCGACGAGCTGCTGACCGCGGAGGACGGCGGCAGCTTCGTCAGTGCGCAGGACTACGCGGCGGCGCTCGTCGACGGGGTGGAGAAGAGCGCGCCGGGCCGGCGCCGTATCACCGTCGCGTACTGATGTGCCCTCGGAGAACCACCCGCACGAAGGGCACTGAGGCAGCCGGGTGGCCCGGGGGGTGTTGCCGCCCCCCCCGGATCGCTCCCGGACTCCGACTCCGCAGCGGGCTGTGCAGGCCCTCACGGCGGCGGCTCGGCACGGGGCGGGGACCGGCGGAACGGCAGGAGTGCGCCAAGGTGCGCGCCCTGGCGCTGCTGGGCCGGGCCCGCCACGCGAGGCATGATCGGTGGATGCGTGGTGTGGAAGACCAGTCGGGTGGGGGCAACGTGGAAGAGCCGACGGAGATCTCGTCGCCGAAGGAGGCCGCGGACCATGCGCTGGTGCTGGCGTTCGGGCGGTTGCAGGGGGCGGCGAACCGGCTGGGGTACATCCTCGGGCGGTCGCTGGAGCTGGAGTGCGGCATCAGCCATCTGATGTTCGAGGTGCTGCTCGTCCTCGGGCGGGCGGGTGACCCCGGGCTGTCGATGCGGGCCATCGCCCAGGCGCAGGTGCTGACCACGGGCGGGGCGACGCGCCTGGTGGACCGGATGGAGGCGGCCGGGCTGGTGGAGCGCGCCGAGGACCCCGGTGACAGGCGCGGGCGGCTGGTGAGGCTGACCCGGTCGGGGGAGGAGACCGCCGTGCGGGCGTCCCGGGTGCACGTGGAGAACATCCGGCGTTACTTCCTGGCGCCGCTGCCGCCCGAGGACCGGGAGCGGTTCGCCGAGGACCTGCGGATCCTGAGCCACTTCGCGCGGGACGAGCTGCCCCGCCTGCCCTGAACGGCCGCTCCGGGCTGCGGCCGTGCGGCTTCAGTGATGCAGTGACGGCAGGGGCGAGGTGTGGCGGGTGTCACACGCGGAGAGGAATGTCTGACGAGTCAGTTACTGTTTTCTCAGGTGAATCGCTCGCCTTCGGCAAGCGCCACACTTCTGCTGGGACACTCGATGCATCTCGTCTACGTCTTCGACGCCTACTGCGGCTGGTCGCACGGGTTCTCCGGAACTCTGCGCGAGACCGTCTCCCGCCATCCCGAGCAGCCGGTCGAGGTGGTCTCCGGCGGCCTGTTCACCGGGCCACGTCGGGTGCCGATCCGCGAGTTCGGCTACGTCCAGGGCTCCAACGCCCGGATCGCCGAGCTGACCGGCGCCGAGTTCGGCGAGGGCTACGAGCGGCTGATCGCCGACGGGTCGTTCGTGATGGACTCCGAGGCCGCCGCGCGCGGCGTCGCCGCGCTGCGCCGGGCGGCCCCCGACCGCGCGGCGGAACTGGCCGGCACCCTCCAGCGGGCCTTCTACGTCGACGGCCGCAGCCTCTCCGACCCCGCGACCTACCGGAAGGTCGCCGAGGAGGCCGGTCTGGACGCCGACGCCGTCGTCGCCGCCTTCCACGCGCCCGAGGCGCACCACGCGGCCGCGGCCGACTTCCACCGCTCCGCCGAGCTGGGCGTCACCGGCTTCCCCACCCTGCTCGCCGTCGACGGCGACCGAGTCACCCCCCTGGCCCACGGCCACGCCACCGCCGACGCGATCGACAGGCGACTGGCCGCCCTGAGCACCACACCCTGACCACCGCCCCGCCCACTGCATCTCCGTCCCCTCCAGGAGGCCCCGCATGAGCACCCTCTCCTTCCAGATCCTCGACCTGGAATTCCCGGCCGGCAGCAAGAACAAGACCGCCACCCTCGTCACCGGTGAACACGAGGCGCTGCTGGTCGACGCCGCCTTCACCCGCGCCGACGGCCACCGGCTGGCCGCCGAGATCCTCGACTCCGGCAAGAAGCTCACCACCGTGTTCGTCAGCCACGGCGACCCCGACTTCTACTTCGGCGCCGAAGCGATCGCCGACGCCTTCCCCGACGCCGTCTTCGTCGCCACCCCGCTCGTCATCGAGCACATCCAGCACTCCTACGAGGGCAAGCTCAAGGCGTGGGAGGCCCTCGGCCCGAACCTGCCCACCCGCCTGGTCGGCCTCACCCCGCTGAGCGGCGGCCTCACCCTCGAAGGCCACCGCTTCGAGCTCAAGGGCGGCCCGGCCGGCCTGCCCGACCGTCACTACCTGTGGCAGGCCGAGCACCGCGCCCTCCTCGGCGGCGTCCTGCTCTTCCAGCAGGAGCACGTCTGGGTCGCCGACACCCCCACCCCCGAAGACCGCTCCGTGTGGATCGAGCTGCTGGAGGAGATGGCCGCCCTCCAGCCGGAGCTGGTCGTCCCCGGCCACCGCCTGCCCGGCACGGCGGCCGACGCCTCCGCCATCACTGCCACCCGCGACTACCTCGCCGCCTTCGAGGAGGAGCTCGGCAAGGCGGCCGACGGCGCCGCGCTGACCGAGGCGCTCGTCAGGCGCTACCCCGACCACGGCATGCTCATCGCCGCCCAGCTCGGGGCGAAGGTCGCCAAGGGCGAGATGAACTGGGGCTGAGTGCCATGACGTACGAGCACACCGACTTCGCGACCTCCACGGCCCCGGCCGACGTGGTCCGCCGCCAGTACCTGGCCTCCGCGGCCGGCGACCTGGAGGCCCTGCGCGCCACCCTCGCCCCGGACGTGGAGTGGACGGAGATGGCGGGCTTCCCTCTCGCCGGCACCTACCGCACCCCCGACGGCGTCACCTCGAACGTGATGGAGCAGCTGGGCAAGGCATGGGACGGCTGGACCGCGCACGACGACACCTACGTCGTCGACGGCGAGAACGTCGTCGTCCTGGCCCGCTACACCGCGGTCAACAAGGCCACCGGCAGACCGATCGACGTGCGCGTCGCCCACCACTTCGTGGTCCGCGGCGGCCTGATCGTCCGCTTCGAGCAGTTCACCGACACCGCCCTCGTCCGCGACGCCATGCACGGCTAGGCGTCCGTCCGGCCCTTCCTCCGCGACCGGCTGCGATTCCGTCCATGTCCCGACGTGGGGATTCCGTGTGCCGGCCTCCGGGGAACCGGCTCGGCCGGGGACAGAGGGCGACCGGACTGCTGGACCTGGTATGCCTTCTCCTGCGCTGGTCGTCGTCCCTGCACACGAAGTTGTCCTCGGCCGGGTGCCGGGGTGTGCGCCCGCGGGAAGACCGAACCGTCGAAGATCTTCCGCGCGGTGCGGACGACAGCAGTACGGCATGCCTTCGGGGCGGTGCCGAGACCGGTGCAGCCCCTGCGGGTCTCGATGTCGAGGAATCCCGCGGGGGTGCTCGATACACCGCCGGTCTCCTGTTGTGGGCAGGCGCGCCACGGCGCTGCCGACACTGCCGTCGACGAGCACCCCGGCGGCGACGCCGGCGGCGCCGAGGACGCCGATAGCGCTGTGGCAGCGCTTCCGAGGTGTCCCAGGCGAAGGTGCGGGTCATGACCACGCCCCCGTGGCGGGGCGGCGCGAGGAGGCTCAGCTCGGGCACCGCGGTGGCTCGCGGGCCGCCCGAGTCCATCAGGGGCCCGGCGGCGAGCCGGAGCTTCCGCAGCCGTCCGGCCAGGTCCCGGTCCGCTTCGAGGGCCTTGGGTTCCTCCTGAGGTGAGTACTGGCCGCTGGCGATCCGTTCGCGCAGGCGCCGCGCAGCGTACTCGGGCAGGCTCGACCGGGGCTGATCGGTGCCGGAGCCGGCGGACGATGCGCCCCTGTTGAGTAGCTGCAGCAGGTCGCGCGCCTGCACGGCCCGCACCATGACCCGCTCGGCGTGGTGGCGTGCGTGAGGCGGCGGGGAGACAGCGCCCGTCGAGCTGAGCGCGCCGATCGGGAGAGAGTTTCTCCTTGTTGGCGCGGTTCTGCGCGATCCAGGTGCCGAGGTTCACCGGCCTGCATCCCTTGGTGACGCACCGGGCCGGAATGCGAAGGTCCCCGTGGGCGGGACGGTGGCGTACACCCGGGCTGATTTGAGCGTGGTGTTCCAGAGCTCCTGATCCGGAGACCGGGCCGTGCTTGGACCTGTGGGAGTCTGTCGGTCCTTCTGGTTGTGCTGGGTGCTGTTGGTGTGGACATTCCTGAGGACACTGAGGGCGATGTTGTTCTCATGGTGTCCGGGGGGGTGTTTCTATGTTTTTCGTCGAGTCGCGACGGGGTTCTGGTGTGGGATACGGATGCGTGGCTGCTCGTGGCTGCTCGTGGCTGCTCGTGGCGGGACGGGGTGGCGTTCGTTCCGTCCTTCGTGCAGGGGGGTCTCGTGTTCATGCAGGCTTCTCGGTCGGTCGAGAGGCTGGCGTGGTCGCTGGACGGCGTGTTGCGCATGGTGTGCGGGTATGCGTCCGATGCTGGGTGATCCGATTTCGCCCTACGGCGTTCTGTCCGGTGAGGGCAAGGCGGGTGACCTGGGATGCGAATACAGCGGGTGGCCAGCGCGGACAGGTCGGGCATCGGCCGTCATGGGAGAGCGGCTTCCGGGGGCTCGGTCATGCGGGAGGCGAGGGCGACGTACTCCTCGATGAGCGTGCTGTATCGGTAGCTCCTCCAGGCAAGGCACACGGGTGAGTGCGGGAGGCCGCTGACCGGTACGTGGGTGGTGTCGGGGCGAGCGAAGTACCTCGCGGTCGACAGCGGGAGCACCACGACCCCGCGTCCCGCGGCGACGTGTTCGAGTACCTCCTCGATGCTGCGCACGTCGAGCGACGGCCGCCGCCCCTGCCTGTCGCGCGGCCAGAGGCGGGCGTCGCGCCATTCGGGCTCGGCCTCCAGGAGCAGGTGTTCGGCGGCCAGGTCGGCAGTGTCGACCGCGTCCCTGTCCGCGAACCGGTGGCCGGTCGGCAGCTCGGCCACGTGCGGTTCGGTGAACAGCGGCTCGGTCGACAGGCCGTGGGTGTCCGTGGGCAGCCGCAGGTACCCGACGTCGACCCGGCCGTCCCTGACGAAGTCGGCCCGGTGGAGAAAGTCCATGCGCAGCACTTCCACCGACACCTCGACGTGGCGGCCGGAGAACTCCCGGACCGCGGGCGCGATGGGCACGCCGGGCGTGAACCCGACGGTGAATCTGCGCACGCCCGCGGCCACGTCGCGGGCACGGCGACGCGTGGCCTCCGCCGCCGCGAGCAGACTGCGGGCGTCCTCGAGCAGCGCCTCGCCGACGGCGGTCAGACGTGTGCCCGTGGTGTCCCGGTCGAACAGGCTGACCTTCAACTCGTCTTCCAGCACGCGGATCTGACGGGACAGGACGGGCTGTGCGATGTGCAGCACCTCGGCGGCGCGGCCGAAGTTCTCGTGCTCGGCGACGGCGATGAAGTAGCGCACCCTGCGCAGGTCCAGATCCATGACTCCTCCGTTCGCCCTGCGGTGATGCCTCCTGGGTATGGCCTGGACGACGGAAGGTCTTGGACAGGCGCAGGCCGCACCGCCCGCGCGGAGTGTGGAGGCATGCGAATCATCTGCGTCGAGGAGCACACCGTCGACCCGGCAATGGCGAGGGCCGCCGCGCCCGGCCTCCTGCGGGAAGCCCCTTGCATGCGTACCCAACAAGACGCGGACGCCCCGTGGCCACGCGGCAGCGGTCGTCCCACGACCGTCTCGATGCGGGAAGCCGCCGAACCGGCCGTGGACGTCGGCGACGGCCGGATCGCCGCCATGGACACGCACGGCATCCAGATGCAGGTGGTGTCCTCCACGGCGCCGGCCCGGCTCTCCCCGCCGGACCAGGCCGTCGCCTTCACCCGAGCCGCCAACGACCGGCTCGCGGAAGCGACCAGGGCGCACCCGGACCGGCTGAGCGGATTCGCGGTCCTCCCCTGGCAGGACCCGCCGGCGGCGGCCGAACTGGACAGGTCCGTCGCCGAACTGGGCTTGAAGGGCGCGCTCATCGTGGGCCGTTGGGGAGAGACCTTCCTCGACGACCCGCGCTACGCGCCCGTGCTGAAGAAGCTCAGCGACCTGGACGTCCCGCTGTACGTCCCCCCGTACCACCCGCTGCCGCAGGTGCAAGACGCCTACTACGGCGGCTTCGCGCCGGAGGTGAGCGCATGGCTGTCGCTCGGCGCGTGGGGCTGGCACAACGAGGCGGGCGTCCACCTCCTCCGCCTGATCCTGTCCGGAGCCTTTGAAAAGTATCCCGGCCTGCAGGTCATCAGCGGGCACTGGGGAGAGATGGCCCCCTTCTACCTGGACCGTCTCGACGACACGCTCCCGCCGAAGGCCACCGGCCTGTCGGGAACCATCACCGAGATCTACCGGAACCACGTCTGGGGCACCCCGAGCGGCATGGGGGGACTTCCCCACTTCGGGTTCGTCCACAAGGCCGTGGGCGCCGAGCGGATCATCTGGTCCGCCGACTATCCGTATCTCGCGCTGGACGGAACGCGCGAGTTCATCGAGAAGCTCCCCGTCAGCGACGAGGACCGGGAGAAGATGACGCACCTGAACGCCGAGGCGCTGCTCCGCCTGTGAACGGTGCAGCCGCTCCCTGACCTCCTCCGGTACGTGCTCTGTGTCTTTCGTCAAGGCGCCCGGGTTCGGTTTGGGGTGGTTTGACTTGCTGGGGTCATGCGGCGAGTTCGACGTCCTCGAAGATGCGGGGCTCGTGGAAGGTGCCGTCGCCGAGCATGGCGAACAGGACGCTGATGCGTCGACGGGCCAGGCGGAGGAGGGCCTGGGTGTGGGTTTGCCGCGGGCGCGCTGGCGGTCGTAGTAGGTGCGGGCGGCCGGGCCGGCGTTCATGCAGGCGAAGGCGGAGAGGAACATGGCACGTTTGAGCTGCCGGTTTCCGCCCCGTGGGGCGTGTTCGCCGTGGATCGAGGTGCCCGACGACTTCGTGGTCGGGGCCAGTCCGGCGTAGGAGGCGAGGTGGGCGGCGGTGGGGAAGCCGGTGCCGTCGCCGCCGGTGACCAGCCAGACGGCGGCGGTCCTGGCGCCGACGCCGGGCAGCGACGTCAGGACCTTGGGAAGAGGGTGAGCCCCACAAGGACGTTGATCTGGGCTTCCAGGGCCCGGCGCTGTTCGTGAACGGACGCCGGCGAGCGGGCCGGGGACGGGATCACGGTGTCGGGGGTGCCGGTCCCGGGCACGACGACGGTCTGTTCGTCGAGTGCGTCGAGTGCGTCGAGTGCGTCGAAGACATCGTCGATGAGCCGGGCGGCCAGGCGCGGGGCCTTGGGCCGGATCCGTTCGACGAGTCTGCGGCGGCCGGCTGCGCGCAGTGCGGCCGGGGAGCCGTGGCGTTCCAGCAGCCAGCTGACGGCCTGGTGGTCGAGGCGGGGTCCCAGGACGCGTTCCAGGCTGGGGTGGAACTGGGTGAGCAGTCCGCGTATCCGGTTGCTGGTGCGGGTGGTCTCGGCCGCGAGGTCCTGGTCGAACCCGACCAGGACGGTGAGTTCGGCGGTGATCTCGTCGGTCAGCTCCAGGGAGCGCAGGGTGTGCGGCATCGTCCGGGCCGCGTCCGCGATGACGGCCGCGTCCTCGGCGTCGGTCTCGGCCTCGCCGGGGTAGAGGTCGGCGATCCGCCGCATCGCCAGCCCGGGCAGGCAGGCGACGCGGCAGCCCGCGTCTCGCGCGACGGCCAGCGGGAGGACACCGATCGAGGCGGGCTGGTCCACGATCACCAGGCTGTGCCGAACTTCGCGGTCAGCTTGTCGAAGACGGCCCACAGCTTCGGCTCAGAAGCTGTGTCACATCTCTTTGTGCAGGCCGGGGGTGGGGGTAGCCCGTCGGTGGGCGCCTCCGGCCCGTCTTGGTGGCCGCCGGGGCGGAAGTCCGGGTCAAGCCTCCAGGGTGGCGTCTCTAATCCTTCGATCGGGTGAGACTTCGGCATAGCGTCCCGGCGGGATCGCGCACAGGCTGTCAGCCTGGGCCGCATCACCCTGCCGCAGCGGACAGGGGCCACACGATGCGATAGGTGCTTACTATGGCCATTCCTGTCTTCTGGGGTGAACCCGTCGTCACGCCCGTGGAGTCGATGCCCTTCATTGCACGAGAATCCTCCGGCGAGCTGTCCTTCGGGTTGAAGGGAACCGAGGAAACACCCGGCCATGTCAAGAAGCTGGTCATGCGCCTGTACGCACCGGAGCACACGCGTCTGGTGGACGCGACGGTGACCCCGCTCGGCGGTGCGCCGGGCGGATGGAAGGGCACCATGACCCTCGGCGCGGAGCTCGTGGAAACCGGAGGCGACCGCATGGTGTGCACCTGTGACTATGCCGGCGCGCTTCCCGCCGTCGGGCAGGAATGGGCATGGAAGGTGACCATCAGCGTGCCGCGCGGATGGCCCATGCCGCCCGAGTGGGAAAAGAGCACCAATGGCTGGACGGCCGTGCAGGCGCATTCTGCCGACGATACTGGCACGCCGTGGTCGAAGTCGATGAGCATGGGGATCCGCACTACGCCAGGGGAGGACATCCCGGACCCCCGCTGACGCGCCCCGTCTGCCCCGCTGGCTCGTGGTTCAGGCTGCCCGGCCGCGCGGTGCCGGCCGGGGGCGGATCCGCTACGGGCTGGGCGATCACCGTTTCCGGTCGTACGGTGCTGGTATGCGCAAGGGCGCGGGTGTCCGGCTGCGGCTGGCCGTGGCCGTGGATGACGGTGAGGGGGCGCGGCTGTGCCGCCGGTGCGGAGAGCCGTTGATGCCGAAGGCAAAGGCGACGGCGGTCTTCTGCTCGTCCAGGTGCCGCTCGCGAAGCTGGCGGCGGTCGCGGCGAGCGCGGGTGAGGACCGGGGCGGTGCAGGCCGCGGTGAAGGCTACCTGCCCGGAGTGCGGGGTGTCGTGGACGGTCGGGGTCGACCATTCCGTTTCGGCACTGTACTGCTCCCCCCGCTGCCGCAAACGGGCCTGGCACAGACGGCGCACGCGGAGGGGCGGGATGTAAGCCGCGCGCGCAACGACGCAGGGGACCGCTCCGCGCGCCGGGTTCCCGCGCCCTGGCTGAGGCTCCCGGGTCGTTCGATGGTGACAGGTGACGGGCTGGAAGGGAGAGTTGCCGGCGCGTGAAGGGGCGCCGCGCCCGGGGGCCTGTGGGGGTGGTGTCCGCGTGGGTGCGATGGTCGGCAAGGTGACCCGGGAACGCTACGACGAGCTGGTCAAGCTGGGGCGGGACTGGGTGGAGACGATGAGCCGCGCACAGTGGCGGCTCGGGGACGCTGCCCTGGAGATCGAGCCGCTGCGCTCGTATGGGGGCGTGAATCCGTCGGGGAAGGATGACCTGTTCACCGTCAGCGAGTCCATACGGATGTTCGCCGAAGACGTGGGCTTGGCCTACGCGACCGTACGCACCTACCGATGGGTAGCATCACGCTGGCCGGGCCGGTGTCGCCGGGCGGGGGTGTCGTTCACCATCCACAGGATCCTGGCCAGTATCCCCGATGAGGCCGAGCAGTTCGAGGCGGTCAGCAACCCCCCGGCCTGCCCGACGGGCGGACCGCCAAGGTGGACGCACGACAGCGCCAAGCGCGTGGTGGGCTGGAAGGTCGACTCTCCCGAAAGCGTGCAGGAGAAGGTCGAGGCGATCCACGACCTGGCCACCGACGACGCGGTCGCCGCGGTGGTGATCACCGACTTCCTGCGCCGTCCCGACGTGGCGACCAAGGCGATGGCCGACGACACCGCCCGGCACGCCGTGAACGAAGCCCAGTTCGACCGGTTCCGCCAGGAGGTCCAGTTCACCCACCAGGAGGCCGCCCCGCAGCTTCAGCGCATGGAGCACGGCGCCGAGTTCATGGACCTGGTCGCGGCCTGCGCGCAGTTCGTCGCCACGGCCGGGCGGATCGTGCCCAACATGAAAGGCGAGCACTACGGCGAGGCCGAGCGTGACACGGTCGGGCGGGGCCTGGCCCGGGTGCGGGCCGCGGCCGACTGGATCGAAGGAGCCGTGATGCGCGGCGAGACCGGCCTGGACGAGCAGCTCGCCAAGCTGATGAAGGGCGAGGGAGAGTAGCCGATGGGGCGGGGCTGCCCCGCTCACGTCCACGCCGAAGCGATCCTGAACGCCCTGCAGGAAGCCCGCCCCGCCGGGCTGACCATCGTCCAGCTCATGGCCGCCACCGAGCGGACCCGCGCGCAGATCCACACCGGTCTGCGCCATCTGCGCAAGGTCGCCGCCGCCCGGCGGCCTGCCGCCCGTGACCTGGGACAGACAATGGGGCTACCGGATGCTGGACGACGCGCCGGAGGTGTGGATCAGCTACGAGCGGGCGTTCTTCGAGACCGAACACCGCCGCATCGCCAACTTCATCGCCGCGATCCTCCCCGCCCACCAGAACAAGACCCCCGACGACCCCTACATCCGCACCGTCATGGCCCAGATCGGCGCGGTCGAATCCACCTTTCACCTGCTGGCCAACCTGGAGCGGACCCAAGCGTGAGACGAGGAGGCGGGCCGCGACCGCACCGCAGTTGGCTCCTGTCCCACGCGGTCGCGGCCCTCGCCCCTCGTGATGCTGCCGGCCTACCGCTACCCCTCCGACACCAATGACCGGGAGTGGGAGCTGCTGCAACCCCTCCTCCCACGTCCCGCATGCCAGACACCCAAAGGAGGGGCGCCCGAGAAGTGGCCCCGCCGACGGATCGTGGACGCCATCAGGTACATAACAGACAACGGGGCGAAGTGGAGGGCACTGCCCGCCGACTTCGGCATCCCCTGGAGGACCGTATTCGGATACTTCTCCCGCTGGGCGAAGGCCGGCGTGCTCCAGCACATCCTCGACCAGCTGAGGCGCCGCATCCGGCTGCGCAGCCGACGCTGCCCCTGGCCCGTCCGCGTGATCATCGACGCCCAGTCCGTCAAGGGTGCGGAAACCGTCTCGCAGGCCACTCGCGGCTGGGATCAAAACAAGATGATCAATGGCAGGAAGCGCCACCTGATCGTGGACCAGGACGGCCTCCTCGTCGACCTGCTCGTCACCCCCGCCAGCGTCCAGGAGCGCGAAGCCGCCCGCACCCTGCTGACCCGCCTGCACGCCAGGCACCCCGAGATCGTGCTGGTCTGGGCCGACAACGCCTACGGCGGCGAGGAGTTCACCGACTGGGCCCAGCGCAGCCTCGGGATCACACTCAAGGTCGTCCCCCGCCCCAAGGACGCCGAAGGCTTCATCGTGTTGCCAAAGCGGTGGGTGGTGGAGAGGTCGAACTCGTGGACGATGCGGGCCCGGCGCAACGCGCGGGACTACGAACGTCTGATGTCCCATGCTGAGGCGCACATCCAATGGGCATTCGTCACCCTCATGACCCGCCGGCTGGCCCGGAAACAGCCTCAGCCCGAGGCGGTCACCGCAACCCTCGCGGCAGCCGCCTGAAGATCCCTCCCCTGCCGTTCGGCTGACCGTCCATCGACGCCCAACCGAACGGCAACCGGGATCACTCTCGTGGACCAAGTCCGTGACCTGCACAAAGAGATGTGACACAGCCACTCACTGTTGGGCAGTTGCTTGTCGAAGACCTTCTTGCCGGCCGGGGTGAGTCCGTGGCCGTGGTGGGCGCTCTTGCCGACGTCCAGGCCGAGGAACACGCCCACGTCTTCGCTCTCGAACACCGTGCCCTTTCAAGGGTGTTGACGGTGCCGGCCTCGGCCCGGGTGCCGTGCTCGCGCATCCACGTCATGCAGACCTGCCGCCCGCGAACTGCCCGGCATCGCGCCGGACCGGACGGTGGCCGGACCTCTGATCAGCGTCTCCGACGGCACCTCCCGGGCCCGGCGAACACCACCCCCCAGGTCATGCCTTCGACAGGGGGACACAGTCATACCGGGCCCGGAGGCCAGCGGCCCCGTTGCAGGACCGCGAAAAACATAACTGTGAGAGTTCTTCTGCGGCCCGGGATGGGTTGCTGCCAGGCTCGACGCCGATGTTCCGGCATGACTCGCAACATAACTGGCGCCCCGTCAGGGGCTGCCGTGCCCCCGAGATGTCTGCCGGACGCCGGCGTCGGCCTGGCCCACCCGTCGGCTTGATCAGCAGCTTGTCCGCCTTCCGGCGTGACTCATCACAGTTCCGCCACGCGGTGACTCCACCCAGCCCGACGCCGACCACGGTCGCCCCGCCTTGAAGGAGAACAACCGCGTGACCATGCTCGCAGAACACGTAGACGGCGTCATCGGCGTCGACACCCACCGCGACACCCTCGCCGCAGCCGCCGTCAGCCCCATCGGCGCCGTCCTGGAGACCACCGACGCACCAGCACACGGACGCGGCTACCGGCGTCTGCTGGACGTCGCCCGCCAGCACATCCCCGGCCAGCGGTACTGGGCGCTGGAAGGCGCCGGCAGCTACGGTGCCGGGCTTGCTACCTTCCTCGAAAACGCCGGTGAACGCGTTGTCGAGGTCTGCCGCCCCCAGCGCCCGGCAGTCCGCGGCGGGCGCAAGACCGACATGCTCGACGCCGTCCGCGCAGCCCGTGAGGCCCTGTCCACCGAGCACGTCATCCAGCCCCGAACCCGTGGCGAACGCGAAGCTCTGCGAGTCCCGCCGGCCACTCGTCATGGCGCAGTTCTCGCCTCCACCGCCGCGATCAACCAGCTCAAAGCGCTGACCGTCTCCGCACCGGAAGACCTCCGGGCCGACCTGCGCAAGCTCAGCCGACCTGCGCAGGTCAGCCGATGTGCGCAGGTCAGCCGATGTGCCAGCCTCCGCGACCGGCCCGCCCAGGAGATCGAGCACCGTATGACGGTCCGGCCTCTGCGCTCCACCGCCGAGCGCATCAAGAACCTCCAGGACGAAGCCAGGCAACTCGAACGCGAGATCCTCCAGCTCGTCCGGCAGGAAGCCCCTGAGCTCCTTGACCTCGTCGGGGTCGGACCTATCGTCGCCGCGCAGATCCTGATCAGTTGGTCACACCCGGGCCGGTTCCGTTCGGAAGCCGCGTTCGCCTCCTTCGCAGGCGCGGCCCCCATCCCGGCCTCGTCCGGCCTGACCAACAAGCACCGCCTCGACCGCGGCGGCGACCGTCAGCCCAACCGGGCCCTCCACACGATCACGCTGACCAGGATGCGGCTCGATCCTTCCACGAAGACCTACGTCGCCCCTCGCACCAGCGAAGGCAAGAGCCCCCGCGACGCACAACGCTGCCTCAAGCCAGTCATCTGCCGACAACTCTTCAAGATCCTCGAACGAAGGAGCCGCCCGAGCACCGAAGAGCTCGACCAAGCTGCTTGACACGACATAGCAGCCTCGGGGGGGCTGTTGTGGGATTGCTCGTTGCTGTGTCGGTGTTCCGGGCAGGGGAGTGGGGTGGGGGCATGGCTGTCGGCCCCTCCGTTTCCGGTCTCGTCCGTGCTGTCACCGTCGGCTGATGTTCCGTTGACAGGTGTCCCGTGTGCTGATGTTCCGTCTGCTTCTGTCTCGACAGACCGGGCGGTGTTACGGCCCATGGTGGTGCGTCACCTTCTTGCATTGGACGAAGCCGAGTCCTTGGAGACGGTGCACGTGGGGATCGCTGCGGAGACGGCCCGGGCTCTCGGCGCACGATACGGCGCTGGCCTTCGGTGGCACGCGGGCGGGGGC
>NZ_JAAKZZ010000430.1 GCF_011045075.1 Streptomyces boncukensis
AAGAGACAGGGACCCCGGACCCCGGACCCCGGGAAGGATCCGGCGCCGCGCGTGGTTCGTAGAAACATGAACTATGTGGAGGCCGTGGTCGTCGGAGCGGGACAGGCGGGGCTCTCCAGCGCCTACCACCTGCGGCGTTCGGGGTTCGAGCCCGGTCGGGACTTCGTCGTCCTGGACCACTCCCCGCACCCGGGGGGCGCCTGGCAGTTCCGGTGGCCGACACTCACCTACGGGCGGGTGCACGGTATGCACGCGCTGCCGGGCATGGAGCTGACCGGAGCCGACCCGGACCGCCCCTCGTCCGAGGTCATCGGAGGCTACTTCGCGGACTACGAGCGCGCCTTCGACCTCCGGGTGCGCCGCCCCGTCGATGTGCGCGAGGTCCGGGAGGGCAGCGCCGGACGGCTGGCCGTGGACACCTCGGCCGGGGTCTGGGAGACGCGTGCCGTCATCAACGCCACGGGCACCTGGGACCGGCCGTTCTGGCCCCGTTTCCCCGGACAGGACGGCTTCCGCGGACGTCAGCTGCACACCGCCCAGTACCCCGGCCCGGACGCGGACGCCTTCCGGGGGAAGCACGTCGTGGTCGTGGGCGGCGGCACCTCCGCCGTCCAGCACCTGCTGGAGGTCTCGCGCCACGCCGCGGCCACGACCTGGGTGACCCGCCGCCCGCCCGCCTTCCGCGAAGGCCCGTTCGACGAGGAGCAGGGGCGGGCGGCCGTCTCGCTGGTCGAGGACCGCGTCCGTGTCGGACTGCCGCCGCGCAGCGTGGTCTCCGTCACCGGGCTGCCGATGACGGAAGAGATGCGGCGCGCCAGGGAGCGCGGGGTGCTGGAGCGGCACCCGATGTTCACGCGGATCCTGCCGGACGGCGTCGCGTGGGCGGACGGGAGCACCGTCCGCGCGGACACCATCCTGTGGGCCACCGGATTCCGCCCCGTCATCGACCATCTGGCGCCGCTGCGGCTGCGTGAACCGGGCGGCGGCATCCGGCTGGAGGGGACGCGCGCGGTGCGCGACCCCCGTGTCCATCTGGTGGGGTACGGCCCGTCGGCCAGCACCATCGGCGCGAACCGCGCCGGACGGTCGGCGGTCCGCGACATCCGCGCCCTCCTCGCGAGCACGGACCGGCGGGAGCCGGTGCCGGTCTAGACCGTGTCCGGTAGACGGTGGACCAGGCGTTGCGCGCTGCGCTTGGCGCGGCGGCCCGCGGCGGCCCGCGGTGGAGCCCGGCGGGGCGGTCGCAGTCGGGGCTGAGCTGTCGGCACCGGGCGCCCCCGCGTGCCTGCACGACGCGGTCGAGGAGCGCCGGGGGCGGGTGGACGTGCCGGTCGACAACGCCGCGCACGGCAGGAGCCCGGACTGCGTCGATCCGGCCCGAGCCTTCCGGGCCGGATCGGCGTCAGCTCCGCACCTCGGCCAGCAGCTTCGCCGTGGCTTCGGGGGCCTCCACCGGGAAGTGATGAGTGCCCAAGTCGACGAGCACGATGTCGAGGCGGTCCCCGTAGCGGTCGACCGCTTCCTGGGCCACCAGGTCGCGGATGGCGAACACGGTGACCGGCTGCTTCGTCTCGCGCAGCGCCGCGTCCATGTCCCAGCGCACCAGGCCCTCGATGGCACGCAGCCCCGCGGGCTGCCGCACCGCGGCCATCTTCTCGACGTAGGCGTCCATGACGGCCGGGTCGGTCCCGGTCGGCGAACCTCCTTCGACGAGGCCGCGCACCGCCCTGGCGAAGTCGTCGCGGAACACGCCCAGCACGGCCTCGGCCTGCTCCTCGTTCAGCGCCGGGAACAGGGACAGGTAGTGCAGTCCGTCGAGCGCCACCACGTGCGAGACGGTGCCGGGGAGCAGCCGGCCGACTTCGACGGCGACCGCGGCGCCGAGGGAGTGCCCGGCCACGACGGCCGTGGGCACCGACTCGGCCTCCAGGACCGCCGCCACATCACGGGCGAACTCCTCCATGGTCCACACCTCCCGCGACGACCGTGACGCACCGTGCTCGGCCAGGTCGACCGCGAGGACACGGTGGCCGTCGGGCAGGTGGCGGGTGACCGTGTCGAAGTCACCGCGGTCGCACGCCCAGCCGTGGATGAGGACCAGCGCCGGCCCGTCGGCCGGGCCGCCGGCCGTGTACCGGATCGTCGTGTGGTCCGCTCGCCGGACGACGAGGTTCTTGCCGGTTGCGCTGCTTGCGGTCGTCACGATGTTTCCTTCTCTCGTACGAGGGGTTTCCGTGCCGGTCCTGCCCGGGAGGGGCGCGGCGGTCGCCGCGCCGCGCACCGGTGCCTCACGCGCACGGGGCGGCGACGGCGCGGCGCTGCGCCCGCAGCTGGTTCAGGCGCAGCAGGAAGGCGGCGGAGACGATCCCTACGATCGCCAGTGCGTAGATCTCGGTGGCGGTCCGCAGGCCCAGGGCGGTGACGGCGATGCCGCCGAGCACGGCGGGCACGCTGTTGCCGAGGTAGTTGATGATGTTCGCGGAGGCGAAGACCGCACTGCGCTCGTGCGGCCGGGCGACCCGGGCGAAGGTGCCGAACGTCGCCAGCACCGCGGCGCCGACGCCGACGCCCGCGACGACGGTGCCGACGGCGGAGAGCCAGACGAGGTCCGCGGCGATGCCGGCGAGCGCGGTCAGCACGCCGAGCCCGAGCAGCGCGGACGAGGGGGCCAGCAGCGAGGACGCGGAACGGGAGCTGAGCACGGCGACCGTGAGCGCTCCGGTGCCTGCCAGCAGGGTCACGACGACGCCGCCGATCAGGTGGCTGCGCAGCCCCAGCAGCTGGGCCGC
Source organism: Streptomyces boncukensis (assembly GCF_011045075.1). Taxonomy (GTDB): domain Bacteria; phylum Actinomycetota; class Actinomycetes; order Streptomycetales; family Streptomycetaceae; genus Streptomyces; species Streptomyces boncukensis. The sequence continues at coordinate 2,790 of NZ_JAAKZZ010000430.1, forward strand.
GACGGACGGGCCGAGGGAGAGGAAGAGCCCGGCCAGCGCCCAGCTGGCGATCATCGCGGGCACCACAGGGACGATGTCCGCACGCAGGTGCGCGGGCAGCGCGGCCCGGGGGCGCAGGGAGGCGACGGCGCCCGGCCGGCGCTGGGAGGTCTCCGGCAGGAGAGCGGTGACCGCCGCGGCCAGCACCATGGCGCCGAGCAGCAGAGCGTAGACCAGCCGGGTCGGCGCTGGGCCGAACTCCACCAGCACACCGGAGCCGAGAGCGCCCAGAGCGAGCCCGGTCAGCGGGGCCACCGAGGTGATGACGCCGGCGCGCCCGCGGGCGTGCGGCGGTTCGAGGTCGATGAGAGTGGCGCTCAGGGTGGTCGTCGCGGCGCCGGTGGCGATGCCCTGCAGCACTCTGGCGGCAGCCAGGACGGCCACGTTCCCGGCGGTGAGGAACAGCACGAGCGCGACCGCCTCCAGCGCGATCGCCGCGGCGAGCACCGGCCGGCGGCCGAGGTGGTCCGAGAGGGCCCCGACCACGAGCAGCGAGCCCAGCAGGCCGACCACGTACAGGGCGAAGACGACGGTCAGCACCCACGCCGAGAAGTGCCACTGCTGCTGGTAGATCGGGTAGAGCGGGGACGGCACGCTGGAAGCGGCCAGGAAGACGACGAAGACGGCGGCCACGCCGGGGAAGGCGGCCCCGCGCAGCCCGCGGCGCGTGCCCCCGTCGGACGGTACGGCGGGTACGGCGGCTACAGGGGATTCGGCGGATTCAGGGGATCCGGGGGATTCAGGGGATCCGGGGGATACAGCAGAGCCAACAGTCATGGGAATCTCGCAGTGATCTATGCGTTAGTGGTCCTGACGCTAACACAAACGCAGTGATCGCTGCACTACTAGCGCAGTGATCAGTGCGATACTGGTGGGGTGTCCACTACCGCTTCCTCCGCCCCACAGACCGGGAGCCGGCCGGGGGGCCGCTCCGCCCGGGTCCGCGCGGCCGTCCACCGGGCCGTCCGCGAACTGGTCGCCGACGAGGCGGGCGACCCGCTGACGATCCCGGCCGTCGCCGCCCGCGCCGGTGTGCACGCCACCACGGTCTACCGCCGCTGGGGCGCCGTCGGCGAGCTGCTCGCCGACGTCGCGACCAGCCGCTTCTCCGGCGACTTCGTGGTGCCGGACACCGGAAGCCTCCGCGGGGACCTGGAACGCTACGCGTCCGACCTCGCCAAGGACCTCTGCGACCCGGACACCCTCGCCCTGGTACGCGCCACCATCGGCGCGGGCGGAGAGCAGGGCGCCGCCGCATGCCGCGGAGAACGCCAGCGGCAGCTCGAAGCCATACTCGAACGGGAACAGGACCGGGGTGAACAGACCCCGAGCCTGGAGCGCACGACGGACGCCGTGCTCGCGCCGCTGTACTACCGGGCCGTCTTCACCGACGACCCCCTCACCCCCGAGTGGACCCGCACCCTCGTGTCACACCTCCTGCCGGACTGACCACGTCGGTACGGTCCGCCGGCCCTCGGACGCGCCCTAACCGTGCTCTCCTCGGGCGGTCATGCTGGAGGCCCGGACCACGAGCTCCGGCTGGAGCACGATGCGCTGGTGTTCATGGCGGTCCGCCGCGTCCCCCGTCTCCTCGATGAGCAGGTCGGCGGCGGACCTGCCCATCCGGAAGGCGGGCTGCCGTACGGACGTCAGCGGCACCGCCGCGGCGGCGGCGAACTCGATGTCGTCGTATCCGACGAGCGCCACCTCCTCGGGCACCGCGACGCCCGCGCCGTAGAGGGCCTGCAGAAGGCCGAGCGCCATCAGGTCGTTGGCGCAGAACACCGCCGTAGGGCGGGGTGACATGCCCAGCAGCCGGGCGCCCGCGTCGCGCCCGGCCGCCACATCCATCCGCTCCGTCTCGATGTGGCGCAGCTCCGCGTCGGCACCGGCGGCGCGCAGTACGGCCAGGGCGCCGGCGTGCCGGTCCTGGCACTGGGTGAGCTGCATCGGACCGCTGACGTAGGCGAGGTTCCGGTGGCCCCGGTCGAGCAGGTGGCGTACGGCCAGCCCGGCGCCCGCGATGTCGTCGACGGAGACGGAGCAGCCCTCGGCGCTGGGCACGACCCGGTCGACGGAGACGAACGGGATGCCGTGCCGCTCGAAGGCGGCCAGGTTGCGCCCGGTGGTGTCCGCGGGGGTGACCAGCACCCCGCGGACCCGCTGCTCGGCGAAGAGGGACAGGTACTCCGCCTCCTCGGCGGTGCTCTGCGCGCTGTTGCAGAGCATCACGCCCAGCCCGGCATCGCGTGCGGCGCGTTCCGCGCCGGAGGCCACGTCGACGAAGAACGGGTTGGTCATGTCCAGCACCAGCAGCGCGATGATCTTGCTGCTTCCGGCGCGCAGATGGCGCGCCGACTCGCTGCGCACATACCCGAGCTGGTCAATGGCGGCCAGCACCCGCACCCGGGTCTCCTCGGCCACCATCTCGGGGCGGTTGATCGCGTTGGAGACCGTGCCGACCGAGACCCCGGCTGCGCGGGCGACCTCCTTGATGCCCACTGTCCGGCTCGTCCGGCTCACGCCTCATCCCCTCAGAAGTCGAAGTCGTCGATGTTCTTCTTGGTGAAGACCGTGGGAGGACCGAGGATAACCTCGCCGTCCTCGCCGACCTTGTACTGCCCGAGCTTGCCCGCCTTGAACGTCTCCCCCTTCTTGCCGGTGATCTGCCCGGAGGCGAGCGCGGCACCGGCGTAGGAGCCGAGATAGCCGAGCTTCTCCGCGTCCCACAGGCTGAACTGCTGCACGGTGCCGTCCTTGACGAACTTGCGCATCTGGTTGGGGGTGCCCAGGCCCCCGAGGACGACCTTGCCCTTGTACGAGGAGCCGCTGACGTAGCGGGCCGCGGCGGCGAGGCCGACCGTGGTGGGCGAGATGATGCCCTTGAGCTTCGGGTACGCCTTGAGCAGGCCCTGGGTCTCCTGGAAGGACTTCTGGTCGACGTCGTCGCCGTAGGCGGTCTTGACGAGCTTCATGTCCTTGTAGCGGGGCTTCTTCAGCTCGTCCTTCATGATCTTTATCCAGGTGTTCTGGTTCGTGGCGTTCTGGGTGGCCGAGAGGATCGCGATCTGTCCCTTGTCGTCGATCTGGTCGGCCATGTCACTGATCATCCCGCGGGCCAGCTCCTCGGAGCCCGCCTGGTTGATGAAGACATGACGACAGTCCTTGCCCGCGTCGGAGTCGAAGGAGACGATTTTGACGTCCTGCTTCATGGCCTGCTTGAGGGGCCCGCAGACGGCGTTGGGGTCGTTCGCGGCCAGCAGGATGGCGTCCTGCTTCTGCTGGGTCAGCGTGTTGATATAGCTGACCTGGGAGGACGCCTTGGCGTCGGAGGGGCCGACCTCCTTGCCCGTACCGCCGAACTCCTTGGCGGCCTTGATGCCCGCCTTGTCGACCACGGTGAAGTACGGGTTGTTGATCTGCTTGGGCAGGAAGGAGATCTTCAGGCCCTTCTTGAGCGGCGCGTCGGGGTCGGCCTCGGCGTTGTGGACCTTGCCCTTCGCGTCGTCCTCGGAGTCGTCCTTCGTCGTCCCCGAGCAGCCCGCCAGGGCGACGGACAGCACGCAGGCTGCTGCGGTGGCGGCGAGGGCGCGGGAGGGGTGGTGCGGTCGCATGGCTCTGCCTTTCGGGGGCTACGGGGGTACGGGTATACGGGTATACGGG
>NZ_JAAKZZ010000431.1 GCF_011045075.1 Streptomyces boncukensis
CTGCGCCTCCGCGTCGACGACGACGGGCGGGGTGCGGGCGAGGGGGCGTGGGGCAGCGGTATCGTCGGCATGGCGGAGCGTGCGAAGGCCCTCGACGGCGAGCTGACCGCGCGGAACACCGGCTCCGGCTTCCGGGTCGACGTCCGGCTGCCCTGGCGGGCCACCGGGGTTTGACGGGGGGGGGCGTGGACCGGCCCTCGCCTACGCTGTGGTGCATGGTCCCGTCCCCGTCCCAGTCCGCCGCGTCACCGCCCCCGCCGTCCCGTATCCGCGTGCTCGTCGCAGACGACCAGCGGCTGGTGCGGGCCGGGCTCCGGGCCATCATCGACGACGAGGACGACATCGAGGTCGTCGGCGAGGCGGCCGACGGCGTCGCAGCCGTCCGGCTCACGCGCGAACTGCGGCCCGACGTCGTGCTGATGGACATCAGGATGCCGGAGGAGGACGGGTTGTCCGCGGCCGCGCGCATCGTCTCGGACGAGCGCCTGAACGAGGTGCGGGTCGTCATGCTCACCACCTTCGACATCGACGACTACGTGTACTCCGCGATCCGCTCGGGCGCCTCGGGCTTCCTGCTCAAGGACACCGACCCGATGGAGCTGCTGCACGGCATCCGGGTGTGCGCCCGCGGTGACGCGCTGATCGCGCCGGCGGTGACCCGGCGTCTGATCGCGGAGATCGCGAGCCGCTCCCGGGTGCCCGACCCGGCGCCCCGGCTGAACGCCCTGACCACGCGTGAGCACGAGGTGCTGTGTCTGGTGGGCGAGGGGCTGAGCAACGACGAGATCGCGCGCCGGCTGGTGCTCAGCCCGACCACCGCCAAGACACATGTGAGCCGGATCATGGCCAAGGTGCACGCCCGTGACCGCGCCCAACTCGTGGTGCTGGCCTACGAGGCGGGGCTGGTCACGCCGCGCTGGCTGAGCTGAGGGCCCTGCGGGCGCTCCCTGTGGTGCAGCCGTCGTGCGGGTCGCCAACTCCCGCAGTACGCGGGGTGTCTTCCGGCGGCTGACGTGGCGGGGCGCGGTCTGCGCCGACCGTCGGTACGTCCATCGCCATCCGCGACGTACCCGTGGGGAAGACTGCCATGACCACTACAGACCGCGAGCCCGCAGCCACGCCGGAACCGGCGGCCGGGCGGGCCGGTGTGTTCGCCCGTGTCGCCGGTTTCGCGCAGCGCCGCAGGCGGCTCGCGCTGACCCTCTGGCTCGCCGTGCTCGCCGCCGTGTGGGGAGCCGCAGCGCTGGCCGGCAGCGACTACCGGTCCGACTTCTCGCTCCCCGGCACCGAGTCGCAGCGGGCGGGCGATCTGCTGTCCGAGCACGGTTCGGACCAGGGCGGCGACACGGTGGAGATCGTGCTGCGCGGTACACACGGGCTGCGCGAGGCGGGCACCGAGCGGCGTGTCGAGGGCATGCTCAAAAAGGCGGCCCGGGTGCCCAAGGTCGCCCATGTCGTCAGCCCGTACGAGGAGAAGTCCGCCATCAGCCGGGACGGCAGGACCGGCTACGCCACGGTGGTGCTCACCGTCCCGGCAGCCGAGATGACCAAGGGCGACACGGAGCCCCTCTACGACATCGCACGGGAGATCCACGGCGGCGGGTTGCAGGTCGAGCTGGGCGGCGAGGCGGCTCGCACGCTGTCCGAGGAGTCGGGTGGGACGGCCGAGGGCGCGGGCATCCTGGCTGCGCTGGTCATCCTGGTCCTGATGTTCGGGACGGTCGTCGCGGCAGGACTGCCCATTGTCACCGCGGTGTTCGCCGTCGGGTCGACGGTCGGCGTGATCGTGCTGCTGTCCCACGTCTTCACCCTGGCCGACTTCACCCCGTATGTGATGATGCTGGTCGGGCTGGGCGTCGGGATCGACTACGCGCTGCTGGTCCTCGCCCGCTACCGCGGCGAGCTGGTCCGCGGCGAGGCGCCGGAGCGGGCGGCCACGACCGCGCTGGACGCCGCGGGGCGCACCGTGTTCTTCGCGGCCTGCACGGTCGTGCTGGCGCTGCTCGGACTGGTCGCCCTCGGACTCGGCTCCCTCCAGGGCATGGCGCTGGCCGTGGCGCTGACGGTGCTCGCCACCATGGTCGCCGCGCTCACCCTGCTCCCGGCGCTGCTCGGTGTGTTCGGGCCGCGCCTCGCCCGGCACTTCACCCGGCGCGAGGCGCGGCGCAGCGACCGGCGCAAGGCCCCGCGGGGCACGGGCTGGCGCCGCTTCGCCGACGGGGTGCAGCGCCGTCCGCTGCCGGTGCTGCTGGTGGCCGTCGTCGCGCTGGGCGCGCTCGCCGTCCCGGCGCTGGAGCTGCGGCTCGGTTTCGCGGACGCGGGCAACGACAGCGCGGGTACCACCAGCCGGGAGGCGTACGACCTGCTGTCGGAGGGCTTCGGACCGGGCTTCAACGGGCCGCTGGTCGTGGTCGCGGACGGCGGCGAGGGGGGCGCGCGGCAGGCGGGAGCCGAGGCGGCCAGGGTGCTGGGCGACACCCCGGGGATCGCCGCGGCCGCGCCGCCCGTGCCCACCGAGGACGGCGCGGTCGCCACCGTGGTGGCGTTCCCCGCCTCCTCGCCGCAGGACGAGCGGACGTCCGACCTCGTCGCCCGGCTGCGCGGCACGGTGCTGCCGGAGCTCGCGGAGCGGACCGGAGCGGACTATCTGGTGGGCGGGTCGACGGCCGCGGCCGAGGACTACGCGGGCAAGGTCGCGGACCGGATGCCGGTCTTCTTCGCCATCGTGGTCGGACTCTCCCTGGTGCTGCTGGCCGGGGTCTTCCGCTCGCTGCTGATCCCGCTGAAGGCGGCCCTGCTGAACATGCTCAGCATCGGCAGCGCCCTCGGTGCCATGAAGCTCGTCTTCCAGGACGGCCGGTTCGGCATGGAGGCGGGGCCCGTCGAGCCGTGGATGCCGGTGATGGTCTTCGCGATCGTCTTCGGGCTCTCCATGGACTACGAGATCTTCCTCGTCTCCCGTATCCGCGAGGAGTGGGTGCGCACCCGGGACCCGGTGGCCGCCGTCCGGGAGGGGCTGGCGCACACCGGTTCGGTGATCGTCGCCGCCGGCGCGATCATGATCGTGGTCTTCGGGGCCTTCATGCTCAGCGACGACCGGGTGCTCCAGCAGCTCGGTTTCGGCATGGCGGTGGCCATCTGCGTCGACGCGCTGCTCGTCCGGTGCGTGGTGGTGCCCGCCGCGCTGCGGCTCATGGGGCGGCGCGCCTGGTGGCTGCCGGAGCCGCTGGAGCGGGTGCTGCCGAGGGTGGAGCTGGAACGGCACTGAGCGGCGTCCGGTGCCCTTTGCGGGCGGGTGCCTGCCCGCCGGGTGGCCCGTCTGGCGTGCGGATTCCCCGAAAAGGTGACATGGGGTGTCTGGATGGAGCGTGAGAGTGGGCCCGCAGGACGACAAGAGGTGCAGGAAGGTGCGGGAAGGGGCGCCGGCGCAGTGACGAGCGAGTGGATCGTGGTCAGCGGGGCACGGGAGAACAATCTCAAGGGGGTGACGCTGCGGATTCCGGTCGGGCGGCTGACCGTGGTGACCGGGGTGTCCGGTTCGGGGAAGTCCTCACTGGTGTTCGGGACGCTCGCGGTGGAGTCCCAGCGGCAGCTGAACGAGGTCTTCCCGTGGTTCATACGGAACCGGCTGCCGAGCTATGAGCGGCCGAAGTTCGAGTTCATCGAGAACCTGTCCCCCGCGATCATCGTGGACCAGAAGCCGGTGGGCGGCGGCGCGCGGTCCACGGTGGGCACGATGACCGAGGTCCACCCCGTGCTGCGGGTGCTGTTCTCGCGGTACGGGGAGCCGAGCGCCGGGTTCTCGAACCTGTACTCGTTCAACGACCCGCAGGGGATGTGCCCGGACTGCGAGGGGCTCGGGCGGACGCTGCGGCTGGATCTGGGCAGGCTGCTGGACGAGGACAGGTCGCTGAACGAGGGCGCCGTCCGGCACCCCGCCTTCGCCGTCGGCACCAACTACTGGAAGCGGTACGCCGAGATCAGCCGCTACGAGCCCGGCGAGCCGCTGGACGGACCCGCCGGGCCGCTCGTCTTCGACCCCGACAAGCCGCTGCGGACGTACAGCGCGGCGGAGCGGGAGCTGCTGCTGTACGGGCGGGGGTTCAAGACGCGCAGGCCGCACTCGCCCGGCTCGGTCGCCGTCAACGACTACGAGGGGATCGTCGACCGGTTCACCCGCCGGTTCCTCAAGCCCGGACTGGAGTCGCTGAACGACCGCGAGCGCGAGCAGGCCGAGCGGGTGGTCTCCGAGCAGTCGTGCGAGCGCTGCGGCGGCGCCCGGCTGTCCGAGCGCGCCCTCGCCTCCCGTATCGGCCCCTGGAACATCGCCGACCTGTGCCGGATGGAAGTACGGGAGCTGATCCGGGTGCTGGAGGACCTGGCGGACACCGGCGCCGCCGGCGAGGCGGCGCTGTCCGCCGCGCTCGCCTCGCTGCGCCGTATCGAGTCCGTCGGGCTCGGCTATCTGACCCTGGAGAGGCCCACTAAAACGCTCTCCGGAGGGGAGGGGCAGCGGCTCAAAACGGTGCGCCATCTGGGCAGCAGCCTGACCGGGATGACGTACGTCTTCGACGAGCCCAGCGTCGGGCTGCACGCCCGCGACGTGGACCGGCTGAACGGCCTGCTGTGCGCACTGCGCGACCAGGGCAACACGGTGCTCATCGTGGAGCACGACAGGGACGTCATCGCCGTCGCCGACCATGTGATCGACATGGGGCCGGGCTCCGGCGCTCACGGCGGGGACGTCGTCTTCGCCGGCACGGTCGCCGAACTGGCCGCCGGCGAGACGGCCACGGGGCGGTGCTACCGGCGTCCGCCCGGCGTGAAGCCGGAAGCGGAGTGCCGTACCGGACGCGGGACGCTGACCGTACGGGACGCCACGCTGCACAACCTCAAGGGCGTCACGGTGGACATCCCCGCGGGCGTACTGACCGCGGTGACCGGGGTGGCCGGTTCCGGCAAGAGCAGCCTCGTCTGTGGGGCGCTGGCCGCCGCGTACCCGGAGGCGATCGTGCTCGACCAGTCGGCGATCGGCATCTCGCCCCGCTCGACGCCCGCCACCTACACCCGGATCTGGGACCTGGTGCGCCGCGCCTACGCGCGCGTGCACGGCGTCGACGCGGGGCTGTTCAGCTTCAACTCCGCGGGTGCGTGCCCGGGGTGCCAGGGGCGCGGAGTGATCACCATGGACATGGCGTTCATGGATCCGGTCACCGCCGTGTGCGAGGTGTGCGAGGGGCGGCGGTTCCGCGCGGAGGCGCTGGAGCACCGGATCGGCGGGCTGAACGTCGCCGACCTGCTGGAGCTGACCGTGGACGAGGCGCTGGCGGCCCTGGACGGCGGCCCGCTGGGCCGCGGGCCGCTGGGCGCCGACGGGACCGTCAGGGCCCGGCTGGCGCCGCTCGGCGAGGTCGGTCTCGGCTATCTCACGCTCGGCCGTCCGCTGTCCGCGCTGTCGGGCGGCGAGCGGCAGCGCGTCAAGCTCGCCCACCGGCTGCGCGAGCAGGGCAGCGTGTACGTCTTCGACGAGCCCACCACCGGGCTGCACATGGCCGACGTGGACACCCTGCTCGGACTGCTGGACCGGCTGGTCGACGCGGGCAACACGGTCGTCGTCGTGGAGCACGACCTGGATGTCGTCAAGCGCGCGGACTGGATCGTCGACATCGGCCCGGAGGCCGGCGCGCAGGGCGGCGAGGTGGTGTTCACCGGGACGCCCGCGCGCATGGTCCGCGAGGGCCGTTCGCACACGGCCGACTACCTGCGCAGGTCGCTTCCCGGCTCCCGGCCCCAGGACTCCCCGAGCGCCGTGCGATGAGTTCTGCGGGTCCGCGCGGTCTGTAGAAGTGCCGGAAGGACCGGCGGGAGCCACGGACGGGAGCGAGACGCCATGACGGACGAAAGAGACGCCCTGGACGGATCGGCCGTACCGGCCGTAGCGGCCGTACCGGTCGACCTGGAGCCCGCGGCGCGGGAGCTGGCAGCCCTGGTGCGCGGCGTACGGGAGGAGGCGCTGGAGGACCCGACGCCGTGCGAGAAGTACACGGTCCGCGACCTGCTGCGGCACATTGCCGAGCTGGCGGTCGGGCTGCGTGTCGCCGCGCTGAAGGACCTGGGGCCGGGGACGGAGCGCACGCCCGGCACGGCCATGGAGGAGCTTCCTCCCGACTGGCGGGAGGCGGTGCCGCACAGGCTGGCCGAACTGGCCGCGGCCTGGAGCGACCCCGCCGCGTGGGAGGGGACGACGCAGGCGGGCGGCGTCACCCTGTCCGGGACGGAGTGCGGGCTGGTCACGCTGGACGAGCTGGTGGTGCACGGCTGGGACCTGGCACGGGCGACGGGGCAGGCGTTCCACAGCGATGAGACCCGGCTGCGCGCCGTACACGGGCTGCTGGCGGGGGCCGCGGAGGGCGGCGAGGAGGGCGGTGCGGACGGCGGCGCGGACGGCGGCCCGGACGGTGGGG
>NZ_JAAKZZ010000432.1 GCF_011045075.1 Streptomyces boncukensis
GGCCCGGACGGGGGACGGGGTGCAGGCGGCCGTCCCGGGCGGCCGGCAGTTCGTCCGCCCGGACGACGGGGACGTGGACATGCCCGTCGGGGACCGCCGGATGCTGGTGCTCTCCGGCCGGGTGCTGCCCGCCGAGGACCGCCGGGTACTGGCCGCGTTCGCCGCCCAGACCGTCGGCGTCCTCGACCGCGAGCGGCTGGTCGGCGAGGCCGCGCAGGCCCGCGAGCTGGCCGAGGGCAACCGCATCCGCACCGCGCTGCTCGCCGCCGTCTCGCACGATCTGCGCACCCCGCTGGCCGCCATCAAGGCGTCCGTCTCCTCGCTGCGCTCCGACGACGTCGAGTGGTCGGCGGAGGACGAGGCGGAGCTGCTGCGCTCCATCGAGGAGGGCGCCGACAAGCTGGACAACCTGGTCGGCAACCTGCTCGACATGTCCCGCCTGCAGACCGGCACCGTCGCCCCGCTGATCCGCGACATCAGCCTGGAGGAGGTCGTGCCCAAGGCCCTCACCGGAGTCCCCGAGGGGGGCGTGCGGCTGGCCATCGCGGAGGCGCTGCCGCTGGTCGCCGTCGACCCGGGGCTGCTGGAGCGCACCGTCGCCAACCTGGTGGAGAACGCCGTCAAGTACAGTCCGCCCGGCAAGAAGACACTGGTCAAGGCGAGCGCCCTGGCCGACCGGGTGGAGGTGCGGATCATGGACCGCGGCCCCGGGGTCCCGGACAGCGACAAGGACCGCATCTTCGAGCCGTTCCAGCGCTACGGCGACGCGCCCGCCGGCTCCGGCGTCGGGCTCGGCCTCGCCGTGGCCCGCGGCTTCGCGGAGGCCATGGGGGGCAGCCTGGAGGCCGAGGACACCCCCGGCGGCGGTATGACCATGGTGCTCACCCTGCGCGCCGCGCACGGCCGCGCCGCCAGGCAGGCGCGCCTCCCCGCGGAGGCCCTGACCTAGTGCCCCGCGCGCGCAGCTCCCCGCACAACAACGGAATCACCGGGAACGAGAGGAAACCGCATGCACCGGGTGCTCGTGGTCGATGACGAACCGCAGATCGTCCGCGCCCTCGTGATCAACCTCAAGGCACGGAAGTACGAGGTGGACGCCGCCCCCGACGGCGCCACCGCGCTCCGCCTCGCGGCCGACCGCCACCCCGACGTCGTCGTACTCGACCTGGGGCTGCCGGACATGGACGGCGTCGACGTCATCCGCGGCATCCGCGGCTGGACGCGGGTGCCCATCCTCGTCCTCTCCGCCCGCCAGACCTCCGACGAGAAGGTGGAGGCGCTCGACGCGGGCGCCGACGACTACGTCACCAAGCCGTTCGGCATGGACGAGCTGCTGGCCCGGCTGCGCGCCGCCGTACGCCGCGCCGAGCCCCCGGCCGGGTCCGCCGAGGACGCCGGGGTCATCGAGACCTCCGAGTTCAGCGTCGACCTCGCCGCGAAGAAGGTGCACCGCCAGGGCCGCGACGTACGGCTCACCCCGACCGAGTGGCATCTGCTGGAGGTGCTGGTCCGCAACACCGGCCGGCTCGTCAGCCAGAAGCAGCTGCTGAAGGAGGTCTGGGGCCCGTCGTACGGAACCGAGACCAACTATCTGCGGGTCTACATGGCCCAGCTGCGCCGCAAACTGGAGACCGACCCGGCCCACCCCCGCCACTTCGTGACGGAGCCGGGGATGGGGTACCGGTTCGAGAAGTGAGGGGGGCGGTTCGCCTTCTGGCGGTACCCTGGCCTCCATGACAGGCGTCACCCGCGAGCAGCGGAGCACAGGACCCCGCGGGCGTTTCCGGCGGTTCCTGGAGCGGCTCTCGACCTCCGAGGAGGATCTGCGCTCCGAGGACCTCCGCCAGGAGGCGGAGGGCCGGGGCTGCGCCCGGATCTGCGACTGCGTGGACCGCGACCAGGTCCGGGTGACCGGTACGCTGCGCACCGTGACCTTGCGCCCCCGGGCCGGAGTGCCCACGCTGGAGGCGGAACTGTTCGACGGCTCCGCCGCGCTGGACGTCGTCTGGCTGGGCCGCCGCGCCATCGCGGGCATCGAGCCGGGACGCAAGCTGATAGTCCAGGGCCGGATCACCACGAGCCGGGGCCGCCCGGTGATGTTCAACCCGAAGTACGAGCTGCGACCCCTCGGACAGGAGTAGCGGGTGACCTCACTCGACAAGCCGGCCGCCGACCAGCAGAAGGCTGATCAGGCGGTCACCGAAGCGGCGCTCTTCGAGGCGTTCGGCGGTGTGCGCGGCCTGGTGGAGACGACCGTCCCCGGACTGGTCTTCATCGCGATCTACACCGTCAACCAGGACATCCACAGCGCCGCGATCGCCGCGCTGGTGCTGTCCGGGCTGATGGGCGCGGTCCGGCTGGCCCGCAAGGACACCGTCAAGCACGCCTTCAGCGGCGTCTTCGGCGTCCTGTTCGGCGTGCTCTTCGCGATGATGACGGGGAACGCGAAGGACTTCTATCTGCCCGGCATGCTCTACACGCTGGGCCTCTCGGTCGCCTATCTGGTCACCGCGATGGCGGGCGTCCCGCTGCTCGGGCTGGTCCTGGGGCCGGTGTTCAAGGAGAACCTCTCCTGGCGCACCCGCAACCCGGGCCGCAAGAAGGCGTATACGAAGGCGAGCTACGCCTGGGGCCTCATCCTGCTCGCCAAGTGCGCGGTGCTCTTCCCGATGTACTTCTGGGCGGACACCGCGAAGTTCGGCTGGGTCACCGTGTCGCTGAAGATCCCGCCGTTCCTGCTCGCCGTCTACCTCACCTGGATCTTCCTCGCGAAGGCCCCCGCGCCCATCAACGTCATCGCGGAGATGGAGGAGCGGGAGGAGCGGGAGGAGCGGGAGGCCCGCGAGGAGGCGGCGAAGTCTCCCGGGAGCTGACGCGCCCCCCGCGGGGCGCGCGTCACACCGAGTCCTCCGGAGCCCGCACCGACAGCAGCTCCTCCAACTGCTCCTCGCGCGCCGGGGCGGCGACGAACAGCAGCTCGTCCCCGGCCTCCAGCGCGTCCTCCGGATCGGGCGCGAGCACCCGGTTCCCGCGGATGATCGTGACCAGCGCCGTGTCCTCGGGCCAGACCACTTCCCCGACCCGGGTCCCGGCGAGCGCCGCCTCGGGCGGCAGCGTCAGCTCGACCAGGTTCGCGTCGCCCTGCGAGAACCGCAGCAGCCGCACCAGGTCGCCGACGCTCACCGCCTCCTCCACCAGCGCGGACATCAGCCGCGGTGTGGACACGGCCACGTCCACCCCCCACGACTCGTTGAACAGCCACTCGTTCTTGGGGTTGTTGACCCGGGCCACCACCCGCGGCACCCCGTACTCGGTCTTGCCGAGCAGCGAGACCACGAGGTTCACCTTGTCGTCGCCGGTGGCCGCGATCACCACATGGCAGCGCTCCAGCGCCGCCTCGTCCAGCGAGGTGATCTCGCACGCGTCGGCCAGCAGCCACTCCGCCTGGGGCACCCGCTCGACGGAGATCGCCGAGGGCGTCTTGTCGATCAGCAGGACCTCGTGTCCGTTCTCCAGCAGCTCGCCCGCGATCGACCTGCCGACCGCGCCCGCTCCCGCGATGGCCACCCTCATCAGTGCTCTCCCTCGGGCCCGGCAGCGAAGACCTCTTCCACCTGTACCACCTGGTCGGAGCGCATCATCACATGCACCAGATCGCCCTCCTGGACGACGGTGTCGGCGCCGGGCAGCATCGCCTCGCCCAGCCGGGTGAGAAACGCCACCCGGACCCCGGCCTCCTCCTGGAGCCGGCTCACCCGCTGCCCGACCCACTGCGGCGAGGCGCGCACCTCGGCCAGCTGGACGGTGCCGCTCGGGTCCCGCCACAGCGGCTCCGCGCCGGACGGCAGCAGCCTGCGCAGCATCTGGTCGGCCGTCCAGCGCACGGTGGCCACCGTCGGGATGCCCAGCCGCTGGTAGACCTCCGCGCGCCGGGGGTCGTAGATCCGGGCCGCGACGTGCTCGATCCCGAACATCTCGCGGGCCACCCGGGCCGAGATGATGTTGGAGTTGTCACCGCTGCTGACGGCGGCGAAGGCCCCGGCCTCCTCGATGCCCGCCTCCCGCAGGGTGTCCTGGTCGAAGCCGACACCGGTGACCCGGCGCCCGCCGAAGCCGGAGCCGAGGCGGCGGAAAGCGGTGGGGTCCTGGTCGATGACCGCCACCGTGTGGCCCTGCCGCTCCAGGGTCTGCGCGAGCTCGGCTCCCACCCGTCCGCAGCCCATGATCACAATGTGCACGCCCGTCCCTTCGTCCCGTACAGCGGGCCGTCTCAGGATCGCATGGCCGACGGCATACGATCCTCTGCGTGTCCAGGATGACCGACGTTCCGAAACGACTCCTCCTCGGGAGGGCGCTCCGCAGCGACCGGCTGAGCGAGACGCTGATCCCCAAGCGCATCGCACTCCCCGTGTTCGCCTCCGACCCGCTGTCGTCGGTGGCGTACGCGCCCGGCGAGGTCCTCCTGGTGCTGTCGATCGCGGGCGTCTCGGCGTACCACTTCAGCCCGTGGATCGCCGTCGCGGTCGTCGTCCTGATGTTCACCGTGGTCGCCTCGTACCGGCAGAACGTGCGGGCCTACCCCAGCGGCGGCGGGGACTACGAGGTGGCGACCACCAACCTGGGCCGCCGGGCCGGGCTGACCGTCGCCAGCGCGCTGCTGGTCGACTACGTGCTGACGGTCGCCGTCTCCATCTCCTCCGGGGTGGAGAACCTGGGCTCCGCCGTCCCGTTCGTCGTCGAGCACAAGACGCTCTGCGCGGTCGGGGTGATCGTGCTGCTGACGCTGATGAACCTGCGCGGCGTCCGCGAGTCCGGCAAGCTGTTCGCCGTCCCCACCTACTGCTTCGTACTCGGCGTCTTCGCGCTGCTGGCCTGGGGCGCGGTGCGCGCGGGCGTCTTCGGCGACGAGATGCGCGCGCCCAGCGCCTCCTACGGCATCCACACCGACGAGTCCGGGCTGAGCGGCTTCGCGCTCGCCTTCCTGCTGCTGCGCTCCTTCTCCTCCGGCTGCGCCGCGCTCACCGGCGTCGAGGCGATCAGCAACGGGGTGCCCGCCTTCCGCAAGCCCAAGTCCAAGAACGCCGCGAACACGCTGGCCATGATGGGCCTGATCGCCGTCACCATGTTCTGCGGCGTCATCGCGCTGGCCCTGGCCACCCATGTGCGGATGGCGGAGGACCCGGCGGACAACCTGCTGATCGACGGTGTGCCGGCGGGGGCGGGGCACCACCAGGACCCGGTGATCTCGCAGGTGGCCGCGGCCGTCTTCGGCGACGGCTCGCTGCCGTTCATCTACCTCGCCGCCGCGACCGCGCTGGTGCTCTTCCTGGCCGCGAACACCGCGTACAACGGCTTTCCGCTGCTCGGCTCGATCCTGGCCCAGGACCGCTATCTGCCGCGCCAGCTGCACACCCGCGGGGACCGGCTGACGTTCTCCAACGGCATTGTGCTGCTCGCGGGCGCCGCCGCCATACTCGTGGTGGTCTACGAAGCCGACTCCACCCGGCTCATCCAGCTCTATATCGTCGGCGTCTTCGTCTCCTTCACCCTCAGCCAGACCGGCATGGTGCGGCACTGGAACCGGCTGCTGCGCACCGAGACCGACCCGGCGCGGCGCCGCCGGATGCACCGCTCCCGCGCGATCAACGCCTTCGGCGCGTTCTTCACGGGGCTGGTGCTGGTCGTCGTGCTGGTCACGAAGTTCTCGCACGGCGCCTGGGTCTCGCTGCTGGGCATGGCGCTGTTCTACGTCCTGATGACGGCGATCCGGCGGCACTACGACAGCGTCTCCGAGGAGCTGTCGGCCGAGGACCCCGGCGAGCGCGCCCCGCGCCCCGCGCGGGTGCACGCCATGGTGCTGGTCTCCAAGATCCACAAGCCGACGCTGCGGGCCCTGACGTACGCCCGGCTGATGCGCTCGGACACCCTGGAGGCCGTCACCGTCAACATGGACCAGCAGGAGACCGACCAGCTGCGCGCGCAGTGGGACGAGCGGGGCATCGACATCCCGCTCACCATTCTCGACTCGCCCTACCGCGAGATCGCCCGGCCGGTGATCGACTACGTCAGGCGGCTGCGCAAGGAGAGCCCGAGGGACGTCGTCAGCGTCTTCATCCCCGAGTACGTGGTCGGCCACTGGTACGAGCACGTCCTGCACAACCAGAGCGCGCTGCGGCTGAAGACCCGGCTGCTGTTCACGCCGGGGGTGATGGTCACCTCGGTGCCCTACCAGCTGGAGTCCTCCGAGCTGGCCAAGCGGCGGGCGCGGCGCCGCGAGCAGTGGAACGCGCCCGGCTCGGTCCGCCGCGGCCCGGCCGCCAGGACACCGGGCCACAAGGGGACGGGGAACCGCCGCACGGGCCGGCGGTCCGGCACCGGGCCGTCCCAGCGCGACGGGAAGTAGACTGACAGGCCGCGCGCGGCGCACGGACCGCCGCCGACCTTCCCGCACC
>NZ_JAAKZZ010000433.1 GCF_011045075.1 Streptomyces boncukensis
GCGGGAGGCGGGGCGGGAGGGCAAGCTGGCCAAGTTCATGGAGTTCCTCATGGAGGCGGCGAGCTACCGCCCGAAGTTCCAGGACGCCGACGAGCTCCAGGCGCCGCCCAAGCCGGTCTTCCTCGCCCGCGGTGACGCGCGGACCCGGATCGTCGGCCAGTGCGGCATCTCCGCCGTGGCCGGCGCCCACGAGTTCGCCCGGTTCGCCACACCGTTCCGCGGGCAGCGCGACGTGATCGCGCTGCCGGTGCCCGGCTACCGCGACGGCGAGCTGTTGCCTGCGGGTCCCGATCCGATGCTGTCCTGGCAGGCCAGGACGCTGCTGGAGGCCGTCGGCGACGACCCGTTCGTGATCGTCGGGCACTCCGGCGGCGGACTGGTCGCCCACGCGCTCGCCTACCGGCTGGAGCGGATGGGCGTCGTGCCGGCGGGTGTCGCTCTCGTCGACACGTACCCGCTGGACCGGCCGGTGCACGAGGACTGGCAGGACGAGTTCAACGAGGGCATGTTCGAACGCGAGGACATGTACGTGCCCGTGAACGACATCCGTATCACCGCACAGGCGTGGTACGGCCTGATGTTCGCGAACTTCCACCCCCGCGAGATCCAGGCTCCGACGCTGGTGGTGCGGGCGACGGAGCCGCTCGGGGACTGGAGCCGCGACGAGGACTGGCGGGCCTCGTGGGGCCTGCCGCACACGGCTGTCGACGTGCCCGGCAACCACCTCACGATCATGCGCGAGCACGGCGAGACGACGGCGATGGCCATCGGCCGGTGGCTGGAGGAGCTCGGGTGAGAGCGCGGCCGGGGGCGGGACCGGAGCCCGCCGCCGGCTACCGGCTACCGGCTACCGGCGGAACGTGACCCGCAGCGGGAGTTCCGTGAGCCCGAGGACGAAGCTGAAGCGCGTGTGCCACTGCGGCGCGTCCGTGGCGAGCTCGATCGTCTCGTACCGCCGCAGCAGCTCGGTGAGAGCGATGGAGACCTCTGTCTTGCCCAGCATGGCGGCGATGCAGGCATGCGGGCCGGAGCCGAAGGCGAGCGACCGCACCCCGGTGCGGCGCACATCCAGCCGGTCCGGGTCCTCGAACCTGGCCGGGTCGCGGTGCGCGGCCCCGGCGATGCCCAGCACCGGGGAGCCGGCCGGGATGACGGTGCCGTCGATGGCCAGGTCGCCGGTCAGCTGCCGGGAGATGATCTGCACCGGGGCGTTGAACCGGACGAGTTCCTCGAACGAGGGCTCGATGAGCTCGGGGTGCTCGCGCAGGGTCCGCAGCTGGTCAGGGTGGGTGAGCAGCGCGTGGAGGGCGTTCCCGATGACGTTGAGCGTGGTCTCGTGGCCGGCGTTGAACAGCAGCAGCACCTGGGCGATGACGTCCTCGTCGCTCAGTCTGTCGCCGCCCGCGTCCTTCTGCATCAGCATGGTGAGCACGTCGTCGCGCGGGTGCTTGCGCCGCAGCTCCATCTGCTCCTGGATATACGCGCTGAACTGCGGCTCGGCCCTGTTCATCGCGATGCGCATCTGGGGGGTGATGAGCGGGTCGATGATGTTCGCGATGGCGTTCGTCCACTCCAGGCACTGCCACGCGTCCTCGATCGGGATGCCGAGCAGCCCGCAGATGACGGCGATCGGCACGGGCGTGGCGAACTGGCTGATCAGCTCGATCTCGCCGTCGCCCATGTCGTCGATCAGGCTGGTGACGATCCGGTGGATCTCCGGCCGGAGCCGCTCGACGGCGTTCGGGGTGAGTGCTCGTGCCACCAGCCCGCGCAGCCGCCGGTGCTCCTCGCCGCTCTTGGCCGACATCCACCGCCGCATGCTGCGCATGGCGGGGGCCTCACGGCCGCCGCGCATCGCGACGAACATGGGGTCGTCCGGCGTGGCCGACGAGGACTGCGGCGCACGCAGGAACGTCTCGACGTCGGCGTAGCGGGCGAGCGTCCAGAATCCCAGCGGTGAACGGTGGACCGGTTCGGTTTCGCGCAACCGGCGATAATATTCGTACCGATTGTTCATCAGGGCCGGATCGGTCAAGTCGAAAAGTATTCGGGGACTTTCCACTATTAGCCCAGCCAATCCGATTGAATGCAGCATCAAAAGCCTATGGGGGCGACGGCCCGCGTCAACCCCTAGATGTCCCCCTAGAGTTCTTCAGCGTCCTTACCGGCTGGGCAGGGGTTGGATCCGGCCCTCGGCGGCGCCTAGCCTTTCTTTGGCTCGGGGTCTTGTAAATGGGGTCTTTGGCAAGCGACAGCCGGCCAGTTGTGTCGCCCACGGAAAGAGGTTCCCTTCAGATGGTGGACGACAGCACGCTTCGTGAATATCTGAAGCTGGTCACCGCGGACCTGCACCAGACGAAGCAACGGCTGCGCGAAGCTGAGAAAGGCGGTCAGGAGCCGGTCGCCGTCGTCGGTATGAGCTGCCGGTTCCCCGGCGGTGTGCGCACCCCCGAGGACTTGTGGCGGCTCGTTCTGGCGGGCGGCGACGCCATCGGCCCGTTCCCCGACGACCGTGGCTGGCAGCTCCCCCCTCCGCCCGACGCGGGCGCCGAGTCCGCCGGTCCGCACTCCGAGCGGCCGGGCGGCGATGAATCCCGTGAATCCCGTGAGTCCCGTGAGTCCCGTGCGGCCCATGAAGCGCGTGAAGGCGGCTTCGTCGACGACGCCGCGCGGTTCGACCCGGCGTTCTTCGACATCTCGCCGCGTGAGGCGCTGGCCATGGACCCGCAGCAACGGCTGCTGCTGCAGACGTCCTGGGAGGCGGTGGAGGCCGCGGGGATCGACCCGTCGTCGCTGCGGGGCAGCCGCGCCGGCGTGTTCGTCGGCGCCAACGACCAGCACTACACCTCGCTGCTGGCCGGC
Source organism: Streptomyces boncukensis (assembly GCF_011045075.1). GTDB lineage: Bacteria > Actinomycetota > Actinomycetes > Streptomycetales > Streptomycetaceae > Streptomyces > Streptomyces boncukensis. The sequence continues at coordinate 2,863 of NZ_JAAKZZ010000433.1, forward strand.
GCAGAGGAGGGCAACGAGGGCTATCTGCTGACCGGCGGCGCGACCGCGGTGATATCCGGCCGGGTCGCGTACACCCTGGGCCTGGAGGGGCCCGCGGTCACCGTGGACACGGCCTGCTCGTCGTCGCTGGTGGCGCTGCATCTGGCGTGCCAGTCCCTGCGGCGCGGCGAGAGCACCCTGGCGCTCGCGGGCGGTGTGACGGTGATGGCCACGCCGAGTGTGTTCTCGGAGTTCGGCCGGCAGGGCGGCCTGGCCGCCGACGGCCGGTGCAAGTCCTTCGCGGCGGCGGCCGACGGCACCGGCTGGTCCGAGGGCGTCGGCGTCCTGGTGGTGGAGCGGCTGTCCGACGCGCTCCGGCTGAACCATCCGGTGCTCGCCGTCGTGCGCGGCTCGGCGGTCAACCAGGACGGCGCGTCCAACGGGCTCACAGCGCCCAACGGGCCGTCGCAGCAGCGTGTGATCCTGCAGGCGCTGGCCGACGCGCGTCTGACGCCCGGCCAGGTCGACGCGGTCGAGGCGCACGGCACCGGGACGACCCTCGGAGACCCGATCGAGGCGCAGTCGCTGATCGCGGCCTACGGGCAGGACCGGCCGGCCGAGCGGCCGCTGTGGATCGGCTCGGTCAAGTCCAACATCGGCCACACCCAGGCCGCCGCAGGTGTCGCGTCGGTGATCAAGACGGTGCTCGCCCTGCGGCACGGCGCGCTGCCGCCGACCCTGCACGTGGACGAGCCCACCGGGCACGTCGACTGGACCGCCGGCGCGGTCGAGCTGCTCACCGAGGCCCGCGACTGGCCGCGGACGGGCGACCCGCACCGCGCGGGCGTCTCCTCGTTCGGGCTGAGCGGGACGAACGCCCACCTGATCCTCGAACAGGCACCCGAACCAGAGGGGCCCGACGCTCCGTCCGATGCCCCGTCCGGCTCCGCGCCCGACGCCGCGCCCGACACGCCGTCCCGCCGCGAGCGTCCCGCCGGGGCGATGCTGCCGTTCCCGATCAGCGCCAAGACGGTGTCTGCGCTGCCCGCGCAGGCCGCCCGGCTGCGGACGCTCCTGGAGTCCGAACCCGGCCTCGACCCCGCGGACCTCGGTCACGCGCTGGCGGTGACGCGTGCGGCGCTGCCGCAGCGCGCCGTCGCGGTCGCCGGGGACCGCGACGAGCTGCTCGCCGCGCTGGCCGCCGTGGAGCACGGCACGGACAGCGGCCTGGTCCGGTACGGCGCGGCCCGCAGGACCCGGTCGGCGGGCAAGCTCGCGATGCTGTTCACCGGGCAGGGCGCGCAGCGGGCGGGCATGGGCCGCGCGCTGTACGCCGCGGAGCCGGTGTTCGCCCGGGAACTCGACGCCGTGTGCGCCGGTGTGGAGCCGCATCTGGAACATCCGCTGCGCGAGGTGCTGTTCGCCGAGCGGGGAACGCCCGAGGCCGGGCTGCTGGACTCCACCGAGTACACCCAGGCCGGGCTGTTCGCCCTTGAAGTCGCGCTCTACCGGCTGTTCGCGCACTGGGGCATCGCCCCCGACTACCTGCTGGGCCACTCCATCGGTGAACTGGCCGCCGCCCATGTGGCCGGGGTGTGGTCGCTGCGGGACGCCTGCACCCTCGTCGCGGCCCGGGGCCGGCTGATGCGGGGGATGTCCGGCGACGGTGCGATGCTCGCGGTCCGGGCCGGCGAGGACGAGGTCCGCGCGGCGCTCCGGCCGACCGACCGGGTCGGCGTCGCCGCCGTCAACGAGCCGTCCTCGGTGGTCGTCTCCGGCGACCGCGACGCCGTCGAGCGACTGGCCGCGCAGTGGCGGGAAGAAGGGGTGCGGACCCGGCGCCTGCGGGTGTCCCACGCGTTCCACTCGGCCCATATGGACCCGATGCTGGACGAGTTCCGGGCGATCGCCGCCGGCCTGACCTATCGGAGCCCGTCCCTTGCGATCGTCTCCAACCTCACCGGAGCGGTGGTCGGGGCCGACGAGCTCACCGACCCGGACTACTGGGTCCGCCAGGTGCGTGAGGCGGTCCGGTTCGCCGACGGGGTCGCCTGGCTGGACGCACACGGCGTGAGCCGGTACCTCGAACTCGGGCCGGACGGCGTCCTGTCCGCCATGGCAGCGCAGTCGCTCGCGCACCACGCGGAAGACGCCGTCGTGGTGCCCGCGCTGCGGCCGACGCTCGGCGAACCGGCCGCCGCGGCGGCCGCACTGGCCGAGCTGCACGCGAACGGGGCGACTCCCGACTGGTCGGCCGTGTTCCCCGGCGTCACCGGGCGTCCCGTCGCCCTGCCCACGTACGCGTTCGAGACGGAGCGCTACTGGCCGCGCCCGCCGGGGTCGTCCGGCGACGTGGCGGCGGCCGGGCTCGGGGTCACCCGGCACCCGCTGCTCGGCGCCGGCGTCAGCCTCGCCGAGGGCGACGAACTGCTCTTCTTCGGCTGGCTCTCGACGGGCCGGCCGCAGTGGTCGGCCGACCACGTGGTTCTGGGCCGCACCGTGCTGCCCGGCACCGCGTTCGTGGAGCTCGCGATCCGCGCCGGCGACCAGGCCGGCTGCGGGCGCATCGAGGAGCTGGTGCTGCAGCAGCCGCTGGTACTGCCCGAGCGGGGCGGCGTCCAGCTCCAGGTCGCCGTCGGCGCCGCGGACGAGACCGGGCGGCGGGACCTGACCGTGTACGCGCGGCCCGGCACCCCCGCGGACGACGGCTGGCCCGACCACGCGTGGACCCCGCACGCGAGCGGCGTACTGGCCCGCGACACGCCCGGGGACCAGGACCCGGACGGCGGCTGGTCGCGGCAGTGGCCGCCGGCCGGCGCGGTCGATGTGCCGGTGGACGACGTCTACGGTCTGCTGGGCGGCGCCGGTCTGGAGTACGGCGCGGCGTTCCGCGGCCTCCGGAGCCTGTGGCGGCGTGGCGAGGAGATCTTCGCCGAGGTGCGCCTGCCGGAGTCCGACGAACCCCAGGCACGCGCCTACGGCATTCACCCGGCGCTGCTGGACGCCGCTCTCCAGGCTCAGGCCGGCGCCGATCCCGCCGCCGGCGCGGGCGCCGCGGGGCTGCCGTTCTCGTTCACCGGGGTGACGCTGCGGGCTGCCGGCGCGGCCGCGCTGCGGGTCCGGCTCGTGCCGCACGACGGCGGCGTGGCCCTCGCAGCGGCGGACCACACCGGCGAGCCGGTCCTCTCGGTCGACCGGCTGGCCCTGCGCCCGGTGGCGGAACTGCCGCAGCCCGAGGTGCCGAGTGACGGCCTGTGCCGACTGGAATGGAGCCCGCTGCCGGCGGCCCCGGAGCCCGGCGCGGCGCCGTCCGGCGTGGCCGTCGACGCCATCGGGCCTGCCACTCTGCCCGCCGGTGAACCGCTCCCCCGGGCCGTCGTTCTGCGTGCCGTCGACGCGCAGGACGGTGACGCCGACGACGGACCGGCCCGGGTGCGGGCCCTCACCGGGCGGGTGCTGGACGCGCTGCAGCAGTGGTCGGCCGATGAGCGGTGCGCCGGTTCGCTTCTGGTGGTGCTCACCCGCGACGCGGTGCTCCCCCGCCCCGGCGACCGGCCC
>NZ_JAAKZZ010000434.1 GCF_011045075.1 Streptomyces boncukensis
GCCGTCTCCGGATCGGCTCTCCCGGACCCGTCCGGGACGGCGCAGCCGCCTCAGGTCCGCACCCGCCCCTCGCCGCTCCAGCAGCTGCGGCACGCGGCCCGGCACCCCGCCAGGATCGGGCCGTACGTACGGCGGCTGGTCCGCGACTGGCGGCTGCGGCGCGCGACGGGCGACGACCACGTCGCGTACTACCGGGCCGTGATGCGCTCGGACACCGCGCGCAACCCCAACGGCGCCGTCGGCACCGCATCGCAGGAGCGCTGGATGGCGCTGGGCGAGCTGCAGTTCAGCTATCTGCGCTCGCACGGGCTGGCGCCGTCCCACCGGCTGCTGGAGATCGGCTGCGGAAATCTGCGCGCGGGCTGGCGCTTCATCGACTACCTGGAGCCGGGCCACTACTACGGCGTCGACATCTCGCCCGACATCCTGCTGGCCGCCCAGCGCGTCCTGGTGTCGCACGGGCTGCAGCACAAGCTGCCGCACCTCTGCGTCGTCGACAACCTCCGCCTGGCGCACTTCCCGGACGCGCACTTCGACGCGGTGCACGCGCACAGCGTCTTCTCGCACTCGCCGCGGCACGTCATCGAGGAGTGCCTCACCCATGTCCCGCGCGTTCTGAAGCCGGGAGGGTTCTTCGACTTCACCTACAACCGCACGGACGGCACGGAGCACCATGTGCTGCGCGAGGACTTCTACTACCGTCCCGGCACCCTGATCGCCCTGGCCGAGGCGCGGGGTCTGACGGCGACGCCCATGGAGGACTGGGACGCGCTCCCGCACAAGCAGTCGAAGATCCGGGTCACGGTGGACGGCGGCGGCAGGAGCTGAGGCGCCGTCAGGCCCCGGATCCCGTCGCGGGCCCGGTACGGGCGAGCTCTGCGCGCAGTTCCCCGGCGCGCGGGCTGTCGCCCGCCTCGTACAGCTCCAGGGCGCGCGCCAGCAGGTCCGGGGCCGAGGCCGGGTCCCCGGCGTCCCGCTCCCAGGCCGCGAGGGCTTCGAGCGCCTCGGCCTCGTAGTGCGCGGCCTGGTGCGCGCGCAGCTCGCGCACGGCGCGCTCGTAGCACTCGCGGGCCTCCGCACGCTCGCCGAGCGCCTGCCACGCGCCGCCGAGCTCCGTCAGCATGCGGCCCGCCAGGGGGTCCCGGTCCGCCAGCTCCCGCAGCCCCTCCCGCGCGGCCCGCAGCACCGGCGCTGCCTCCTCGTGCTCCCCGGCCGCACCGAGCGCGGCGCCCAGGAAGCAGCGCGCGAACGCGGCACCGCGCACATCGTCCGCCTGTTCGCTGAGGGCGACGGCGGTCCCGTACGCGGTGCGGGCACGGTCCGGGTCGCGCGGCTGCCAGTAGCGGCCGTCCAGGCCCAGGGCCAGGGCCCGCAGCCGCGGCTCGCCGGTCTCCTCGGCGAGCGCGAGCGCGCGGTCCAGCTGCTCCCGCGCGGCCTGCTCCTCCCCCAGGTCGAGCAGCGGGCGGGAGAGCAGCGCCCGCAGCCGGGCCTCGGCGGCGCGGGCGCCGTCGACGGCGGCCGCCTCGGCGCCGAGCGCGCAGCACTCCTTCCAGTCCTCGGGGTGGCGGCGGTGGAGATAGACGGCGGTGAGGGACTCCGCGAGCTGCCACGCCCGGTGCGCCATGCCGTCGTGCTCGACGGCGGCGCGCAGCACGGCCAGCGCGTCCTGCCGCTCCGCGAGCAGCCAGCCCAGCGCCGCGCGACGGCGGTCCGGGCCCGCGAAGGGGTCGAAGGCGCCGGCGCGGCGCGCCGCCTCGCCGCCGGTCCGCAGCCGCAGCTCGCCCAGCACGGCGAGGTCGGCGAAGGCGGTGCCGGTGGTGTAGTAGTCCACGCAGCGCTCCAGTACGGCCGCGCGCTCCGCCTCGTGCTCCACCTCCCCCGCGCGCTCGCGGGCGTGCGGCCGGGCCGCGCCGCAGAAGCGGTACCGCCCGTCGTCACCCTCCTGCAGGAGCCCCGCGTCCTCCAGCGCGTACAGCAGGTCCTGCGCGGTGTCCGGGTCGGCGCCGGCCAGGCAGACGACGGTACCGATGTCCACCGTCGGGCCCGGGTACAGCCCGAGCAGCCGGTAGAGCCGCGCCTGTTCGGCCGTCAGGGTCGCGTAGGCGTCGGAGAGTGCTGCGGTCGTCACGGTGCGATCCCCCTGTGAGGAGCGTGCGGAAGCGCTTGGTCCGGCGCCGGGCCCGCGCGGAACGGCGCGGGTCCCCGCGGTGATACGACAGACGGCGTCCCGCCTCCCCGCCAAGTCGCCGTCCGGGGTGGTCGGGTGCCACCGTAGCGCTCGCGGGAAGGATCACCGCGCGGGGCCGTCCGTCTCCGCGCCCCCGCCTCGCCGGACGCGCCGGCGCACGGCGTAGGCAGCGGCACCGAGCGCGAGCACCCCTGCGCCCGGGAGCACGGAGGTGAGCGGCAGCGTGCAGGCCAGCACCAGACAGCCGGCCAGACCGAGCGCCGGTACGAGCCGGGGCAGCCGGTCCGCGTCGCGCGGCAGCGTCCACGCCGAGGCGTTGGCCACGGCGTAGTAGAGCAGCACGCCGAAGGAGGAGAAGCCGATGGCGCCGCGCACATCCGCCGTGGCGGCGACCACGGCGACGACAGCGCCGACCGCCCACTCGGCGCGGTGCGGCACCCGGAACCGGGGGTGCACGGCGGCCAGCGCACCGGGCAGATGGCGGTCCCTGGCCATCGCGAGGGTGGTGCGGGAGACGCCGAGGATCAGCGCGAGCAGCGAGCCGAGCGCGGCCAGCGCGGCGCCGACCCGTACGGCGGGCGCCAGCCAGTCCGCGCCGGACGCGCGCGCCGCCTCCGTCAGCGGGGCGCTCGCGTCGGCCAGTTCGCGCGGGCCCAGCACCGAGAGGGCCGCCAGCGCGACGGCGGCGTACACGGCGAGCGTGACGCCGAGCGCCAGCGGGATGGCGCGCGGGATGGTCTGCCGCGGATCGCGCACCTCCTCGCCGAGCGTCGCGATCCGCGCGTACCCGGCGAACGCGAAGAACAGCAGGCCCGCGCCCTGCAGTACGCCGCCCACGGAGGCGTCGGCGGCCAGGTCGAGCCGGCCGGCGTCGGCCGCACCGCTGGTGGTCACCGCGGTCACCAGCGCGGCGAGCACCGCGAGGACCGCCGCGACCAGAATCCGGGCCAGCCGTGCCGACTTGTGGACCCCCGCGCAGTTCACGGCGGTCAGCGCCACCACGGCGGCCACCGCCACCGCGTGCGCCTGCCCCGGCCACACGTACGCGCCGACGGTGAGCGCCATCGCCGCGCAGGAGGCGGTCTTGCCGACGACGAAGCTCCAGCCCGCGAGGTAGCCCCAGAAGGGGCCGAGGCGCTCGCGCCCGTAGACGTAGGTGCCGCCGGAGGCGGGGTAGCGGGCGGCGAGCCGGGCCGAGGAGGTGGCGTTGCAGTACGCCACGACCGCCGCGGCGGCGAGTGCGAGGGGCAGCGCCCCGCCTGCGGCGTCGGCCGCGGGCGCGAGCGCGGCGAAGATGCCCGCCCCGATCATCGAGCCGAGCCCGACGACCACGGCGTCCAGGACACCGAGCCTGCGGGTGAGGGTCTGTTCGCCGGCCACCGGGACACCTCCAGAAGTGCCGGGGCGCGCAGCCTATCGGGGCGAGATGGCTGGGGGGCGAGACGGCTGGGGGGCCGACTTGCTCAGCAGTCCGGCAGGGCTCGCGTCGGGTCGGGGTCGGCGCGGCCCTCCGGCCACCAGTCGTCCGCACCGGGATCGCTGCGGTACGGATACCAGCGGCCGTCGTGTCCGTAGCGGAGTTGCACGGTGCCCGTGGGGTCGGTGAGGCGGTTCCGCCCTATCGTCATCCGGGGCAGACCCGCGGCGGCAAGCGCGCCGCGGGCCCGGTCGAACCCGCCCGCGGGCGGGTCCCAGGGCTCCTCCAGGGCCGCGAGCCCGCTCTCGCCGCCCTGCCGCCAGGCCGCCGCCGCGCGGGTCAGCTCCCGCGCTGTGTGTCCGGCCGCCCGCGCGAGCCCGGCGAACAGCGGCGAGAGGGCGCGCCGCCCGGTGAGGCGCGGATGGCCGGCGGCGAGCCGTACGGCGTCCTGCCACTCGGACAGCGGGGGCAGCGGGTGCGCGCCGTGCGCGAGCGCCGCGTACGCGCGCTGGGCCGCGTCCGCTGCGAGGAACTCCAGCGCTTCCGGGCTGGGCCCGCCCGGGACCGAGGGATACCCGCGGGGCTCCCCCGGCGGATCGGGGACGCCGAGCGGCTCCGGCGGCGGGGGGCGGATGTCCGTCGCACGGGCGGCGTCGGCGGAGACGGACGGCAGCAGCGGGGGCGCGGGCGGCGCGGGCGCCTCCGGGGCGCCGGAGGCGCGCTGTCGGCGGGAGAGGTCGTCCAGGATCTCCGACTCGCTCCGTCCGCGCATCAGCAGCAGGGCGAAGGGGTCGCCGTCCAGCAGCCGCGCCGTCTCATAGGCGAGCGCTGCCGCGTGCTTGCAGGGGCGGACCGGATCCGGACAGCTGCAGGAGGCGCTGAGCTCGCCCGGCGCCGGCAGCAGCCGGGCACCCGCCGCTGCCGCCTCCTCGACGAGGGCGGGCGGCAGCTCCCTGTCCAGCAGCGCGGCCATCAGGCCCGGCCGGGCGGCGACGGTGCCGAGCAGCGCGTCCCACTCCCCCGCGGCCAGCTCGGGCATGCGGAGCTGGGCGCGGTACGGGCGGGGACGGCTCCCGCGCACATACCCGACGACCCGCCCGGGACCGAACCGGAGCGCGTCGACGCCGCCGCCGCGTGCGTACGCCCGCCCGCGCGCGAGGCGTGCGGAGTCGGGGGCCGCGCGCTCCAGGGCGCGCAGCCACGCGGTGCCGGCCGCGTCCCGTCCCGTGGCTCCCGCTGCTTCCGTCCCGGCCCCCGCCCCGGGGGTCGCGGGGATTCCGCCGGCCGTCATCGCGGGCTCCGCAGCGCGACGAGGTCGGCCAGCTCCGTGTCGGTCAGCTCGGTGAGCGCGGCCTCGCCGCCGCCGAGCACGGCCTGGGCCAGCTGCCGCTTCGCGGCGAGGAGTTCGGCGACCCGCTCCTCGACCGTGCCCTCCGTGAGCAGCCGGTGCACCTGGACGGGCTGGGTCTGGCCGATGCGGTAGGCGCGGTCGGTGGCCTGCTCCTCCACCGCCGGGTTCCACCAGCGGTCGTAGTGGACGACGTGGGACGCGCGGGTCAGGTTGAGGCCCGTGCCCGCCGCCTTGAGGGAGAGCAGGAAGACGGGCACCCGGCCGCTCTGGAAGCGGTCCACCATCCGCTCACGCCGGGCCACGGGCGTACCGCCGTGCAGCGTCTGGGTGGCGATACCGCGCGCGTCCAGGTGGCGTTCGATGAGCCGCGCCATCTCGACGTACTGCGTGAACACCAGGGCCGCGCCGTCCTCCGCGAGGATGGTCGTCAGCAGTTCGTCGAGGAGGTCGAGCTTCCCGGAGCGGGCCACCGCTCCGCGGGGCACCGTCTCGCGCAGATACTGCGCCGGATGGTTGCAGATCTGCTTGAGGGCGGTCAGCAGCTTCATCACCAGCCCGCGCCGTGCCATGCCCGCCGCCGCCTCGATCTCGGCGAGCGTCTCGCGGACCACCGCGGAGTACAGCGCGGCCTGCTCCCTGCTGAGCGGGGCGGGGTGGTCGGTCTCGGTCTTGGGCGGCAGTTCGGGGACGATGCCGGGGTCGGTCTTGCGGCGCCGCAGCAGGAACGGGCGGACGAGCCGGACCAGCCGCTCCGTCGCCTCCGGGTCCTCGCCGGACTCGACCGCGCGGGCGTGCCGGGCGCGGAAGGTCCGCAGCGGGCCGAGCAGCCCGGGGGTCGTCCAGTCGAGCAGGGCCCACAGCTCGGAGAGGTTGTTCTCCACGGGGGTGCCGGTCAGCGCCACGCGGGCGGGGGCGTGGACGGTGCGCAGAGCGCGGGCCGTGGCGGAGCGGGGGTTCTTGACGTGCTGGGCCTCGTCCGCGACGACCATGTCCCAGCTGTGCGCGGCGAGCTGCGCCGCGCGGGAGCGGAGCGTGCCGTAGGTGGTGAGCACGAAGCCGGTCCCGGTGCCGTCGAGGCCGCGGGCGGCCCCGGCGCCGTGGAAGCGGCGGACGGGCACGCCGGGCGCGAACCGGGCGATCTCCCGCTGCCAGTTGCCGAGCAGCGAGGCGGGGCAGACGACCAGCGTCGGGCCGCAGGCCCCCGCCTCGGCGCGGCGCAGATGGAGGGCGATCAGGGTGACGGTCTTGCCCAGCCCCATGTCGTCGGCGAGACAGCCGCCCAGCCCGAGCGAGGTCATCTCCTCCAGCCAGGCGAGCCCGCGGAGCTGGTAGTCGCGCAGCTGGGCGTGCAGGCCGGCGGGCGGGGCTGTGCCCCCGTACGCCGGGTCCGCGTACGGCCCTTCCGGGTGCGCAGGGTGGGCAGGGTGCACGGGG
>NZ_JAAKZZ010000435.1 GCF_011045075.1 Streptomyces boncukensis
CCCCACCACTGCGCACCGCACCCCGCACCACACCAGCCGACACCGCACCCGCCGCCAACGCCTCCAGCCCCGCCAAACCCGACTCCCGGTCCTCCGCGAGCACCACCGCCCGCTGCTCCAGGGCCGCTCGTGTCGTCGCCAGGGAGTAGCCCAGGTCGACGGGGCGGGGTTCGTGGTGGGCAGCGTGGGCGTGGACGCGTTCGGCCTGGGCGCACAGCGCCTCCGTGCTCCGGGCGGAGACCGGCCACGGGACCGGGACGCCGACGGGCCAGCCCGCCGCCTCAGCGGTGCCCGGCGCCTCCGCCGATCCCTCCGCGGACTCCTCCGCCGGGGGTTCCTCGATGATGACGTGCGCGTTCGTGCCGCTGACGCCGAAGGACGAGATGCCCGCGCGGCGCGGGCGGTCCGGTGTGCGCGGCCACTGCCGCGGCTCCGTCAGCAGCTCCACGCCGCCCTCCGCCCAGTCGACGTAGCTGGAGGGCTGGTCGACGTGGAGGGTCTTGGGCAGCGTGTCGTGGCGCAGCGCCTCGACCATCTTGATGATGCCGCTGACCCCGGCGGCGGCCTGGGCGTGGCCGATGTTGGACTTGATGGAGCCCAGCCACAGCGGCTGTCCCTCCGGGCGGTCCTGGCCGTAGGTGGCGAGGAGGGCCTGGGCCTCGATCGGGTCGCCCAGGGTGGTGCCCGTGCCGTGTCCCTCGACCGCGTCGACCTGGGCGGCGGGGATACGCGCGTCGGCGAGCGCCTGGCGGATGACGCGCTGCTGGGCGAGGCCGCTGGGCGCGGTGAGGCCGTTGGAGGCGCCGTCCTGGTTGACGGCGGAGCCGCGTACCACCGCCAGCACCGGGTGGCCGTTGCGGCGCGCGTCCGACAGCCGCTCCAGCAGCAGCATGCCCGCGCCCTCGCCCCAGCTCGTGCCGTCCGCCGCCGCGGCGAACGGCTTGCACCGCCCGTCGGGCGCCAGTCCGCGCAGGGCGCTGAACTCGATGAACGTCTGCGGGGTCGACATCACCGTCACGCCCCCCGCCAGCGCCAGCGCGCACTCGCCGCGCTGCAGCGCCTGCATGGCCCAGTGCATGGCCACCAGCGACGACGAGCACGCGGTGTCGACCGAGACCGCCGGGCCCTCCAGCCCCAGCGTGTAGGCGACGCGGCCGGAGACCAGGCTGCCGTTGCCCGTCGTGCCGTCGTCTCCGGCGGTGGCGTAGTCGTGGTAGATGACGCCGGCGAAGACTCCGGTACGGCTGCCGCGCAGCGAGGCCGGGTCGGTCCCGGAGCGTTCGATCGCCTCCCAGGAGGTCTCCAGCAGCAGCCGCTGCTGCGGGTCCATCGCCAGCGCCTCGCGCGGACTGATCCCGAAGAAGTCCGCGTCGAACTCGGCGGCGTCGTGCAGGAACCCGCCCTCGCGCACATAGCTCTTGCCCGCCTTGCCGGCGGCTTCCGGGTCGTACAGCCCTTCGATGTCCCAGTGGCGGTCGGCCGGGAAGGCGGAGATGGCGTCGGTCCCCTCCGCGACGAGCCGCCACAGGTCCTCGGGGTTCGCCACGCCGCCCGGGAAGCGGCAGGCCATTCCGACGATGGCGATCGGCTCGGAGGCGGCAGCGGTCAGCCGGCCGTTCTGCTTGCGCAGCCGCTCGTTCTCCACCAGCGCGTCACGGAGCGCCTCGACGATGTCCTCGACAGATGCGTCCACTGTCACCCGTTCCTCTGCTGTTCGAGTTCCTTCAGGAAGTCGCGCATGACCTCGCGGAAGCGCTCGGGCTCCTCCAGGTTGGGCACGTGGCTGGACGCGTCGAAGATCTCCCAGCGGACATCGGGTATCAGCTCGTGGTACGGCCGGACGACCGCCTCGGTCGCCTCGTCGTACCGGCCCGAGACGAGCAGGGTGGGCACCTCGATATCGGCGGCGCAGTCGGTCACCGAGAAGTCCCGCAGTGTGCCGGTCACATGGAATTCGGTCGGCCCGTTCATGGTGAAGTAGACGGTGGGGTCGTTGTAGATTTCCATGAACGTGGCCATGTATTCGCGCGGCCAGGGGTCCATGCGGCACACGTGCCGCGCGTAGAAGACCATGGTGGCCTCCAGGTATTCCTGGCTGTCGGTCGTCCCTGCCGCCTCGTGCTTTCGGAGCTTCTCGTCGACTCCGGGGGGAAGCTGGGCGCGCAGCGCGTCCATCTCACGGCGCCACTGCGGATACGAAGCCGGGGAATCGGCGAGGATGAGACCGCGCAGCCCCGCGGGTTTCCCCGCGGCGTGTTTGGCGGACAGGATGCCGCCCCAGGAATGGCCGAAGAGCACATAGTCGTCGGCGACACCGAGCTGCTTCAGCAGATTGTCCAGCTCGTCCAGGAACAGCTCTACGGACCAGAAGTCGGCGCCCCGGTCCGGGAGGTGGCTGGAGCCGCCGTTGCCGAGCTGGTCGTAGTGGACGACCGGCCAGCCGTCCTCCGCCAGGGCCGCGAGGTTGACCAGCGAGTCGTGGGTCGCGCCGGGCCCGCCGTGTACGACCACGAGCGCGGGCCGTCCGGAGCGCAGATCCCCCGTGACTCGGTACCACGTGTGGTGCTCACCGAACGGCACCGTGCCCTTGGCGCTGGGATCCAGCGACAACGCAATCACCTCAATCGAATCAACGCAGCTGGACACGACGGTATGGGCGGGAGGGCGGCCGGAAAGCCCCTAAGCTCTTCCGGCCACCCCTACTCGTACGGCTGCCCGCGCGCGGCGGTCGCCGCGTTCACGCGGTCGCCGCGTTCACAGTGCCGAGCGCAGCCAGTCGTCCATGATGCGGGCCGTCTGCTCGGAGTCGCCCTCCACCAGCGTGAAGTGGTTCGCGTCCGCCGCGACGAAGGTGTGCGCGGGATCCCAGGGCAGCGCCCGGGGAAAGTCCGCCGATTCCCCGGGGAGGAACGACTTCTCCGCCCCGACGAACAGCACCGGCACCCCGACGCTCTCCCGGGTGAATTCGGGCAGGAAATGGAAGTACCGGCTCATTGCCGAGAGCTGCGCGCTGTCGTACGGGCCGAAGGTCGACTCCATCTCCAGCATGCGGTACGTCATGTGCTCGAAGCCGGCGGGCATGCCGTGGTCGGTGACGGCATACGAGTCCAGCAGCACGACCCCGGCGAGCCGGTCCGGCGCGGTGCGCTCCAGCAGATGCGCGGTCGCATAGCCGAGGACGCCGCCCGAGGAGTAGCCGACCAGGACGAACGGCTCGTCCTCCGCCGCCCGCAGCGCCGCCTCGGCCAGCGCCTCGACGGCGGCGCCTGCGGTGGCGGGCAGCTTCTCGTCCCGCCCGAAGCCGGGCAGCGGCAGCGCCGACACGTTCCGCACCCCCCGGAACGGCGCGGCCAGCCGGGCGTGCTGGTGCACACCGCCCGCCACCATGGGCGTGGAGACGCAGACCAGCCGGGGCCCCTGGTCGCCCTGCGCCAGCACCGCCGGTTCCGGGAGCGCCGCCAGCTCGGAGGGCGAGGTGAACTGCGGACGCAGATCGGCCACGGCACGCAGCATCGCGAAGGTCTTCGGTACGTCCCCGGTGAGGACGCCCGCGCGCCACAGGGCAGTCAGCGTCTCCGCGCCGTCGCCGGCGGGAGCGGTTCCGGGTCCGGTTCCGGGTCCGGTTCCGGGCTCTGGGGCGGTGGAGGCGGTGGAGGCGGCAGGGGAAGCTGCCTCGTCCGGTGCCGGGGCGGCCGCGAGTTCGGTGGACACGTGCTGGGCGAGTCCGGCCGGGGTCTTGCAGTCGAAGACCACCATCGGCGGCAGCCGCAGTCCCGTCGCCGCGTTGATCCTGGTCCGCAGCTGGGTCGCGGTGAGCGAGTCGAAGCCGGACTCCAGGAACCCCCGGTCCGGATCGACGGCCCCCGCGTCCCGGTGCCCCAGCACGGCGGCGGCCGCGTTCAGCACCAGCCGCCGCACCTCCTGCTCGCGCTCCTCGGCCGGGAGACCGGCCAGCCGCCGGCGCAGCGACCGGGGGTCGTCCCCCGTGCTCCCGGCACGGCGGCGTGAGGACTCGGCGACGAGGTCGTACAGCAGCTCGGGGACGTCGGGGTCGGATGCCGACTGCCCGCGCAGCGCCAGCCGGATCGGGACGAGCGCGGCGCGGCCGAGCCCCAGCGCCGCGTCGAACAGCTCCAGGCCCTCGCCGGGTGACAGCGGGCGGACGCCGCCGCGTGCGAGGCGGGAGCGGTCCTCGTCGCCCATGGTGCCCGTCATGTCGCTGGCCTGGTCCCACAGGCCCCAGGCGAGGGAGTGGGCGGGCAGGCCCTGGGCCTGCCGGTGGGCGGCCAGCGCGTCGAGACAGGCGTTGGCAGCGGCGTAATTCCCCTGGCCCGGGGTCCCCATGACTCCGGCGGCGGACGAGAAGAGGACAAAGGCCGAGAGGTCCATGCCCAGGTCCCGGGTCAGCTCGTGCAGCTGCCAGGCCGCGTCCACCTTCGGCCGCAGGACGGTGTCCATACGCTCCGGGGTGAGCGACGCGATCGTCCCGTCGTCCAGCACGCCCGCCGCATGCACCACACCGGTCAGCTCACGCCCGGCCAGCAGTTCAGCGACGGCGTCCCGGTCGGCCACATCGCACGCGGCCACCTCCGCCTCGCCGCCCAACTCGGCCAGCTCGGCGACGAGGTCGGCCGCGCCCGGCGCGTCCATGCCCCGACGGCTGGTCAGCACCAGACGCCGGACCCCGTACGCGGTGACCAGATGCCGGGCCACCAGCCGCCCGAGGCCGCCCGTGCCGCCCGTCACCAGCACCGCGCCCTCGCCGAAGGACGCGGACCCGGCCGCTCCTCCGCCGACCGGAGTCCGCGCCAGCCGTGCCGCGTACACACGGCCGTCGCGCACGGCCACCTGCGGTTCGCCGGAGGCCACGATCAGTGACACGTCCGTATCCGTGGTGCCGGGGGCGGTGTCGGTATCGGGGGCGGAGGCCGTCACGTCTGCCAGCACGATGCGTCCGGGCTCCTCCGACTGCGCCGACCGCACCAGGCCCCACACGGCCGCGCCCGCGAGATCGCTGACGGCGTCTCCGTCGCAAGCGTCGACAGCGACAGCCCCGCTGGTGACCACCACAAGCGTCGACTCCGCGAAGCGGTCCTCCGACAGCCACGACTGGACCGCGCCCAGCGCGCGATGGGTCTCCGCGCGCACCGCGCCCGCGTCGTTCCCGCCTCCGCCGCAGCGCAGCACCACCGCGCCGGGCAGCGGCCCTTCGGCGTCCTGTGCCGCCTCCTCCCACTCCACCCACTCCACCCGCTCCACGGCGGGGACGGCGCCGCTGCCGCCGGCCGGCGCACCTGCCGCCACCGGCTTCCACGTCAGCTGGAACAGCGCCTCGTGCACCACGGAACCCGCCGCGGACAGCCTGCTCAGCTGGTCCGGGGAGACCTCCCGGACGGCCAGCGACGCCACCGAAGCAACCGGCAGCCCCTCGCCGTCCCTGACATCGAGCGACACCTCCCCGTCCCGGACCGGGGACACGCGGACGCGGAGCGCCGACGCGCCCGACGCGTACAGCTCGACCCCCGACCAGGAGAACGGCAGCGCCGCCCGCGCCCCGGCCGCGCCGCTCAGCGCGATGGCGTGCAGCGCCGCGTCCAGCAGAGCCGGGTGCAGGCCGAAGCCGTCGGCGGTGTCGCGCAGGTCGTCCGGGAGCCCGACCTCGGCGACGACGTCGTCGCCGTCGCGCCAGGCCGAGCGGAGCCCGGCGAAGGCGGGCCCGTATTCGAGCCCGGCGTCCGCCAGTTCGTCGTACAGCTCGTCGATGACGAGAGGCGTCGCCCCGGGCGGCGGCCAGGACTCCGACGCGGAGTGCCCGGCCCCGCGGGGGCCGGACCCGCTGTGCGCGGCGCCGGCCAGGAGCCCTGTCGCATGCGGGGTCCACGGCAGGTGCGGAGCGCCATCAGCAGCGCCATCAGCAGTGCTGTCGGAAGCGCCGTCGGAAGTGCTCTCGGGGCACGCGTACACAGTGACCGCGCGTCGCCCGGACTCGTCGGGAGCCGCCACCTGGACCTGCACCCGTACGCCGCCCCGCTCGGGGAGGGCGAGCGGTGTCTGGAGCGTCAGCTCCTCGACGCGATCACAGCCGACCTGCTCGCCGGCTCGCGCCGCCAGTTCCAGGAAGCCCGTGCCCGGGAACAGCACCACACCGCCCGCCGCGTGGTCCGCCAGCCAGCCGTGGGTGCTCAGCGACAGCCGCCCGCTGAAGGCGATCCCACCGGTGTCGGGAAGCGGCAGCGCTGCGGTGAGGAGTGGGTGGTGGGTGGTGTCGAGTCCGGCCGAGGCCAGCCCGCCGGTATCGGCCGGCGGCTGGAGCCAGTAGTGCTCACGCTGGAAGGCATACGTCGGCAACTCAACCCGCCGCACCCCCCTCCCCTCGAACAACCC
>NZ_JAAKZZ010000436.1 GCF_011045075.1 Streptomyces boncukensis
CCCTTTGCCGCCTCCCCCTTCCCGTGCGTCGCTGACCGCGGTCACTCCCCCAAGCTCTCGGCTTCGCTCGGGCAGGGAGGTACCCCCATGGCTGGTCGCGCAGTTCCCCGCGCCCCTTCGGGGCGCCATCCGCTGCGGCCCACCACGACGCACTCGCACCCTGCGACGCGACGGCAAGGGGCGGCCCTCTGTCCAGGCACACCCCGCGCCGGGCGGGGCGCCCTCACGCCACCCAGTCCCGGCGCCTCGGCGACCAGGCGCCGCCCGCCCCGGCGCCCGGTTCACCGTCCAGCGCGGCCGCCAGCCGTGCGACGGCCGTCTCGATGCTCGGCGCGGGCAGCGTGTAGGGGAGCCGCAGCCGGTGCTCGTGGGTGCCCGGGTCCACACCGAAGCGGGTGCCGCCCTCGATGCGTACGCCCTGCCGCAGCGCCGCCTCGGTCAGCGCCGTCACGACCGGCCGCCCCAGGTCCGCCCAGAGGCACTGCCCGCCGGGCGGCAGCCGCCACCGCCAGTCGGGCAGCCGCTCGGTGAGGGCCGCGGCGAGCGCCGCCCGCTGGGCGCGCAGTTGGGACAGCCGGCGGCGCAGCACCTGCGCGTCGCGCTCCAGCAGCCCCAGCGCCACCAGCTGGTCGAGGACCGGGGTGGCGAGGTCGGCCGAAACCCGCGCCATCGCCAGCTCCGTGATCAGCCGCGACCCCGCGCGCACCCAGCCGACGCGCAGCCCGCCCCAGTGGGTCTTGCTCAGCGAGCCGACGGTCAGGATCTGCTCACCGCACCCCGCGGGCGCTGCGGCGGCGAACGGCGGGGGAGCGGGCACGTCGAGCGCGAGGTCGGCGAGCGTCTCGTCGATCAGCAGCCAGGTGCCGGTGGCGCGGGCCGTGCGCGCGAGCCGCACCCGGTCGGCGTACGGCATCACACAGCCCGTCGGATTCTGGAAGTCCGGTATGAGGTAGGCCAGCCGGGGCGCGGTCCGCCGCAGCGCCGACTCGACCAGCGCGACGTCCCAGCCGCTCTCGGTGACCGGCACCGGGACGCTGCGCAGCCCGGCGCGGCGCACCGCGTCCAGCGCGTTGGGGTACGTCGGATTCTCCACGAGCGCCCGGTCGCCCTGCCGGCCCAGCAGCGCCAGGGAGAGCGAGACGCCCTGCTGGGCGCCCGTGGTGACGAGGATCTGCTCCGGGATCGTGGGCAGCCCCCGGTGGGTGAACCGCTCGGCGAGCGCCGCCCGCAGCTCGGGCAGGCCGAAGGGGTGGTAGCCGGACGTCGCCGCGTGCCGGGCCAGCGCCCCGCCCGCCTCGGCGTACGCCTCGGCCAGCTCGCTCTCGGGGGCGTGCGGCGCGGCGAGCGCCAGGTCGAGCACCCCGTCGTCCGCGGGGAACGCGGCCAGCCGGGACGGGCGGCGGCCCTCGGGCAGCGCGGTCCAGGTGCCCGAGCCGCGCCGGCTGTGCGCGTACCCGCCCTCCCGCAGCAGGTCGTACGCGGCGGTCACGGTGGCCCTGCTGACCCCGAGCGCCGCGGCCAGTTCCCGCTCGGCGGGCAGCCGGGCGCGCAGCGGCACCCGCCCGTCGAACAGCAGGGCGCGCACGCCGTCGGCGAGCGCCCGGTAGCCGGGCCGCGCGCCGGTGGCGGCCGTACGGGCCAGCAGTGCGGCCAGCGCACCCGCGCCGACCGGGGCCCGGTCCGCTGTTCCGACGTCCCGGACTCCAGCCATGCCGCTCTCTCCCGTACCGCGCGCTATTGGCCTGGAAGAGCAGGCCAATCCTGTCCCTCACCCTACAGCCGGGCAGCGCGGGCCGGTCCGGTCACCTTTCGCCGGGCCGCTCCGTCGGTGGGACGGAGCCGAAACGCGGATCCGGGAATGAGAGAGAGGGAGACGGCTGGTGGATGTCCACGAAGCGGTCACGACCCGGCGCGCGGTGCGCGCCTTCACCGCCGAACCGGTGCCGAGGCAGGTCCTGGAGCGGGTGCTGGCCACCGCCTGCCACGCGCCGTCGGGCGGCAACCTGCAGCCGTGGCAGGTGTACGTGCTGACGGGCGCGGCGCTCGCCGAGGTGAAGAAGCGCACCGCCGAGCGGCTGGCGGCGGGCGACCCCGGCGACGAGCGCGAGTACCCGATGTACCCGGCCGCGCTGGGCTCCCCGTACCGCGAGCGCCGGGCCTCCGCCGCCGAGCTGCGGTACGCCGCGCTCGGCATCCCGCGTGGGGACGCGCGGGCACGGGCCGGGGCCGTCGCGGCGAACTGGGACTGCTTCGGCGCCCCCGCCGCGCTCTTCTGCTACCTGGACCGGGCCATGGGAGCGCCCCAGTGGGCGGACGCGGGGATGTATCTGCAGACGGTGATGCTGCTGCTCCGGGCGGAGGGGCTGCACAGCTGTCCGCAGATGGCGTGGTCGGTGTACCGCGAGACGGTGGCGGAGGTGGTCGCGCCCCCGGGCGGCCTCGTGCTGTTCTGCGGGCTCTCCGTGGGCCATGCGGATCCGGGCTTCCGCGCCCCGCGGACCCCGAGAGCACCGCTGACCGAGACGGTCACTTTTCTGGAGTAGCGCGGGTCCCTCGCCGCTCGGCACGGGACGCCGACCAGGGCTCCTACGTCCACTACGTTCACTACGCCCACTACGTCCCCTGCGGCTACGTCACAATGCCGCCCCGGCACGCCTCCGCCGCCTCGGCGACCGTGTCGTAGACGAGCCCGGCGTGCTCGACGCCCTGCGTCCGCAGCGCGCTGCGCACCCGCGCGTCCCCGGCGACGGCCAGCGTGCCGCCCCGGGCGCGGACCGTGTGCCGCAGCCGCTCCAGCTCCGGCACCGCCGATCTGTCCAGATGTTCGACGGCGCTGAAGTCGACGACGAAGCCGAGCTGTCCCGCGTGCACGAACCGGAGGACCGGCCCGCACAGCAGCGGCGCGCTCACCTCGTCGAAGCGCCCGGGGGCATCGATGACCAAGACGTCCGCGCCGCTCCAGCGGCACGTGAGACTCATCCGCGGTCCAGCCAACGCGCCGCCTTTCCTCTCCACACTGCGGGCGGCCCCGGCGGAGCGGAACCGCCACCTCACACGCCCACCTGCCCGCCCGGCCGCGGAACATGCCGTCCGGCTGTCCGCGGGGAGCGCGCCCGCGCCGCCGCGCGCCCCGCACGGGAGTCGGGCGTCACCAGCCGCGCCCCTCCCGCAGCAGGACCTCCCGTACCCGCTCGACGTGCGGGTTGTCGGCGGTGCCGGGGCGCTGGACGAGGTAGGCGGTGTTCAGCGGCGGATCCTCGGGCTCGTACAGCGGGACGAGGGCGCCGTCGGCGAGCCGGTCCTGGCACAGGTAGCGCGGCAGCACGGTGTACCCGGCGCCCGCCGTGACCGCGGACAGCACGCCCCGCAGGTCCGGCACGGTGAGGGCCGCCGCGCAGCTGAGCCGCCTGCCGAAGACGTGCCGCCAGTAGCGGCGGGCGATGGGCAGGTCCTCGGCATAGGTGACCAGCGGTACGGCGTGCAGCGGCGCCGGGCCCTCGGCGGCCACCCGCGCGCCGAGCCGCTCGGCCCACTCCGGCGCGGCCACCAGGACGAACTCCTCGTCGGCCAGCGGCACGGCGGCCAGCGAGCGGCCGCGCGGCCGGACGGTGGCGATGGCCAGGTCGTGTCGTCCGGCGCGCAGCTCGTCCAGCAGCGGGTCGGTGAGCCCGGTGGTGACGCGCAGCCGTACGCCGTCGGCGACCAGCGGCGCCAGCGCGGGCAGGGCGCGCATACACAGCATCTCCGCCGGCCCCGCCAGATGGACGGGCCGGGCCCGCCCGCCCGGTGCGGGGTCCTGTCCGGCCGCGGCCACCAGCGCGTCCAGCGGCCCCGCCAGCCGGTCCGCCAGCTCGTGTGCGACGGGGGTGGGGGCGACGCCCCTGGGTAGCCGTTCGAACAGCTCGCGCCGCTGCTGCCGCTCCAGGGCCTGGATCTGCGTGGTCACCGTCGGCTGGGAGAGCCCGAGCACATGGGCCGCGGCGGTGAAGGAGCCGGAGCGGTAGACGGCGAGGAAGGTATGGAGCAGGTTCAGGTCCACCGGCCGAGCGTAGGCCCCCTCGGCGGTGTGCGCCGTCAGGCGGCCCGGGGCCCGTGCCGTACGCGCCGGGCGAAACCCATCGGGAAGCCTATGGGGGACATTGGATTTGCCATTGGAAACATCCGGACAGCCGTACTACGGTCGAACTGTCGCCGTACTGACGATCTGCGCACAGGATGTCAGCGCATCAGCAGAGAGGCACTTCCCCCCATGTCCACGATTCTTTTTGTGATGACCGGCGCCGGCACCTGGACGCTGGCCGACGGCACCCCGCACCCCACCGGCTTCTGGGCCGAGGAGGCCGTCGTGCCGTACGAGGCGTTCGCGGCCGCGGGCCACCAGGTCGTCGTCGCCACACCGGGCGGCGTCGTCCCGCCGGTGGACCAGGGCAGCCTGGCGCCCGCCGCCAACGGAGGCCAGCAGGGCGCCGACCGGGTCGCGGCCGCCCTGGAGTCCTTCACCGCCCTCCAGCACCCCCTCCGGCTGGAGGACGTCGACCTCGCGGACTACGCGGCCGTCTTCTACCCCGGCGGCCACGGCCCGATGGAGGACCTGGCCGTCAGCGCCGACTCCGGCGCGCTGCTGGTCGGCGCCCTGGACTCGGGCATCCCGCTCGGTGTGGTGTGCCACGCCCCGGCGGCGCTGCTCGCCGCCACCCGCGCCGACGGCCGCAACGCCTTCGCGGGCTACCAGCTGACCGGCTTCACCAACGCCGAGGAGGCCCAGGCCGGGCTGGCCGACCGGGCGAAGTGGCTGCTCCAGGACCGCCTCACCGACGCGGGCGCGGACTTCCACGAGGGCGAGCCCTGGGCCCCGCACGTGGTCACCGACCGCAACCTCGTCACCGGCCAGAACCCGGCGTCCTCCGCGCCGCTCGCCGCCGAGCTGCTGCGGAAGCTGGGCTGAGCCATGGCCACCGACCGGCTCTCCGAGGTCCTCGACGCGACGTACGACTGCCTGACCCGGTATGGCGTACGGCGCACCACGATGGACGACATCGCCTCTGCCATGGGCGTGTCCCGGTCGGCGGTCTACCAGTACGTCCGCAACAAGGACGACGCCTTCCGGCAGCTCGCCGGGCGGCTGCACGACCAGGCGCTGGAGCGCGCCCGGCACGCCGCGGCCGACGAGGCGGTGCCGTACACCGAGCGCATCCGGCACGTCCTGGCCGTCAAGCTGGACCTGGTGCTCCAGCTGGCCGGGGACTCCCCGCACACCGCCGAGCTGCTCGACGCCAAGGCGCGGCTGTTCGGCGAGATCTGCACCAGCTTCACCGCGGATCTGCGGCACCTGCTGAGCGGGCTCTTCCAGCACGCGGGCCCGGCGCCCGGCGTCGAGCCCGCACAGGCGGCCGACATCTGCCTCGCCCTCGTGTGCGGCCTGGAAGGCGTACCCGACGGCGAGCGGCTGCTGCGGCCCGCGACCGACGCCCTCCTCACGGGGCTGCTGGCCGCACCGCCGGCCACCGACAACCGCATACCGGCACAGGAACACTGAGCTAAGGACCCCCACCTTGCAGAACATCACCCTCAACAACGGCGCCACCATCCCGCAGCTCGGCTTCGGCGTGTGGCAGATCCCGGACGACCAGGCGTACACCGCCGTGTCCCGCGCCCTCGCCGCGGGCTACCGGCACATCGACACCGCCCGCGTGTACGGCAACGAGGAGGGCGTCGGCCGCGCCGTCCGGGACAGCGGGCTGGCCCGCGAGGACCTGTTCCTCACCACCAAGCTGTGGATCGACGACCAGGGCTACGACCAGACCCTCCGCGCCTTCGACGCCGGCCTGAAGCGGCTCGGCACGGACTACGTCGACCTCTACCTGCTGCACTGGCCGACGCCCGGCCGCGACCAGTACGTCGAGTCGTACCAGGCCCTGGAGAAGCTGTACGCCGACGGGCGGGCGAAGTCCATCGGCGTCTCCAACTTCACCGAGCGCACGCTCACCCGGCTGCTGGACGAGACGGGCGTCGTGCCGGTCATCAACCAGATCGAGCTGCACCCGTACTTCGCGCAGGGCGCCATGCGCGCGCTCGACGCCCGGCACGGCATCGCCACCGAGGCGTGGAGCCCGCTCGGCCAGGGCGGCGAGCTGCTCGGCGAGCCGGTGCTCGCGCGCCTCGCCGAGCGGTACGGCAAGACGCCCGCGCAGATCGTGCTGCGCTGGCACCTCCAGCTCGGCAACGTGGTCATCCCCAAGTCGGTGACCCCGGCGCGGATCGAGCAGAACATCGACGTGTTCGACTTCGAGCTGTCCGAAGCGGACCTGCACGAGATCGCCGCCCTCGACCGGGCCGACGGCCGGATCGGCTGGGACCCCGACGTCTTCAACTCCCT
>NZ_JAAKZZ010000437.1 GCF_011045075.1 Streptomyces boncukensis
GCCCTCGTTCGAGGCCCGCTCCGGCGGGCCGGGAGCCGGATCCGGGGCGCCGGCCGCAGGATCCGGGTCCGCCGGGTGGAAGCAGGCGTACAGATGGGCGCCCTCGGACGCCGCGGCGGTGCCGTCGCCGGGCTGGGCGGCCACCGGCTCCGGGTCCTCGGTGCGGCAGCGGTCGGTCGCGTACGCGCAGCGCGGCGCGAAGCGGCAGCCGGCGGGGAGCGTCGTCAGGGCCGGGGGCAGGCCCGGGATGGTGGCCAGCGGGCGGGTCGTATCGCCCGCGCGTTCGGGGAGGGCCGCGAAGAGGGCCTCCGTGTAGCGGTGCCGGGGGGCCGCGAACAGGGTGCGGACCGGGGCCTGCTCGGCGATCCTGCCGCCGTACATCACCGCGGCCCGGTCCACGCGCCGGGCGATGACGCCCAGGTCGTGGCTGACCAGGATCATGGCCATGCCGAGGCGTTCGCGCAGCTCCCCGATCAGGTCCAGGATCTGGTGCTGGGTGGTGACGTCGAGCGCCGTCGTCGGCTCGTCGGCGATCAGCAGCTTCGGCTCGCACACCAGCGCCATCGCGATGGCGACCCGCTGCCGCATTCCGCCGCTGAGCTGGTGCGGATAGCTGCGCATCCGCTCGGCGGGGCGCGGCAGGCCGACCATGGCCAGGGTCTCCTCCGCCTTCCTGCGGGCCTCGGCGCGGCCCAGCTGGCGGTGCAGCAGCAGCGGTTCGGCCACCTGGGCGCCGATCGTCATGGTGGGGTTGAGGGAGGTCAGCGGGTCCTGGAAGACCATGCCGACGGTGTCCCCGCGCACCCCGCGCAGCACCGGGGGCGGGGCCGCCGCCAGATCCGTGCCGTCCAGCAGGATCCGGCCGGAGGTGACCCGGCCGCCGCCGGGCAGCAGCCCGAGCACGGCCAGGGCCGTCATCGTCTTGCCGCAGCCCGACTCGCCCACCAGGCCCAGCGCCTCGCCGGGCGCCAGCTCCAGGGACACGCCGTCCAGCGCGTGCACGGTGCGGTCCCGTCCTGCGATGTCCACACGCAGGTCCTCGACGCGCAGCAGATCTCTCATCTCACACCCCTCAGTTCCGCCGGAGTCAGTTCCGCCGGAGTCAGTTCCGCTGGAGCCGCACATCGAAGGCGTCCCGCAACCCGTCCCCGATGAAGTTGAACGCGGCCACCACCAGGACGATCGCCAGTCCCGGCGGGAAGATCAGCCACCAGTAGCCGACCTGGGTGTAGGTGATGCCGGCGCTCAGCATCGAGCCCCAGTCGGCGGCGGGCGGCGGGATGGACAGGCCGAGGAACGACAGGTACGCGACGTAGAGGATGGCGTCGGCGATCTGGAAGGTGGCGTTGACGATCACCGTGCCGATGGCGTTGGGCACGATGTGCCGGAAGACGGCGCGCCCGCCCCCGCCGCCCATCAGCCGCATCGCGTGCACATAGTCCCGGCTGCGCAGCGCCAGGGCCTCGCCGCGGATGAGGCGGGCCGGGGAGAGCCAGGCGACGGAGGCGATGATGAGGATCAGCACCGGCTTGCTGGGCGTGATGATCGCCGCGACCACCACCAGCAGGAAGAGCGCCGGGATGGCCAGCGCGGCGTCGGTGATCCGCATCAGCACCGCGTCCACCCAGCCGCCGAAGTAGCCCGCGACGGCGCCGTAGACGGTGCCGAAGAGGGTGGCCAGCAGCCCCGCGGCGAGGCCCACCTCCAGGGAGGTCTGGCCGCCGTGCATCAGCCGCCCCAGCATGTCGTAGCCGAGGTCGGTGGTGCCGAGCGGGTGTCCCTCGGTGCCGGGCGAGAGGCTGGCCTGCGCGATGTCGGTGTGCACCTGGTCGGTGTCGTACACCAGCGGGCCCAGGAAGCAGAAGCCGAGCAGCAGGACGAGGACGGCGGCGCCGGTGAGGGCCAGCTTGTTGCGGGTGAAGACGGCGAGGGTACGGCGGGCCAGGCTGGGGGTGGCGGTGAGCCCTTCCAGTGCTTCGGCGGTCACGACACGCTCCTGATGCGGGGGTCGAGGACGGCGTACGCGATATCGGTGAGCAGCGAGCCCAGCACGGTGGCGCAGCCGACGACGAGGGTGACGCCGAGCAGCACGGGGAAGTCGCTGCTCTGCGCCGAGTTCCAGAACAGCAGGCCCATCCCCGGGTAGTTGAACAGGGACTCCACGACGAGGGTGCCGCTGAAGAGGGTGGGCAGATACAGGCCGAGCAGGCTGGCCAGCGGGATGAGGGCATTGCGCAGCACGTGCCGGAGCAGCACCCGGGCCTGCGACTGGCCCTTGGCGCGCGCGGTGCGCACATACTCCTCGCTCAGGTTGTCCAGGACGGCCGAGCGCATATAGCGGCTGAACATGGCGACGATGCCGAGCGCCATGGTGACCACCGGCAGCACCAGGCCGCCCGGTTCCTTGAGCACGCCGCCCACCGAGTCGGCCTGCGGCGCCTCGGCAGGGAAGAGCTGGAGCTGCTGCGAGAAGCCCAGGATCAGCACGATGCCGAGGAAGAAGACGGGGGTGGCGTAGGCGAGGAAGGCGGCGCCGGTGAGCACGTAGTCCGAGGCCCGGCCCCGGCGCACGGCCTGCAGCAGCCCCAGCGGGATCGCGAGCAGCGCGGCGACGACCACGGACAGCAGGGCGAGCAGCAGCGTCTTGGGGAGGCGCTCGCCGAGCACGGTGAGCACGGACTGGTTGAGCTTGTACGACTCGCCCAGGTCCCCGGTGACCAGCCGCTTCAGATACATCCCGTACTGCACGGGCAGCGAGCGGTCGTAGCCCTGCTGGTGATTGAAGTGCGCGATGGCCTCCGGGGTGGCCTTCGGGCCGAGGATGGCGCGCGCCGGGCCGCCGGGCAGCTGGTGCAGCAGCACGAAGACGATGATCGAGACGAGGAGCAGGACGAAGAGGGCCTGTCCGGTGCGCTTGACGAGGAAGGGGATCACTTCGCGCCGCCTCCCTGGCCGGCCGTTCCGCCCTTGCCGCGCTTCTTGACGTAGTACCAGTCCTGGGGCGCGAAGGTGAGCGTGGGGTTCTGCTGGACGCCGCGCAGGTCGTTGCGGATGACGGAGACCTGGTAGGCGGGGTTGGGGGTCCACAGCACGGGGACCTCGCTCGCGAGGTGGCGGGCGTAGTCGCGCAGCGCCGAGGGGTCGTCGGAGTACTCGGTCCGCTTGATCAGCTCATCGGTCCTCGGGTCCGACCAGTTGCCCATGTTGGAGGGCGCCCCCGTGGAGAAGAGCCGTTCGCCGCTGGGGTCGGCGGGGAAGATCCAGCTTCCGCCGGTGCCGAAGAAGCCGAGCTGCCACTGCTTGCAGACGGGCTCCTTGCGCTTGCAGGGGACGGTGGTGCCGAGCACGGTGTTGAGCGGCTGCTGGCGGATGTCGAGGGCGACCCCGGCGCGGGAGAAGGAGGACTTGATCGCCTGCATGGTGTTC
Organism: Streptomyces boncukensis; assembly: GCF_011045075.1. Taxonomy (GTDB): domain Bacteria; phylum Actinomycetota; class Actinomycetes; order Streptomycetales; family Streptomycetaceae; genus Streptomyces; species Streptomyces boncukensis. Next base: position 3,427 of record NZ_JAAKZZ010000437.1, read on the forward strand.
GAGGTCTCGGTCGATCCGGACTGGGAGAGCAGTTCGAGGTGCAGCTTCTGGCCGTCCCTGACGCCCTTGCCGCAGCGCCCCGCGCCGGTGCCCGGCCGGGTGCACCGCAGGGTGCCGCCGTCCTTGCGCCACCCGTGCGAGGCGAGCAGCCTGCGGGCGCGCGCCGGGTCGTACGGGGTGGCGTCGCGGCCCATCAGCGCCGACGGGACGGGGCCCAGGGTGGGCTTGGCTGCGCCGTGCCAGACGTACTTCGCGATGGCCTTCTGGTCGATGAGCGACTGGAGCGCGCGGCGCAGATAGCGCTGCCGGAACAGCGGCCCGTTGACCGGATGGTTGAGGTTGGGGACGAGATAGGTGATGCCCCAGCTCTCCCAGGGGTCGACGCGGTATCCGGTCTTCTTGAAGTGCCTGGACTGGGCCATGACGGAGGGCGGGATGTAGCCGTAGTCGACGCCGCCCGCGCGCAGCACGTTGAACTCGGAGCCGGCGGTGGTGAACGGCTTGAAGACGACGCGGTCCAGATGCGGCTTGTCCGGGCCGCCGTACCGCTTGTTGGGCACCAGCGAGACCCGCCCGGAGGGGGACCACTTCTCGACCCGCCAGGGCCCGGCGACGGTCTTCCACAGCGGGTCGGAGTCGAACTTCGAGAGCTGCTTGGCGTGCTGGGACAGCCGCGCGAAGGCTTTCTTCGGGCCCTCGTCCTCCGGGTTCCAGGCGTGCCGCGGCAGGGGCTTCATAAAGTTGAGCTGGTTGGAGGTGAACCACACGGGGTTGTACGCGCGGTCCAGCCGGAGCCGGAACCTGCGGCTGTCCAGGACCTGGAACCGCTTGATGTTGTCCGGCATCAGCTTGGCCGTGTAGGAGCCCCACTCCTTCTTGTTGGCGCGGACCAGCTCGAACCAGAAGGCGACGTCGCGCGCGGTCACCGGCTTCCCGTCGGACCAGCGGTAGCCCCGCTTCAGGGTGACGGTGACGCTGCGGTTGCCGTCGCCGTAGCGGATCTTCCCGGCGAGGTTGCGGGGGCTGTCCATGGTCAGCTCGCCGTTCTTGCCGGGCTCGGGGGTGACGAGCCGGGGGTAGAGCAGGTCCTGGATCGAGCTGTTGTAGGTGGCCCCGTAGCCGGCCGGGGCGATCGGGAAGATCCAGTTGGGTGCCGCGGCCGGGGGCAGCGCCATGGTGGCCGTCCCGCCGTCGACACGCTGCCCGCCGACGGCGCCCAGGTCGGTGACGGCCTTCACGTCGGGGCCGCAGCCGGTGAGCCCGGTGAGCAGGGCGCCGGTGAGCAGCACCCCGACGGTGGCCCGCCATCCCCGCACGGCGCGCACCGGTCTGCCGCGCACGCGCAAGCCGCGTGTCCGCATGCCGCGTATTCGCATGCCGCCTCCCGCCCTTCCGATCAGAATCGGTCAAAGACAGCGAGAAAAGTACGGAGGAAATCGAAAAAAGGTCAACCCCCCTTGGCAGACTTCCTTCAATTCGTGTCTACTAGCGACCACTTCGTTCCACGTCTTCATTCGCAGACCGAAGAAAGGTTCCCTATGGCCCCCCCAGCGGAGCAGCGCGGCTCCGCCGCGCACGTCCTGGAGCTGGTCGCGAGCGGCGCCGTCGCCTCCCGCGCCGACCTCGTCCGCGAGCTGGGCCTCGCCGCCTCCACGGTCTCCGCGCGGGTCCAGGAGCTGGTGGACCTCGGCCTGCTCGCGGAGGACGGCGAGGGCACCTCGCGCGGCGGACGCCGCCCGCGCCTGCTGCGGATACCCGACGACGGCGCCGTGGCCCTCGCCGTGGACCTCGGCAGCCACCATGTGCGGCTCGGCGCCGTCACCCGCACCGGCGCCGCCTCCGACACCGAGGAGCACGCCTACGACCTGACCGAGGGCCCCGAGCCCACCCTGGAGCTGCTCGCCGGGCGGCTGTCGGGGCTGGCGGCGCGGCAGCGCGCCGCGGGCCGCACGGTGCGCGGCGTCGGCATCGGCTTCCCCGGGCCCGTGGACCCGGACACCGGGCGCGTGGTGGCCCCCGCCCGGATGCCGGGCTGGCATCTGTACGAGCTGCGCGACCGGCTCGCCGAACGGGCCGGGCTGCCGGTGCTGGTCGACAACGACGCCAACGTGATGGCCCTCGGTGAGCACGCCGCGGTGCACCCGGAGCTGCAGCACCTGGTGCTGGTCAAGGCGGGGCGCGGCATCGGCTCCGGCGTCATCAGCCACGGCCGCGTCTACCGGGGCGCGGGCGGCGCGGCCGGCGACATCAGCCACGTCCGCGTGGAGGCCGCCGCCGAACGCCCCTGCTCGTGCGGCAACATCGGCTGCCTGGAGACGGTGGCCAGCGGCGCTGCCCTGGTCGTCGCGCTCCGCGAGCGCGGCGTGCCGGTGGCGGGCGCCGCCGACATCCTCCGCCTGGTGCGGGACGGCGAGCCGGAGGCCACGACGCTGGTACGGCAGGCGGGCCGGCACATCGGCACGGTGCTGTCGGTCGTCGTGAACTTCTTCAACCCGCAGGCCGTGCTGCTGGGCGGCGCGCTGGCGGAGGCGGAGCCGATGGTGGCGGCCGTGCGGGCGATGCTCTACGAGCGCTGCCTGCCGATGACGACCGGGCAGCTGACGATCGCGGCGGCGTCGTCAGGCCCCGACGCGGGGCTGCTCGGCGCCGGCCGCCTCGCCCTGCGCGAGCTCGTTCCGTGACCGGCGGACCGTGCGAGACAGGCAGCCCCCTGCGGCTCGCCGCGGTCCGCGCCGCCGCCGTGGCGCGTCGCGCAGTTCCCCGCGCCCCTGACAGGGGCACGTCCATCCGCCGGCCGACCGAGAGACATCTCACGTGCCTAAGAAGTCAAGCTGCGGCGGCTGGAGCTGCTGAGAAGGAGGTGAATGCGTGATGCTCGTCGAAGAGCTGCCGGTTGTGCAGGCAGTGGTAGAGCTGACCGAGCAAG
>NZ_JAAKZZ010000438.1 GCF_011045075.1 Streptomyces boncukensis
AGCCGATTCGGCGCGCGGGCACCCCGGCGACGAGCGCGAAGTCCGGCACGTCGCTGGTCACCACCGCGCCGGCGGCGACCATCGCCCAGCGGCCCACCCGCACCGGCGCCACACACACCGAGCGCGCGCCGAGCGAGGCGCCCTCGGCGACGGCCACACCGACGGGCTCCCAGTCGCCGGGGCGCTTGAGGGTGCCGTCGCCGCTGACGGAGCGCGGGTTGCGGTCGTTGGTGAGGACGACGGCAGGCCCGACGAAGACGCCGTCGCCGAGCCGGGCCGGCTCGTAGACCAGGGCGTGGTTCTGCAGCTTGGTGCGGCTGCCGACCCGGACGCCCGGACCGATGTACGCGCCGCGCCCGATGACGCAGTCCTCGCCCAGCCGGGCCCGCTCGCGGATCTGGGCCAGCTCCCAGACGGTGGTCCCGGCGCCGACCTGGGCGTCCTGGGCCACCTGGGAGCCCGGCATCGCGCGGTAGCCGGGCCCGTGCGTCTCCTCGGTCACGGTCATGTGCGGTCCCTCCCTGGGTGCGGCGTGCGCTGTCGTCGCCGAGGATGGGGGGCGCCGGGCGCGCGGCCGTCGGGGCACGCCGTGCGGCGGTCTCACGGAGGTCCGTACGGGTGACGGCGCCGTCAGCGTTCCCGCGGGGTGAGCCACCGGGGGAAGCGGGGCTCGACGAGGGGCCGCAGCACGCGCCGTACGGGCGCGGCGCCCAGCAGTACGGCGACCGCCCCGGCGAGCAGGGTCGTGGCGGCGACGGCCATGAGGCCGCCGGCGTGCACCGCACCGTACGCACCCAGCCCTTCCGCCGCTCTGACCAGCAGTCCGTGCAGCAGAAAGGGATACAGGGTGCACGCCCCGAGCGCCGTGAACCCCGCCCGGCCGGAGGGCACCAGGGCGAGAAAGGCCGCGGCCAGTACGGCGCTGACCGCGAAGAGCCCGAGACGCGCCACCACGTAGACGGCCGGTGAGACACCCAGCTGCGCGCTGCCGTGCTCCATCAGCAGCCAGTCCCGGTCCACCCGCGGAGCCGCCCAGTACGCCGCGACGGCCGCGAGGGACATCACCGGCAGCGCCCAGCGGCGGGCCGCCCGGTTGCGCAGCGGCCTCAGATGCTCCTGCCGCAGCCGCAGGCCGAGCACGAACCAGGGGAGCAGCATCACCAGCCGCGCCAGCGCCGGCTGGCCGTCCAGGTCGGTGAGCCCGGCGCCCACCGAGACGAGGGCGGCGACGGCCACCGGCCAGCGCACCGCGCGCCACAGGGGCGCCGTCAGCCGCCAGACGAACAGCGCCGCCAGGAACCAGCACAGGTAGCCCGGCGCGGCAGGGGTGAACGCGAAGGGGCGGTCCCAGAAGAGGGTGTGGACCCCGGCGTAGGCGGCCTCGAAGACCAGGTACGGCACGAGCACCCCGGCGAGCAGCTTGCGCACCTGCTCGGGCCGCCCCGTGAAGCCCCGCGAGAAGTAGCCGCACAGCAGCACGAGCGCGGGCAGGTGGAAGGCGTACACCAGGAGGTACACCGTCTGGACGCCCCGCATGCCGTCGACAACGGGGCTCCAGTTGTGGCCCAGCACGACCAGGAGCACGAGCAGGAAGCGGGTGTTGTCCAGGAAGGGGTCCCGCCCTCCGGCCGCGGAGGCCCCGGCGAACCGCCGGAAGCGCGCGCGGGCGCCCAGGCGCCGGGGCCGGGCGGGCTCGCCCCCGGGCTCGGCCCCGGGGGCGCCTCCGGGTGCGGCCCCGGGCGGCGGCACGGTCGGCGGCCGGCCCTCCTGCCGGCCCGGCCCGGCGGGGAGCCGCGGGGGCGCGCCGAGGTCCTGGCCGAGGTGCTGTCTGTGCATCACGCCGTCCTCGCTCACTCGTTCACGTCGTGCTCCGTGCGGACGCGGCGTCGGCTAATGATCAGACAGTAAGCGCGGCGGGCCGCCATCCCGGGCGCGGCATGCCGCCGCAGGCCCGAATGGGGGACAGATCCATCGACGCCCTTAGCACACCCCCATATCGCGCCTCTCATACGCCACAGGAATAATGGCGCAACACGGACATCACCTTGGCCCGGCAGCAGCGCTCCGGCCCGGGTCGCAAACCAACGAACGGCTGAGAGAAGCGGAGCCCCGATGAAGATCGTCTTCCTGTTGGACAACGCCTACGGGATCGGCGGGACGATCAGGTCGACGGTGAACCTCTCGCGGGCCCTCGCGGAGCGGCACGACGTGGAGGTGGTCAGTGTCCGCAGGACCGTGGAGCGCCCCTCGCTGCCCTTCGACCCGAGGATCACCCTGACCCCGCTGCTCGACCTGCGGCGCTCCTCGCCGGCGTACGACGGCGACCACCGGCTGTACCACCGGCTGAGCGAACGCTTCACCGAGGGACCCGACCACTTCGTCCGCGGCATCGCCACCCGTCTGGGCGACGTGCGGATCGCGGAGTTCCTGGAGTCGACCGACGCCGACGCCGTCATCGGCACCCGGCCCAAGATCAACGACTATCTGGCCGCCTACGGCAGCGACCGCTATGTGCGCATCGGCCAGGAGCACCTCACCCAGGCGATGCACCGGGACCACATACGCACCCATCAGAACGCCGCGATACCCGGCCTCGACGCCTTCGTCACCGTCTCCTACGCCGACGCCGTCGACTACCGCAACGCGCTCCCGGAGGCCCTGGAGGGCGGCACCCGGATCGTGTGCATCCCCAACGCCGTCCCCGCCCCCGAGGTCGAGCCGTCCCAGGGCGAGGCCAAGGTCGTCGTCGCGGCGGGCCGGCTCATCAAGGTCAAGCGCTACGACCGCCTGATACGCGCCTTCGAACTGGTCGCAGCGGAGCGCTCGGACTGGAAGCTGCGCCTCTACGGCAGGGGCCGGCAGCAGGCGTCCCTGCGGAACCTCGTCAACCGTCTCGGACTGTCCGACCACGTCTCCCTGATGGGCGCCCACTCCCCGCTGGAGACCGAGTGGGCGAAGGGCTCCATCGCCGCCGTCACCTCGGACGCCGAGTCGTTCGGCATGACCCTGGTCGAGGCCATGCACTGCGGCGTGCCGGTGATCAGCACGGACGCGCCGTACGGCCCCGGGGAGATCATCGCCGACGGGCGCGACGGACTGCTCACCCCGCTCGGTGACGAGCAGCGGGCCGTCCGGGCTCTCGCCGACGCCATGCTGCGGCTCATCGAGGACCCCGGGCTGCGGCGCCGGATGGCGGAGGCGGCCCGGCACAAGGCCGCCCGGTACGCGCCCGACCGCATCGCCGCCGAGTACGAGGCGCTGATCGAGGGGGTACGCGAGGAGCGCCCGGCACCCGCCGCCGCCCCGGCGGTGCGGCCGGAGCCGGCCGCCCGGCCCGCCGCCCGCGGCGCGGGGCGCGCACGCGGCGCCGTCCACACCCCGCGCCGTCCGCTCACCCCGCGCCGGGTCGCCGTCTCCGTGCTGCGCCCCGTCGTGCACCTGCTGCGCGGCCAGGGCAGCCCGCTGCCGGCGGCCGCGGTGCGCGCCCGCGTCGCACCGGACGGCTCGGTGACCTTCCGGGTGCCCGTGAGCGGACTGCCGGAGGGCGACGCCGCGCTGCTGCTGCGCGCCCGGCGGAACACGCACGTGACGCCCGTACGCGTCCCTCTGCCGCCCCGCGAGCAGGCCGTGGACGGCTGGGTCGAGGCCCGGCTCGACCGGAGCGCGCACAGCCTCGCCGAGGCCCGCTGGGACACCTACGTCGAGCGCGTGGCCGACGGCAAGCGCCGACGCGTCCGCGCCGCCCAGGTCGAGACGGCGCGGCTGCTCACCCTCGGCCCGCCGCCCCCGTCCGATGCCGAGGGTCTGCTCAACCCCTGGGTGCCGTACACGACCTCCGACGGCTATCTGGCGCTCCGCGCCTGGCGCCGCGCGAGCCACGCCGAAGTCACCTCCATCGGCCTGCAGGAGCGTGGCTACACGCTCCGCGCCGTGCTGTACGGACAGGCGGCCCGGTCGCCGGAGGCACCCGTACTGGCCGGCGTCTCGCGGACCGATCCGGCGCACAACTTCACGCTCCCTGCGGACGCCGCGCAGGACGCCGGGCAGGACACCGAGGGAACGCTCACCTTCCAGCTCCCCTACGACCTGCCGGCGGCGCTCGGCTCCGGCGACAGCGACCCGGTGTGGGACCTGTGGGTGCAGCCGGGCCCCGACCGGCCGCAGGTGCGGATGGCGCGGCTGCTGGGCGACCTCGCGGACCGGAAGAAGACCGACGTGCACCCCGCGGTGCGGCTGGGCGACAGCGAGACCGGCGTACGGCTGCGGTTCACGCTGGACAACGGACTGGCCGTGAACCTCCAGCCGCTCGGCGACGAGACGGCGGGCAAGGCGGTGCGCCCCGGCGCCCGGGAACACGGGCCCTCGTCCCACGGAACGGCGCCCGCCCGGCACTCCCGGCAGACCCGTACAGCGGCCGGTTCGCCGCTGGAGGCCGCGTGAGCGGCACGCGTGCCGCCCGGCCGCACTCGACCACGAAGCCCGCCCACAGCCGCACTGGCGAACAAGTCGACAAGAAGGACAGCGTGACCTGGAATACGGAAGCGGACCGGTTCAAAGTCAGCGTCGTCATCCCCACATACAACACCGGGCCGACCGTGCTGACCGGGCTGCGCGCACTGCGGGAACAGACCATGCCCCGCGAGGACTTCGAAGTCATCTACGTGGACGACGGCTCCACCGACGACACCGCCGCCATCCTGGAGCGCGAGCTGGCCGGCGAGCCGAACGCGCGCCTCATACGGATAGAGAACTCCGGCTGGCCCGGACGCCCGCGCAACATCGGCACCGAGGCGGCACGGGGCGCCTATGTGCACTACGTCGACGACGACGACTGGCTGGCCCCCGAGGCGCTGGAGCGGCTGTACGCACGGGCGCGCGACACGGACGCCGATATCGTGATCGGACGGATGGCGGGACACGGCCGCGGGGCGCCCCGCGCCGTGTTCAACAAGCCGCTGGCGCGGGCGAACCTGCGCGAGCACCATGTGCTGCTCGGTTCGATGACCGTGCACAAGCTGTTCCGCCGCGCGTTCCTGGCGGAGCAGGAACTGCGCTTCCCCGAGGGGAAGGTGCGCCTGGAGGACCACATCTTCATGCTGCGCGCCTACCTCCGCACCGACCGCGTGGCGACGGTGCACGACTACACGACGTACCACTGGGTCCGGCACCGCAACGGCCAGCACAACATCAGCTACCAGCGCATCGACCCCGGCCCCTACGTCGACAGCATCCGCAGGGTGCTCGCCGTGCTGGACGAGCCGGAGAGCGGCATACCGCACGGCCCGCTGCGCAACCGTCTGCTGGCCAACTGGTACGGCTACAAGGGGCTGCGGCGGCTCACCGGCCGGGGACTGCTCATCCAGCCCGCCGAGCACCGCTACGCCTGGTTCGACGCGGTCAGCGCGCTGGCCTCGGACCTCCCGCAGGAGGCGGACTCCTACCTGCCCGCACGGCTGCGCGTCGTCTCGGCGCTCGCCCGGCACGGCGACCGGGACGCCTGGGAGGACTTCGCGGTGTTCGAGGCGGGCATCTCCTACGAGCACGAGGTGACGTCCACCGAGTGGCACGACGGACGGCTGACCGTCCGCTGCCGGGCGCAACTGGTGCACTCCGCCTTCGCGGGCGCCCCCGCGAAGCCGGTGGTGTTCACCCGGCGTGACGGGCGCTACCGCTGGGAGCTGCCCGCCGGCGTCATGGCCGTACCCGGCGTCGCCGGGGCGGCGGACTTCACCGGGGAGGCGGAGGACGGCAAGGCGCGCGGGCTGGTCCACCACAAGGAGGGCGGCACGGTGCTGGGCGTGCGCAGCAGCCACCACTTCACCGCAGTGCCGCTCGGCACACCGGCCGCGGACGCCGGAGCGACGGCATCCGCCCGGGTCCCGGCCCCGCGCGGCCCCCTGGCCCGGCTGACACGGCGGCTGCGCGGCGCGCACGCCCCCGCACACCCGGAGGAGCGCTGCGCGCTGCGGTACGAGACGGAGTTCACCGTCGACCCCGCGACCGCCGACCAGGGCGCACCGCTCGCACCCGGCGTCTGGCACCTCAAAGTGCAGGCGAACAGCTGCGGCTGGCTGGCGGCGCCCCGGCTGCGGGGGCTGTCGGTGAACGGCGTGGAAGACGGCCCGGAGAACGGTCTGGAGGACGCCGCGGCGGCGACGGAGGCGATAGACGCGAACGCGGCCGACCGCTCCGACGGCCCGGCGGTGAAGGGCGCCGTGGACGCCTAGATGGTTGATGTGCTTTTACGTGCTGGCCAGCGGGGCCGTGTGGTCGTAGTGGATCAGCGAGCGTTTCCTGTCGGCTCCGCAGGCCCAGTTGTGCCAGATCGCCGTGTTGAGGGCCAGGAGC
>NZ_JAAKZZ010000439.1 GCF_011045075.1 Streptomyces boncukensis
CGCCGGTACGGGGTTCCTGCGGCGGGGCCGACGGCGCCGGGGGCTGCACCGGCATGGACCGCGCCGCCGGCACCGACGGGGTGCGCGCTGCGCCCGGCACGGCGCCGGTGCCCGCGCCCGGTACGACGGGCACCGGACGCCCCGGGGCGGGCACCGTCTCCGCCGGGCGCGGCCCCGGAGGCGTGCCGGCCGGCGCGGTCGCGGCGGCCGGGGCCGCGGTCTCGGCGGCCTCCGGGGAGGAGCGCGCGCTGCCGCGCCGCGAGCCGTAACGGCGGTGCACCGCCTGCTTGGTGACCCCGAGCGCCGAGCCCACCGCGTCCCAGGAGAAGCCCAGCGAGCGGTCGAAGTCGACCGCCGCGGTCACCAGCGTCTCGACGCTGTCCCTGAGCTCCTGGGCTAGCCTGACGGTCGGCGCCGGGGCGCGGCCGTAGACGACGAAGCCCGTGGACGGGCCGGTGCGCCGCGGGCGGTAGACGTTGCCGAGCTGCGCGGTGAGCGTACGCAGCGCGTCCACCTGGCGGCGGACCCGCTCGATGTCCCGCACCAGAAGATGCAGGCTGGCCCGCGCCTGGGCGTCGTGGGTTGCGTGGTCGGCCATGAAGAAGCCTCTCGAACCGGCTGGAAGGGGGGTGTTTGTGCTGTGCTGCGGAATCCGCACCACGGGCCGCGGAGTGCTGCTGAGCGACCCGATGCGACCCGATTCGGTCAATCTGACTTGACCAACGGCATAACGGTCGGTCTGGTCACGCTGCGGGGGCGCGGGGGAGGTGTTCGGAGGGCGCGCGGGGATCCGCACGCCCCTCGCGTCGGGAGCCCGCGCTGACCGTAAACTGGGGCGCCTTCCAGGCGCTTTCCGCCCTGCCGGCGCGGCACCCGGATGCCGCCCGCCCGTCACCGCCGTACGCGAGAGGTAGTTCGCCACCGATGAGGCTAGTCTTCGCCGGCACCCCCGAGGTCGCCGTCCCCGCACTCGACGCCCTGCTCGCCTCGGACCGGCACGAGGTCGCGGCCGTGGTGACCCGGCCCGACGCGCGGGCCGGGCGCGGCCGGCACCTCGTGCCCAGCCCCGTCGCCCAGCGCGCCGAGGAGGAGGGGATCGAGGTCCTCAAGCCGCGGCGCCCCCGGGACGAGGACTTCCTGGCCCGGCTGCGCGAGATCGGGCCCGACTGCTGCCCCGTGGTGGCCTACGGCGCGCTGCTGCCCCGCGTCGCGCTCGACGTGCCGCCGCGCGGCTGGGTCAATCTGCACTTCTCGCTGCTGCCCGCCTGGCGGGGCGCGGCGCCCGTGCAGCACGCGCTGCTCGCGGGCGACGAGGTCACCGGCGCCACCACCTTCCTGATCGAGGAGGGCCTGGACTCGGGCCCGTACTACGGAGTCGTCACCGAGGAGGTGCGGCCCTCGGACACCAGCGGCGACCTGCTCACCCGGCTCGCCTTCGCAGGCGCCGGGCTGCTCGCCGCGACCATGGACGGCATCGAGGACGGCACCCTGAAGGCCGTGCCGCAGCCCGAGGAGGGCGTCTCGGTCGCGCCGAAGATCACGGTGGAGGACGCGCGCCTCGACTGGGCGGCACCGGCGCTGCGCGTCGACCGCGTGGTCCGCGCCTGTACGCCGGCGCCGGGCGCGTGGACCGAGTTCCGCGGCGAGCGGCTGAAGGTGCGGTCCCTGGCCCTGGCCCCCGACGCGGACGCGCCGGGCCCCGGGGAGCTGGCCGTGGGCAAGAAGTCCGTCCACGTGGGCACGGGTTCGCACGCCGTCGCGCTGGACTGGGTGCAGGCGCAGGGCAAGAAGCCGATGCGTGCGACGGACTGGGCCCGCGGCGTCCGTATCGAGCCCGGCGAGCGCCTGATCTGACGCCTCGGCAGCCGGACCGGGGAGACCGGGCACCCGGTGCCGGGGTGCCGCTCTCCGGCGTGCGGCTGACACGCGGGTGACGTCCGGGCGAGGGGCGGACGGCGATACGGGGCCGCGGGGCCCGCCCAGGGCCTCCCGCCCCCGGCGCGGCCCGGCGTGGACGTAGGGTGGGAGACCACAGCACCCCATCCCCGGAGCACCTTTTCCCGTGAGCACTCGGTCACGACGCCCCGAGCAGTCCGCCGGCCCGACGCGGTCCCAGCAACCCGGGCAGTCCCGTCAGTCACGTCAGCCCCGTCAGTCCCGGCAGTCGAAGCCGCACCGCAGGCCCCGCCGGGACCCGGCGCGCACCGTCGCCTTCGAGGCGCTGCGCGCCGTGGACGAGCGCGACGCGTACGCCAACCTCGTGCTGCCGCCCCTGCTGCGCAAGGCCCGCGGAGAGCAGGGGTTCCAGGGCCGGGACGCGGCGCTGGCGACCGAACTCGTCTACGGCACGCTCCGCTGGCAGGGCACCTACGACGCCGTGATCGCCGAGTGTGTGGACCGGCCGCTGCGCGCGGTGGACCCGCCCGTCCTCGACGTGCTCTCCCTCGGCGCGCACCAGCTGCTCGGCACCCGCATCCCCGGCCACGCCGCGGTGAGCGCCACCGTCGAGCTGGCCCGCGCCGTGCTGGGCGACGGCCGCGCGAAGTTCGTGAACGCGGTGCTGCGCCGGATCGCCGCCGACGACCTCGACGGCTGGCTGGAGCGGATCGCGCCGCCCTATGACGCGGATCCCGAGGAGCACCTCGCGCTGCGCCACGCGCACCCCCGCTGGGTCGTCTCCGCGCTGTGGGACGCGCTCGGCGGCGGGCGCGCCGACATCGAGCAGCTGCTCGACGCCGACAACGAGCGGCCCGAGGTGACCCTCGTCGCCCGCCCCGGCCGGATCAGCACGGAGGACCTGCGGGCCGAAGCCGGGCGGGCCGTGGGGCCCGGTGAGTCCGTGGGGCCCGGTGAGCCCGGGGAGCCCCGGGAGCCCGGGGAGTCCGGCCGGTCTGATGCGGGGGCGGCGGGTTCCGCGGGCGCGGCGGAGACGCCGGCCGAGCCCGGACGCTGGTCGCCCTACGCCGTGCGGCTGGCCGACGGCGGTGACCCCGGCGCGCTCACCGCCGTGCGCGAGAACCGGGCCGGGGTCCAGGACGAGGGCAGCCAGCTCGTCGCGCTCGCCCTGGCCCACGCGCCGCTGGACGGCGGAGGCGACACCCGCTGGCTGGACGCCTGCGCCGGGCCCGGCGGCAAGGCGGCGCTGCTCGGGGCGCTCGCCGCCGGGCGAGGCGCGTCGCTGGTGGCCGCCGAGAAGCAGCGGCACCGCGCCGGCCTCGTCGCCCGCACGCTGGAGGGCAACCCGGGCCCGTACGCCGTGGTCATCGCGGACGGCACCCGGCCCGCCTGGCGCCCCGGGAGCTTCGACCGCGTGCTGGTGGATGTGCCGTGCACCGGGCTCGGCGCCCTGCGCCGCAGGCCGGAGGCGCGCTGGCGGCGCCGCCCGGAGGACCTCGCGGGCTTCGCGCCGCTCCAGCGGGCGCTGCTGCGCGAGGCCCTGCGTGCCGTGCGCGTCGGCGGTGTGGTGGCGTACGCGACCTGTTCCCCGCATCTGGCCGAGACCCGCGCGGTGGTCGACGATGTCGTCAAGGCCCTCGGCGCGGACGGGGGCGGCGCCGAGCGGCTCGACGCGCGGGAGCAGCTCCCCGGCGTCCCCGCGCTCGGCGCGGGGCCCGACATCCAGCTGTGGCCGCACCTGCACGGCACGGACGCGATGTACCTCGCGCTGCTGCGCCGCACCGCCTGACCGCCGCGGTTCGACCGCTTGATCGATCCGACCGCCCGAACGAGATACTTGGAGCCATGGCCCAGATCAACCCCAGCATCCTCTCCGCCGACTTCGCCCGGCTCGCCGACGAGGCCAAGGCGGTGGACGGCGCCGACTGGCTCCACGTCGATGTGATGGACAATCACTTCGTCCCGAACCTCACCCTCGGCGTCCCCGTCGTGGACGCGCTGCACAGGGCGACGGACACTCCGCTGGACTGCCACCTCATGATCGAGGAACCGGACCGCTGGGCCCCGCAGTACGCCGAGGCCGGGGCCGGGTCCGTCACCTTCCACGCCGAGGCCGCCGCCGCGCCCGTGCGGCTCGCGCGGGAGATCCGGGCCCAGGGTGCGCGGGCCTCGATGGCGCTGAAGCCCGCCACCCCGGTCGAGCCGTACGAGGACCTGCTGCCCGAGCTGGACATGCTGCTGGTCATGACGGTGGAGCCGGGCTTCGGCGGGCAGGCGTTCCTGGACATCATGCTGCCGAAGATCCGCAGGACCCGGCAGCTCATCGACAAGCACGGACTGCAGATGTGGCTCCAGGTCGACGGCGGTGTCTCGGCCTCCACCATCGAGCGGTGCGCGGAGGCGGGCGCGGACGTGTTCGTGGCGGGCTCCGCGGTCTACGGCGCGGACAACCCCGCGGCGGCCGTCGAGGCGCTCCGCCGGCAGGCCGAGGGCGCGGAGTACGGAGGTGCGCGACGCGGCCACGCGAGCTGAGGCGGCCACGACGGGCCGCCGGGGCCGGTCCGGTCCGCCGGACGCGGACCGGGTCCAGGACCGGGCGGATCTGCAAGGATGAACGCGCGGCGCGCGGGCGCCACGGACAGCGCGGACATCGCGGACAGGGCACGAGAGTAGTGAGGTGAGTGCGGTGTCGACGGGGCGAGCCACACGGATGGGACCCGCCGAGCTCATGCAGGCGGCGGCGATGGCCCGCCGCTTCTACCTGGAGGGGAAGTCCAAGATCCAGATTGCTGACGAGTTCGGGGTGAGCCGTTTCAAAGTGGCCCGGGTCCTGGAGACCGCCCTGGAGCACGACCTGGTGCGGATCGAGATCCGGGTCCCCGCCGAGCTGGACGCCGAGCGCTCGGACGCCCTGCGGGCCCGCTTCGGGCTGCGGCACGCGGTCGTGGTGGAGTCCCCCACCGAGACCGTGGACGACGCGGCCGACCCCGAGAACCTCGGAGAGGTGGCCGCCGGCCTGCTCGGCGAGCTGGTCACCGAGGGCGATGTGCTCGGACTCGCCTGGGGGCGCTCCACCATCCATATGGCCACGGCCCTGCGCCAGCTTCCGCCCTGCACCGTCGTCCAGCTGACGGGGGTGTACGACGCCGGGACGGCCGACCGCGGCTCCGTCGAGGCGGTGCGCCGCGCCGCCGAGGTCGCCGGGGGAGAGGCGCACCCGATCTACGCGCCCATGCTGCTCCCCGACAGCTCCACGGCGGTGGCGCTGCGCAGCCAGACCGGAATCGCCCGCGCCTTCGAATACTTCGACAAGGTGACCGTCGCGGCCGTCTCCATCGGCTCCTGGGAGCCGGGCATCTCCACGGTGCACGACATGCTCAGCCACGAGGAGCGCGACCACTACTCCTCCCTGGGCGTCGCCGCCGAGATGTCCGGCCACCTGTTCGACGCGGGGGGCCGCAGGATCGGGCGGGACCTGGGCGAGCGGTGCATCACCGTCGAGGCCGAGCGGCTGCGCCGGATCCCGGAGGTGGTCGCCATCGCGGGGGGCCACCACAAGGCCACCGCCATCGGCGCGGTGCTCCGCTCCGGCCTGGTCACCAGCCTGGTGACGGACACCGCAGCGGCCGACTGGCTGCTCAACGAGGAGCGGCCGGGGCCGGGCCCGGCGCTGGACCGCCGCGACCCCGACGAGGGCAGTGCGGCCTGAGCCGCACGCCCCGCCAGGGGCCCGCGCCGTCCCGGCGTCCCGGCATTCCGGCGTCCCGGCGTTCCGGCGGTCCGTCCCGGCTGTGACCTGGGCAGCCGTGTGGACAGGTGTACGGATGGCGGCGTTACGATCGAGCGGGTACCGCTCCCGCACAGCCGGTGCCCGAGCCGTCCGTCCACGAGGCCCGAGGAGGGCGACCGCCAGCCATGACGACCAAGAGCACCAAGCTTCCGGGGCTCGGCACGCAGTACGACATCGACACCCGCGCGGGCCGCCGCATCTCCGTCGTCGCCCACCAGGACGGCCGCCGGTTCCTGGGCTTCTACGACCCCGAGGACCCCGACGCCTGCCAGGCCACCGTGCCGCTCGACCGGGAGGAGTCCGAGTCGCTCGCGCAGCTGCTCGCCCCCGGTGAGAACCCCAAGCTGGGCACCTGCGAGCTGGATATCGACCTGGTCACCGTGCGCATCCCGCTCTCCGGCCAGTCGCCGTACAGCGGCGCGCTGCTGGGGGAGACCCGGGCCCGCACCCGTACCGGAGCGTCGATCGTCGCCGTGCTGCGCCGCACCGGCGCCGTGCCCTCGCCCGCGCCCGACTTCCGGCTGGAGGCGGGCGACACCCTGGTCGCCGTCGGCACCCGGGAGGGCGTCGACGAGCTGACCCGCATCCTCTCCGGCACCTGACGCGCGGCGCCCGCACCTCTCCCGGCGCCCGCCGGATCCGCTCCCGCCCCGCC
>NZ_JAAKZZ010000043.1 GCF_011045075.1 Streptomyces boncukensis
TACGGACCCGTCACCACACGATCCGGAAGCTGATACCCATCAGGCACCGCCGTCTCACGCAGGTAGTACTCACCCAACTCCAACTCCCCAAAGACACACCGACCCCGCCCATCCGTCGTACACGCCGACCCCGCACGCCGATCCGGATCATCACCGGACGTCTGCAGACCCGCACGACCATTCGACTCCTCCCACGCCTCAAACACCGCACCCGCCAACGGATCACCACTGACCGCATCCGTCTTCACCACCGTCAACGAGCCCTTCGGCTCATCCGGCGTCCGCTCATTCCCCAGCGTCACCGTCACACCCTCCGACGCATTATCACTGGTCAAACGATACGGACCCGTCACCACACGATCCGGAAGCTGATACCCATCAGGCACCGCCGTCTCACGCAGGTAGTACTCACCCAACTCCAACTCCCCAAAGACACACCGACCCCGCCCATCCGTCGTACACGCCGGGCCGGTACGCCGGTCCGGATCGTCGCCGGACGTCTGCAGACCCGCACGGCCGTTCGTCTCCTCCCACGCCTCAAACACCGCGCCCGGCAGCGGATCACCACTGACCGCATCCGTCTTCACCACCGTCAACGAACCCTTGGGGGCGGGTGCGGGGTCGCAGTCCGGGAGGTCGCCGTTGAACGGGTAGTTGTGGATCTCCTGCCCGCCGCCTCCGCTGGCGCGCGAGGTGTGGGTCAGCGAACCGGCCGTGAAGAAGCGCCCGTTCAGGCCCGGCAGGGTGAGCGTGGTGGTGCTCGCCGGGTTGCCGGCCAGCACGCTGCCCTGGAACTGGCCGGTGCCCTCCAGGGTGACCTCCCCGGCGTCCGGGAAGTTCCACAGCAGCCGCTCGCGCAGCTGGTTGAACGGGTCGCTGTCGGCGATGCCGCCGCTGTAGGTGTTGATGGTGCGCGGCCCGCCGATGACGTTGACCAGGACCGTGGCGTCGTCCGGGATGTTGGCGAACGTCAGCCCCTGCTGGCCGCCGGAAGCGCCGGTCATGTCGAAGTCGACGTTGAAGACCTGGAGGCTGGAGGTGCCGTCGCCGGTGAAGACGGTGGCGGTGCCGTTGTTCACCGCGGTACCGGTGGCCGGGCGGCCCTCGCCGTCGTCGCCGTACGCGTAGCAGCGGCTGGCCGCCGTCAGCTGTTCGCGCAGGCCCTCGTACGGAGCGGCCGCGTCCTGGTCCTGCACGACGCGCTGGGCCAGGATCGTGCCGCTGGTGCCGCGCGCGTGCCGGACCACGCCCTGCTCGGCGAGCAGCCGGTTGCCGCTGGCGACGGTGACGGCGCCGCCCGTGGTGAGCCAGTCCGCGCCGACCGGGGGCGGCACCCGGGAGCCGACGCCGGCCTCGCCGACGTTGTAGACGGCGCCGCCCCGGGTGCGGTTCTGGTCGAAGTCGCCGAGCGTGACGACGCGGCCCTCGGCCTCGGCCGCGCCCTCGCGCACCCGGAAGTCCCCGCCCACGAAGACGCTGATGCCGTTGTCGCGGCCCGCGATGGGCCCGTTGTGGATCGGCGGGTACGGGTCGGGGCAGTCCGGGCCCACGCACGGGCCGAGGCCGCCGGGGAGGGTGTCGGCGGCGGCGGGGGTCGTCCCGGCGGAGCCCAGCACGGCGACGGCTGCGAGCGCGAGGGTGGCACCGGCGGCGAGGGCGGCGCGCACGGCCCGCCCGGCCCGCGCGCCCCGGCCCGCGCGGCGGGCCGGGGCCTGAGCGGAGTGGGAGGTTCCGGGCGCGCCCGCGGGTGGCTGTCCCGCGGGCGGCGGGGGAGGTGGTGCTGACAGCGTCATCGTGCTCCTCCTGATGCGGCTGAGATGGTCCGCCCCCTGGAAGGAGCATCGCGCCGCACGGGGAGGCCGAGGGGGTACGACACCGCCCGGGACCCCACACCGGGGCGATAATCACTCAAATGGTGCTGGCGGGGTGAGGTCGACCGGGGAGGGGTTGAGCCGGGCGAAGCCCTCCTGGCGCTGGTACGGGAAGTGGGGGTACGGGGCGTGCCGCGCGCTGGCGGCGTCCAGCCGTGCGCTCTGCTCCGCGGTGAGCGCCCAGCCGACGGCGCCGAGGTTCTGCCGCAACTGCTCCTCGTTCCGGGCGCCGATGATGACGGATGCGACGGTGGGCCGCTGGAGCAGCCAGTTCAGGGCGATCTGGGGCACCGTCCGGCCGGTCTCCTCCGCCAGCGTGTCCAGGACGTCCACGACGCGGTAGAGCAGCTCCTCCTCGACCGGCGGGCCGAAGGACGCCGTGGTGTGCAGCCGGCTGTCGGCCGGGAGGGGGCTGCCGCGGCGGATCCTGCCGGTCAGCCTGCCCCAGCCCAGCGGGGACCAGACGAGGGCCCCCACGCCCTCCTCCAGGCCCAGCGGCAGCAGATCGTACTCGTAGTCCCGGCCGACCAGGGAGTAGTACACCTGGTGCGCCGCATAGCGCGGATGGCCGTACCGGTCCGCCACGGCCAGGGACTTCATCAGCTGCCAGCCGGAGAAGTTGGAGACGCCGGTGTAGCGGACCTTGCCCTCGCGCACGAGCTGGTCGAGGGTGGCCAGCACCTCCTCGACGGGCGTCGTGGCGTCGTAGGCGTGCAGCTGGAACAGGTCGATGTAGTCGGTGCCCAGGCGGCGCAGCGCGCCTTCGACCGCGCGGATCAGCCGGGGCCGCGACGAGCCCCAGTCCCCGGGCCCGTCACCCGTCGGGAGGGCGGCCTTCGTGGAGATCAGCACCTGGTCCCTGCGGCCCTTGACCGCCTCGCCCAGCACCTCCTCCGAGGCGCCGTCGGAGTAGACGTCCGCGCTGTCGAACATCGTGAGGCCCGCGTCCAGCGCGATGTCCACGAGCCGCCGGGCCTCGTCGGCGTCCGTGGTGCCCCACCCCTCGAACAGCGGGCCCCGCCCGCCGAAGGTGCCGGTGCCGAAGCTGAGGGCCGGAACCCTGAGGCCACTGGCGCCGAGCTGCCGGTACTCCATCATCACTCACTCCTCGGAGAGCACTAGATACGAGCGGTACTAACGGAACTACGGTTCCATTAAGACGCACGCTACCGTAACAGAGTCGCCGCATTAAGGGAACTGGAGACCCGTTATGACGACCGCACAGCCACCGGAGACGGAGGAGCCCGACTCGGAGGAGCCCGGCGCGGAGGAGCCCGGCACCGACGAGCCCGGCACCGTGCGCCCCGGCGGGCGGACGGCCCGCGTCCGCGCGGCCGTGCTGCGCGCGGCCGGGGACGCGCTGGCCGAGCACGGCTTCGCGCAGCTCGACCTCGCGGACATCGCGCGCCGCGCGGGCGTCGGCAAGACGACCGTCTACCGCCGCTGGGGCACCGTGACCGGGCTGCTGGCCGATCTGCTCGCGGACATGGCGCGGACCTCGCCGCGTACGGAGACCGGTTCGCTCCTCGGCGATCTGGAGGCCAACGCCCGCCTGGTGCGGCGCACCCTGGCCGACCCGCGGCAGGGCCGGCTGTTCCGGGCCGTCATCGCGGCGGCCACCTGCGACGAGCGGACCGCGGCCGCGCTGCACCGCTTCTACGAGAGCCGGATCGCGGAGTGGGAGCCGTGCGCCCGGCAGGCCGTCGAGCGCGGCGAGCTCCCGCAGGGCACCGACACCCACGAGGTGATCCGCGCCGTCTCGGCCCCGCTCTACTACCGGCTGCTGGCCACCGGCGCCCCGCTGGACGAGGAGAGCGCGCACCGCGCGGCGCAGGCCGCGTACGCGGCGGCGTGCGCCGGGGCGTATGTGCGGGAGCACACGGGGGTGTACGAGGCGCAGGGCTAGGGACAGACTCCCGGCATGACACAGCTGAGAGTCGCGGTCTTCGGGGCCGGGAGCATCGGGTGCTATCTGGGCGGTCATCTCGCGGCAGCGGGCACCGCCGACGTCACCCTCGTGGGACGGCCCGCCGTGCTGGACGCCGCGCGGGAGCGCGGGCTGACCCTGAGCACCTCGGACGCCCCGGATGTCCGCGTCAAGCCCCACGAGCTGCGCACCGCGACGGACGCGGCGGCGGTGCGGGACGCGGTGGGCGCGGCCGAGTGCGTCCTGGTGACCGTGAAGTCCGCGGGCACGGCCCGCGCCGCCGAGGAGCTGCGGCTGCTGCTGCGGCCCGGCACCGTCGTCGCCAGCTTCCAGAACGGGCTGCGCAACCCCGGCGTCCTGCGGGACGGGCTGCCCGGCCACACGGTGCTCACCGGCATGGTGCCGTACAACGTGCTCGGCGTCGGGCCCGGCACGTACCACCGGGGCGTCGGCGGCGAGCTGGTGCTGGACGACGACCCGCGCGGGGCGCCGCTCGTCGCCGCGCTGCGCGGCGCCGGGCTGGAGACGGCGACCCGTCCGGACATGGCGGCGGTGCAGTACGCCAAGCTGCTGCTCAACCTCAACAACGCGGTCAACGCGCTGAGCGGGCTGACGCTGCTGGAGGAGCTGGGGCAGCGCGCCTACCGCGAGTGCCTCGCGCGCTGCCAGCAGGAGGCGCTGGCCGCCTTCCGCGCCGGCGGGATGGAACCGGCCCAGCTCGGCCCCGCAGGACCGGACTTCGTGATCGAGGTGCTGCGGCTGCCGGACGCGGAGTACGCGCAGCTCGCCGGGGAGGCCCTGCGGATCGACGCCACGGCGCGCTCGTCCATGTGGGAGGACCTGGAGCGGGGGCGCGCGACGGAGATCGCCGACCTGCAGGGCGAGGTCGTCGCGCTGGCGGCACGGCACGGGCTCGCGGCTCCGGCGAACGCGCGGATCGCGGAGCTGGTCCGGCAGGCGGAACGGGACGGGGCGGCACGGCACCGCTGGACGGGACCTGAGCTGCTGGCCGAGCTCGACCGTGAGTGAACGAGCGGGTACCGCTCCGGACTACGGACCGCCGCGGGGCACCGCGCCGTCGTCCGACGACCCCGACTACCCGGACTACCCGGACTACCCGGACTACCCGGACTACCCGGACTACCCCGCCTACGCGTAGCTCGCCCGCTGCTGAGGAGTCGGCTCGAACAGGTACGCGCAGCTGCCGCAGAACCACCGCCATGCGTCTTCTCTGCCTGGTCTCGTGGTGGTCGTGTCCCTCCAGAGGAGCGGGTGCTCGGGGCAGTGCGGGCAACAGGGCGGAAGCGGTCCGTGCGGCATGCCGCGATCGTCGCCCCCCGGACCCGGCCCGGCTCCGCAGGCCCGGACCAATCATCCGTACGAGCGACTAATCCCGGCCCGCCTCCTCCGCCGCGCGCTCGAAGGCGCGTACAGCGGGGGCGTCGTGGCCCTTCCGCCGGACCAGGCCGTACGTCATCGGCTCGGCGTCCGGCACGGGGACATAGGTCACCCCCGGCCGGCGGTGGTACGTCGTGGCGTGCGCCGCCGCCAGCCACGCGCCCTGGCCGGCCGCGACGAACACCAGCGCCTCCTGGTCGCTGAACACCTCGGGGCCGCTGGGGACGGGGCGGCCCGACGGGGTGCGGGAGGGCGCGTAGCGCTCGCGGCAGGCCGCGTCGTCCGCGCAGGGGAAGGTGAGCAGCGGCACCCCGGCCAGATCCTCCAGCGAGAGGACGGAGCGCTCGGCGAGCGGGTGCGCGCTGGGCAGCGCCAGCACCCGGCCCTCGGTCAGCAGCGCCCGCCCCTGAGACAGCCCCGGATCCGCCACCGGCACCTCGCACACCAGCACCGACAGCTCGGGGGCGCGGGCGGCCAGCAGTTCCACCGCGGACATCACCCGCACCCCCGCGAGCGGGCCCGAGAAGCCGACGTGCAGCTTCCCGGCCACCCGGCGCGCGCTCACCGCGGCCCGCTCCAGCGCGTCCCGCATCGCGCGGTGGTGCGGCGCCAGGTCGTCCCGGAGGGACCGGCCCAGCTCGGTGAGCTCCACCCGGCGGCTCGTACGGACGAACAGCGGGGCGCCGACCCGGCTTCGCGACCGAGGGGCGGATGCTGATCGTCGCCCGCTTCGTGACGGGCGTGGCGGCCGCGTTCATGACACCAGCCGGACTCTCCCCCATCCCCACCGGCTTCGAGGGGGCCACGGCGGGAGCGGGCGCTGCTCATCTACCGCTGATCTTGGCCGGTGCTCCGGCGTCTACGTCGGGGTGCAGGTCATCTCAAACCTGCTTTGACCTGCACAGTTTCATGGATGTTCGTTCTGGGACGAGGCGTCGTCAGTGGTGGCCGGTAGCGTGACGGCCATGCAGCTCAGGTACGGGTTCCGCCTGTATCCGAACGGTCCTCAGCGTTCGGCGCTGGCCCGGGCGTTCGGGTGCGCTCGGGTGGTCTTCAACGATGCGCTCCGCGCTCGTGAGGACGCCCGTGCCGCCGGGCTGCCGTTCCTTACCTCTGGGGAGCTGTCCCAGCGGCTCTCGGCCGCGAAGAGGACTCCCGGGCGGGAAGCTGCGGCTGCCCGAGGTCGGCGACGTGGCCGTGAAGTGGTCACGCGCTCTTCCTTCCGTGCCGTCCACCGTGACCGTGATCAAGGACAGTGCGGGCAGGTACTTCGCGTCGTTCGTTGTCGAGACCGGCCCGGAAGAAGGTCTGGCCCCCGTCACGCCCGAGGTCGGCGTGGATCTCGGTCTCGGGCACTTCGCCGTCCTCTCCGACGGGCGGAAGACCGACAGCCCGCGCTTCTTGCGCCGGGCCGAGAAGCGCCTCAAGAAGGCTCAGCGCGCCCCGTCCCGCAAGGAGAAGGGCAGCCGCAACAGGGACAAGGCCAGGCTTCGCGTCGCCCGTGCGCATGCCCGGGTAGCCGACGCGCGCCGCGAGTTCCACCACCAGCTCTCGACGAGGATCATCCGTGAGAACCAAGCGGTGGCCGTTGAGGACTTGGCGGTCAAAGGGCTCGCCCGTACGCGTTTGGCCAAGTCCGTGCACGACGCCGGTTGGTCGCAGTTCACGGCCATGCTGGAGTACAAGGCCCGCCGGTACGGGCGCACTTTCGTGCGCATCGGCCGGTTCGAGCCCACCTCTCAGGTCTGCTCGGCCTGCGGCGCCAAGGACGGCCCCAAACCCCTCCACGTCCGACAGTGGACGTGTGCGGAGTGCGGAGCCGTCCTGGACCGGGACATCAACGCGGCGGTCAACGTCGCAAAGGCCGCCGGACTGGCGGTGTCAGCCTGTGGAGCGCAGGTGAGACCAGGATTCGTTCTGGCGCAGCGCGATGAAGCAGGAACCCACCCGAAGCCGCACCCGACAACGGCGCGGCAGGCGGGAATCGCCCTCCTCCAGGTGGGCGAGGAGGTCAAACCTGCTTCCAGCTCGGCGCCCGGCGATCTGCTGGACGGCTACCGCGCCGCCCTCTTCGTCCCGTTCACCGCCGTCCTGCTGGCGTCGGCGCTGAGCGCGTACGGGCTGCTGCGCCGCCCCCGCTCCCGCGTGGTGGCCCGCGAAAGCCGTGTCGGCACACCCTGAGCGCCCCTACGAGCGCCTACGGGGCACCGGGCGCACCGGGGTCACCGGGCGCACCGGGCGCACCGGGGGCCAGGGCCTGCACCTCCCCGTACGACGGGGCGGGGCCCGTCACCTCACGCCCCTCCCGCACCGCCAGCGCGGCGTCAAGGGCGGCGCCCAGGGCGCGGCGGAAGAGGAACGAGCCCAGGCTCACCCGGCCGACGCCCAGCTCGGCGAGCTCGGGAAGGGCCGGGCCCGAGGGCGCGTACAGAACATTGAGCGGGACGTCGAGGGAGGCCAGCAGGGCGGCGATACCGGACGGGTCGGCCAGGCCCGGCACGAAGACGCCGTCGGCGCCCGCGCGCTGGTAGACCTCCAGCCGGTGCCCGGTCTCCGCCGGATCCCCGCCGGGCAGCCAGTGGGTGTCGGTGCGCGCGTTGACGAAGAGGCCGGGCACCGCCTCCTTGACCGCCTCGATCTTCGCGGCGTGCGCGGCAGGCGCGGCCAGCGTGCCGTCGGCCCCGCCGTCCTCGATGTTGACGCCCACCGCTCCGGCCTCGTACAGCTCACGGGCGAACGCGGCGACCTCACCGGGGTCCTCGGCGAACCCGCCCTCGACGTCGACGGAGAGCAGATACGGGCCGCCGCCCAGCCGCCGGGCCAGCCGGAGCGTCTCGGCCCTGGCCGCGCCTGCGCCGTCCGGCAGCCCGGCAGCGGCGGCGACGCCGAGGCTGGTCGTGCCGACCGCCGGGAACCCGCCGTGCGCCGCGAGCGCGGCGGCGGAGGCGTGGTCCCAGGCGTTGGGCAGCAGGAGGGGAGCGGCGGGCGGCCGGTGCAGCGCGGCGAACGGGCTGAGGGTCACGCCGACCACCGCCCCGTGCCGCGGAGCTCCCGCTCCACCGCGCTCTCCGCCAGGGCCAGCGCGTGGCGTTCACCGGGGCAGCGGCGGGGCGGGGCGCCGAAGGTGAGGACCGGTACGGCGCCGTCCCGCTGCGCAACCGCCACATCGAGCAGCACGCGGTCGCCCCGCGCGACGGCGACCTCCCCCACGCGCGTCGCGCGCGCCGCGACCCGGCGCATCGCGCGGACGGGCGGGTCGTGCCGCAGCGCGTGCCGCACCCGGTCGGCCGCCGGTCCCTCCGGGGCGCGGCGGGCGTGCCGCACCAGCGCCGCCGTCGCGTCGCACGCCTGCACGAGCAGCCCGATCCGGTTCGCCGCCGCCTCCCGGCCGCCACTCGCGGCTTCCGTACCCCCCTGGACGCGGGGCAGCAGCCAGGCCAGGGCCGCGTCCGCCTCCGGTGCGTCCCCGGCGCCGAAGTAGGCGCCCGCGACGACCGCCACCGCGCGCGCCACGCCCGCCGGGTCGGGCATCCCCAGCGCCTCCGCCAGCGCCGCCACCACGGCCGGCCCCGCGTCGTCGTCCTCGCCCTCGCCCTCGCCGGTGTCCGGAGCCACGCGGAGCGCCGCCAGGTCGACGCGGGCCAGCTCCGCCTCCACCAGGGCGCGGCGGCGCGCGTGGGTCTCGCCGGCGCTGAAGCGCGCGACCCTGGCCCGCAGCCAGGCCATGGTGCCCGGCTGCGCCGTACCGCCCGTACCTCCCGTACCGCCCGGCCCCTCCGGCCCCTCCGGCCCCTCGGGTTCGTCGGCCCGCTCGGGGACGAGGGCGGGGTCGGCCAGGGCCGCCAGGATGTCGTCGTAGCGGTCGAAGTGGTGCACGGCTTCCGTGGTCCCGGTGGTCATGGAGGCAGGCTAGGTCCGGGACGGTTCGGCGCGGCCCGAAGTGTCGGCCGGCCGGCGTCCTTGCCCCGGTTCCGACGCGCGCCCTCTTCCGTATCCTCATGTCCACACCGTGCCGCGACCGGCCGTGCCGGAGGGGGACAGTTCGGCTCCGCCCGACGCGTGACGGCGCGCGGCGCGGCGGTACACAGCGATGCGGTCCCCGCGGTACGCGGGGTGGGGGGAAGCGCCATGCGGATCCACTTCACCGTCACCGATCTCGCCCGCACCCGGCTCGCCGGGGAGCCGAGCCCGCTGGCCACCACCACGTTCAGCGCCGTACGACTGGCCCGCGGCCCTTTCCGGCCGGAGATCGACCTGTGGCGGCGCGCGGTCACGGCGGCGCGCCGGAACGAGCACCAGGACCGACAGCAGCCCATGTTCTGCGAGCTGACGCCCCTCGCGCCCGCCCCGATCCCCGGCTTCCTCCGGCCGCACCACGCACTGCGCTCCCTCGACAAGGAGCTGGAGCGGCTGTGCGCGACGCCGCGTGCGGTGCTGCAGGCGGACCTCGCCCACGTGGCGCAGTACCGCGGGATGCCCGGCTGGGCCGACGCGCTCGCGGACGGCGACCGGGACACCGCGCGCGAACTGGCCGAGTCCGTACGCGACTTCCACCGCGTCGCCGTCGGCCCGTACTGGCGGGGGCTGGTCGCCTGGTTCGCGGCCGATCTCGCCTTCCGTACGCGCCAGTTGCGCGACGGCGGCATGGAGCGGGTGCTGGGCAGCCTCGGTCCGCGCATCCGGTGGCATCCGCCCGTCCTGGAGGTGGTGGGCCACGGCACCTACGACTACGACCTGCGCGGGCGCGGGCTCCTGCTGGCGCCCGCCGCCTTCACCTCGTACATCCCCTGCAATCCGGAGGAGGAACAGCCCACCCTCTACTACGAGGTCGCCGCGCCTCTCCAGGCCCGGCACCCCGGCCCCTCCGACGCGCTCGCCGCGCTGCTCGGGCACAGCCGTGCCGCCGTACTCGAATCCGTCGCCCTGGCCGAAGCCCCGGGGACCAGCGGCCCTGGGCTGTCCACCGGGGAGCTGGCCCGGCGCGCCGGGCTGTCCCCGCCGTCCGCCAGCGAGCACGCCACGGTGCTGCGGCGCGGCGGTCTCATCGCCACCGAGCGCACCGCAGGCCGCTGCCATCACACCTTGACCGAGCTGGGCGCCGAGCTGCTGCGCCAGGCCGCCGCCGCGCCCGGGACGCGGGCCGCACCCTCGTAGTCGGGGAAGCGCTCACCCCGGCCTCACCCCGGCCTCACCCCGGCCCGTTGCGCTCCGGGCGCTGCTGCGGCAGCGGCCAGTGGTCCAGGGGCAGCGGGCCCCGGCTCAGCGTCGTACGGACCGCGAACGTGCGGGGCGCGTCGCACACCGGGTCCCCGCGCAACCCGACGCGCGTACATTGCGAGAGTCGGCACGCAAGGGGAGCCAGCACGCCCGACCACACCGAAAGGCACATCGGAACCCGCATTCGCGAGTTCGCGCCATCCGAGACCTCAGCCTTGCCGAACTGGGCCGCCTTGCCCACGTGTCCACCAGCCAGCTCTCCCGGGTCGAGAACGGCGAGCAGCCGGCAAGCCCGTCTGTGCTCGCCACCGTAGCGCGCGCACTCGGGGTCACGCTGTCCGTGCTCCGCGGACAGCCCTACGTTCACATGCTCCAGAAGGATCAGCTCGCCGGAAGACGACACGCCACCACGTCCTCTCGACGAGGTGGCGGCGCGAACAGCGCACGTCGCGCACGCTCCCCTTCGACCGGGCTCGTGACCGGGCCGGGGGGGGACCAAGGCCAGGCTCCTAGCGGCGGCCCTCGCGGTACAGGCTCGTGGCCAGGGCGATGGCGGTGTGGGTTGCGGGGTGCGGGTCGTGGGGGCGCCAGATGAGGTGTACCGGGACGGGGCCGGCGTCCCGGACCAGGCGGTAGGTGATGCCGTCCCGCCGGTACTGCGCTGCCGTGGCCTGCGGGGTGAGCCCGACGCAGCGGCCCGTCGCGATCGCGGCGAGCCAGTCGTCTATGTCGTGGGTGTACTCGACCTCGGGCCGGTGGGGTTCGGGCCACAGGCCCAGGGTGGTGGTGCCGGTGCGGCGGTCGATCGCGAGGGTGCGGCCGGAGATCTCGCCCAGCCGGATGCTGCGGCGGCGGGCCCAGGGGTCGTCGGAGGCGAGGGCGACGCAGCGCGGCTCGTGGCCGATCAGGGCGTGGGACCAGGGCGTCAGATCGAGCGGCGCACGGATGACGGCGAGGTCGCACAGCCCTTCGGCCAGACCGCCGGTCGCGGTGTTGTGGCGGATGAGGCGCAGCTCGGTCCCGGGGTGCTGCTCCTGCCAGCGGCGCTGGAACTCCGTGGTGTGCCGGCCGAAGGCCGACCAGGCGTGGCCGATGTGCAGACGGGTGTGCCCGGTGGTGGCCTCGCGGACGAGTTCCTCCGCGCCGGCGAGCAGCACCCGGGCGCGGGCCAGGACCTGCACGCCCGCCGTGGTGGGGGCCGTGCTGCGGCTGGTCCGGTGCAGCAGCCGCACCCCCAGGGCGCCCTCCAGGGCCCGCAGGCCGCGGGAGACGGCGGCCTGCGAGACGCCGAGTTCCCGCGCCGCGTCGGTGAAGCTGCCGGTGTCGACGATGGCGACGAGGCAGCGCAGATGCCGCAGTTCGAGCGCGTCCGCACCCCGGGGGCTGTCCATGCGTCCAGCGTATAGGTAGGTCGGTGTATGCATTTTGCGTATGCGAGGGAGGGTCGCATCGTGTCGGCATGGCCATCGACTCACCCACCGCGAACCGGACCCCGACCCCGGCCCCGACCTCGGATGCGACCCCGACCCCGACCGCCGCCGGGGGCCGGCGGGGCGGTCTGGCGCTGATGCTGGGCAGCGGGCTGTCCAACCAGACCGGCGCCTCGGTCGCGGCGCTCGCGTTCCCGGTGATCGGCCCGGTCGGGGTCGTGGCGGTGCGCCAGTGGGTGGCCGCCGCCGTGCTGGTGGCGGCGGGGCGGCCACGGCCGTGGCGGTTCACCGGCGCGCAGTGGCGCCCGGTGCTGGGCCTCGCGCTGGTGTTCGCCGGGATGAACCTGTCGCTGTACGCGGCGATCGAGCGGATCGGGCTCGGGCTGGCCGTGACGCTGGAGTTCCTCGGCCCGCTGACCGTGGCCCTGGCCGGCGCCCGGCGCCGGGTCGACCTCGTCGCGGCGCTGGCCGCCGCCGGGGCCGTGGCGGTGCTCACCCGCCCCACGCCCACCACCGACTACCCCGGGATCGGACTGGCGCTGCTGGCCGCGGTCTGCTGGGCCTGCTACATCCTGCTCAACCGGACGGTCGGCGCCCGGCTGCCCGGTCTGGAGGGCTCGGCCGCCGCCGCGGCGCTCTCCGGCGCCCTCTATCTGCCGGCCGGCGTCTGGGTGCTCGCGCACCACCGGCCCACCCTGGGCGCACTGGGCTGCGCGCTCGCCGCCGGGGTGCTCTCTTCGGCCGTGCCGTTCCTCGCCGACCTGCTGGCGCTGCGCCGGGTTCCGGCGCAGTTCTTCGGCGTCTTCATGAGCGTGAACCCGGTGTTCGCCGCGCTGGTCGGGCTCGCCGTCCTCGGCCAGCGTCTCGACGCGGGCTCCTGGCTGGCCATCGCCGTGATCGTCGCCGCCAACACCGTCGCCGCCTCCACGGCCGTACGGGTACGGGCCGCCCGGTGAAAAACCCGACAGACGTGGTCGGCATTTCCGAGTACGGTGTACCCAGTTATTGGCCCCGAGACGACGAGGACACCGGATGCACGCCGACGCCCACAACGCCATCGAGGTCCGCGGCGCCCGCGAGAACAACCTCGCGGACGTCTCCCTGGACATCCCCAAGCGCCGCCTCACCGTCTTCACCGGGGTCTCGGGGTCCGGCAAGTCGTCGCTGGTGTTCGGCACCATCGCGGCCGAGTCCCAGCGGCTGATCAACGAGACGTACACCGCGTTCGTCCAGTCGTTCATGCCGAGCCAGAGCCGCCCCGACACCGACGCGCTGCGCAATCTGAGCGCGGCCATCGTCGTGGACCAGGAGCGGATGGGCGCCAACTCCCGCTCCACGGTGGGCACCGCCACCGACGCGTACACCATGCTGCGGATCGTCTTCAGCCGGCTGGGCACCCCGCACATCGGCACCTCCAGCGCCTTCAGCTTCAACTCCGCCGAGGGCATGTGCCCGGAGTGCGAGGGCCTCGGCCAGGTCACCAAGATCGACACCGACCGGATAGCCGACCGCGACCGCTCCCTCAACGAGGGCGCCATCGACGTCCCCGGCTTCGCCCCCGACTCCTGGTACGGGCAGGTGATGGCGGGCTGCGGGCTGTACGACCCGGACAAGAAGCTCCGCGACTTCACCGAGCAGGAGTGGTACGACCTGATGTACCGCCCCACCGGCAAGGTGAAGATCGGCACCACCAACGCCACCTACGACGGCCTCGTCCCCCGTATCCAGCGCACCATCCTGTCCAAGGACCGGGACGCGATGCAGCCGCACGTCCGCGCCTTCGCGGACCGGGCCGTGGTCTTCGCGGACTGCCCGTCCTGCGGCGGCACCCGGCTCGGCCCGGCCGCGCTCTCCTCCACCATCGGCGGGGTGCATATCGCACAGTGCTCGGCCATGCAGATCAGCGACCTCGCCGCCTTCGTCCGCGGGCTGGACGACGCCTCGGTGGCCCCGCTGCTGGCCACCCTCCGGCAGACCCTGGACTCGCTCGTCGAGATCGGCCTGGGCTATCTCAGCCTCGACCGCCCGGCCTCCACCCTCTCCGGCGGCGAGGCCCAGCGCGTGAAGATGGTGCGCCACCTCGGGTCCAGCCTCACCGACGTCACCTACGTCTTCGACGAGCCCACCACCGGACTGCACCCGCACGACATCCAGCGCATGAACGACCTGCTGCTGCGGCTGCGCGACAAGGGCAACACCGTCCTCGTCGTCGAGCACAAGCCCGAGGTCATCGCCATCGCGGACCACGTCGTGGACCTCGGGCCCGGGGCCGGCGCGGACGGCGGGCAGGTCACCTACGCCGGGGACCTCGCCGGGCTGCGCGCCTCCGGCACGCTCACCGGACGCCATCTGGGCCACCGCGCCCGGCTGCGCGAGGCCGTGCGGGCGCCGCGCGGCGAACTGGCCGTCGAGGGCGCCACGCTGCACAACCTCAAGGACGTCAGCGTCGGCATCCCCACCGGCGTGCTGACCGTCGTCACCGGCGTCGCCGGGTCCGGCAAGAGCTCGCTGATCCACGGGTATCTGACGGGGCGGGAGGGGGTGCTGGTCGCCGACCAGTCCCCGATCCGCGGCTCCCGGCGCAGCAACCCCGCCACCTACACCGGGCTGCTGGGGCCGGTGCGTACGGCGTTCGCCAAGGCCAACGGCGTCAAGGCGGCGCTGTTCTCCGCGAACTCGGCGGGCGCCTGCCCGAACTGCAACGGCATCGGGCTCGTCTACACCGACCTGGCGATGATGGCCGGGGTCGCCTCCGTCTGCGAGCAGTGCGAGGGCGCGCGCTACACCCCCGAGGTGCTGACGTACACGCTGCGGGGCAAGAACATCAGCGAGGTGCTGTCCATGTCGGTGGCCGAGGCCCGCGCGTTCTTCGCACCGGACGGCGGCGGGCCCGGCGGCTCGGGCGGCGGCGCGGGCGGCGGCTCCGGCACCCGCCAGGCCCGCGCGATTCTCGGCCGGATGGCCGACGTCGGGCTCGGCTACCTCCGGCTGGGCCAGCCGCTCAACACCCTCTCCGGGGGCGAGCGGCAGCGGCTCAAGCTCGCCATCCACATGGCGGAGCAGGCCGCCACCTATGTGCTGGACGAGCCCACGACGGGGCTCCATCTGGCCGACGTCGACCAGCTGCTCGCGCTGCTGGACCGGCTGGTCGACGACGGGAACACCGTCGTCGTCATCGAGCACCACCAGGCGGTGATGGCGCACGCCGACTGGATCGTGGACCTCGGGCCCGGCGGCGGGCACGACGGCGGCGAGGTCGTCTTCACCGGCACCCCCGCCGACCTCGTCACCCGCGCGGACACCCTGACCGCCCGGCATCTGAGGGAGTACGTACGGGACTGAGCGGGGGCCCCGGTCCGCCGAGTGGCGGGAACCCGGCAAATACTACAAAAATGGCTCATGAGCCAAATTCCGGGCACCCCGCTCCTCCCCCTCGACCGGCTGGCGCGCAGCGCCTGGCAGGCCGTGCTCACCACCGGGGTGCTGACCCTGGTCCTCGGCGTGCTGGTGCTGATCTGGCCGGGGGCGACGCTGCTGGTCGCCGGGGTCCTCTTCGGCATCTACCTGCTGCTGAGCGGCGTCACCCAGCTCGTCGCGGCCTTCGGCACCCACGCCTCGACCGCGCTGCGCGTGCTGGCCTTCGTCAGCGGCGCGCTCTCCATCCTGCTGGGCCTCTTCTGCTTCCGGGGCGCCCTGCAGTCCATCCTGCTGCTGGCGCTCTGGATCGGCATCGGCTGGCTCTTCCGCGGCCTCACCCAGACGGTGGCAGCCGCCGCCGACGAGGACATGCCCGCGCGCGGGTGGCAGATGTTCCTCGGCGTCGTCAGCGCGCTGGCCGGGATCGTGCTGCTGGTGTCGCCGTTCGAGTCGGTGACGGTGCTCACCGTCGTCGGCGGCTGCTGGCTGGTGGCGGTGGGCGTGATGGAGATCGGTACGGCGCTGCGGGTCCGCCGCCACCTGCCGCGCCCGTAGGGCCCTGGCCGCGCCCGTAGGGCCCTGGGGGGCGTTGCGACCACAACGACCACAACGACCAATACTTTTCCTGCCGCGCACCCCGCGACACCGCGCCACCCCCGGGGCACGATGTGGGCCACCTCACTCCCGTCCCCCGGAAGGGCGGTGCCCGCGTGCGCCCGCGCACCCTGCTCCCCTCGCTCACCGCGCTGGCGGCGACCCTGCTGATACCGCCGCTGCTCACCACCAGCAGCGGCGCCGAGACCGGTACGAACATCCCCGGCCTGCGCTTCATGGTCCCCAACACCCCCGGCGGCGGCTACGACATCACCGCCCGCACCGCCGCCAAGAACGCCGAGGACGCCGGACTCGTCCACAACATCGAGGTGTTCAACCTCCCCGGCGCGGGCGGCACCGTCGGCCTCAGCCGGCTCGTGAGCGAGCGCGGCAACGGCAAGCTGGCCATGTCCATGGGGCTCGGCGTCGTCGGCGCCGTCCACACCAACCACGCGCCCTCCACGCTCGCCGACGCCACCCCCGTCGCCCGGCTCACCGAGGAGCCGGACATCGTGGTCGTACCGAAGAAGTCCCGGTACCGCACCTTCGCCCAGCTCCTCGCCGACTGGCGGAAGGACCCCGGCTCCCTCCCCGTGGGCGGCGGCTCCTCGGCGGGCGGGCCGGACCATCTGGCGCCCATGCTGATGGCCCGCGCGGCGGGCATCGCGCCCCGCTCCGTCAACTACGTGCCGTACGACGGCGGTGGCGAGCTCCTGGCCTCCGTACTCGGCGGCAAGGTGGCGTTCGGCGTCTCCGGGCTCGGCGAGTACCGCGACCAGATCGAGTCCGGTGAGCTGCGGCTGCTCGCCGTCACCGGCAAGGAGCGGGTGCGGGGCTTCCCGGCGCCCACCCTCCGGGAGGCGGGCCTGGACGTGGAGTTCACCAACTGGCGCGGTGTCATGGCCCCGCCGGGCCTCTCCGAGAGCGAGCGCACCCGGCTCGAACGCCTGGTGCGCGAGCTGCGCGGCTCCCCCCAGTGGCGCGAGTCGCTGCGCAGGAACGGCTGGGACGACGCGTACCTCCCCGGCGCGCGCTACGGCCGCTTCCTGGCCCGCGAGGACCAGCGCGTGGCCACCGTACTGAAGGAGCTGGGCCGGTGACCGGGCCGCTGAGGAGACGGCTCCCGGCGGCGGGCGGCGTCCTCGGGGCGCTGCGCGCCCGCTCCGAACTCGGCGTCTGCGCCCTGCTGCTGGGCGTCGGCGCGCTCGTGCTGACCGACGCGCTGACCATGGACTCCGTCGCCTCGACCCGCGGCCCCGTCGGCCCCCGCACGGTCCCGGTCGTGGTCGGCACGGCGCTGCTCGTGGTGGCGGTCGCGCTGGCCGTGGACGTGCTGCGCGGCGGGCGCGGAGACGCGGAAGGCGGGGAGGACGTCGACCTGGACGAGCCCGGCGACTGGCGGACGGTGGCGCTGCTCGTCGGCGTCCTGCTCGCCTTCGCCGCGCTGATCGAGCCGCTGGGCTTCCCGCTCGCGGGCGCGCTGCTGTTCTGGGGCGCGGCGTTCGCGCTGGGCAGCCGGCAACACGCCCTCGGCCGCGACCCGCTGATCGCGGCGGCGCTCTCCCTCGTCACCTACACGGTCTTCAACACCCTGCTGGGCGTTCCGCTGCCCGGCGGCCCGCTGACGGAGGTGCTGTGACCCATGGGCTCCTTCGGCTCCCTGCTGGACGGCTTCGGCACCGCCCTCTCCCCGCTCAACCTGATGTGGGCGGCGCTCGGCGTGCTGCTCGGCACCGCTATCGGCGTACTGCCCGGCATCGGCCCCGCTATGGCGGTGGCGCTGCTGCTGCCGGTGACCTACGGGCTCGACCCCACCGCGGCCTTCATCATGTTCGCCGGTATCTACTACGGCGGGATGTTCGGCGGCTCCACGACGTCGATCCTGCTCAACACCCCCGGGGAGAGCGCCGCCGTGATCGCCGCGATCGAGGGCAACCCGATGGCGAAGTCGGGGCGGGGCTCCCAGGCGCTGGCCGCCGCCGCGATCGGGCACTTCGCCGGGGGCATGATCGGCACGGTGCTGCTGGTGCTGCTGGCGCCGACGGTCGCCAAGCTGGCCGTGGACATCGGGGCACCCGACTACTTCGCGATCATGGTGTTGGCGTTCGTGGCGGTGACCTCGGTGCTGGGCGCCTCCCGGGTGCGCGGCTTCGCCTCGCTGCTGATCGGCCTCACCCTCGGGCTGGTCGGCCTGGACCAGATGACGGGCCAGCAGCGGCTGACGTTCGGCAGCCTCCAGCTCGCGGACGGCATCGACGTCGTCATCGTCGCCGTCGGCCTCTTCGCGATCGGCGAGGCGCTGTGGGTGGCGGCGCATCTGCGGCGGGGCAGCGGCACCGCGGTCCCGGTCGGCCGCCCCTGGCTGGGCCGCGCGGAGCTGCGCCGCACCTGGAAGCCGTGGCTGCGCGGGCCGCTCATCGGATTCCCGTTCGGCGCGATCCCGGCGGGCGGCGCGGAGATCCCCACGTTCCTCTCCTACGTCACCGAGAAGCGGCTCTCCCGGCACCGCAAGGAGTTCGGCAAGGGCGCCATCGAGGGGGTGGCCGGGCCCGAGTCGGCCGCCTCCGCCTCGGCGGCGGGCACCCTCGTCGCCATGCTGACGCTGGGCCTGCCGACGACGGCGGTGGCGGCGGTCATGCTCGCCGCGTTCCAGCAGTACGGCATCCAGCCGGGTCCGCTGCTCTTCGAGCGGGAGCCGGACCTGGTGTGGGGCCTGATCGCCTCGCTGTTCATCGGCATGGTGATGCTGCTGGTGCTGAATCTGCCGCTGGCCCCGGTCTGGGCGCGGCTGCTGCGGATCCCCCGCCCGTATCTGTACGCCGGGATCCTCTTCTTCGCGGCGGTCGGCGCGTACGCGGTGGGGGGCGAGCCGGTCGATGTGGTGATCCTGCTGCTCATCGGGCTGGTCGGGCTGATGATGCGGCGGTACGGGCTGCCCGTGCTGCCCGCGATCATCGGGGCGATCCTCGGCCCGGCGGCGGAGCAGCAGCTGCGGCGTGCGCTGCAGATCAGTGACGGCAGCCTGACGGGACTGGTCAACACCCCGTTCTCCGTCACGGTGTACGGGGTGATGGCCCTCCTGCTGGCCTGGCCCCTGCTACGCCGCCTCCGGCGGTGAGTTCCTGGTGGGGACGCGCCCCGCAGGGGCGCGGGGCGGTGCTCGACTGCAGCTCCGCCGGGGGGCGCGACCAGCCACGGCGGAGCGAAAGCCCACGACGGCAGCGCAAGGGGCTGCCCCTGCCCGGAGTGTGCGCGCCGCAGGTCCGCCGTGGTTGCGCGCGCAGTTCCCCGCGCCCCTGCGGGGCGCTCCCGCAGCGCGCGCCCCGCGATCAGTCCTGGACGGAGGACATGGAGCGGGTGCGGGCGTGCCGGCCGCCGCGGCGGCGGGGCGGCGGCTCGGAGCCCGGAGGGGCTCCGGTGCCCCCGGTACCGCCCCCGGTACCGCCCCCGGACCGCCGTTCGACGACCAGAACCGAGATCACCGCGAGCATCCCCAGCAGCGCGATCGCCACCGTCAGGCCCACCGAGCCGCTGGGCTCCAGCACCTCGCGGTCGTCGTTCTGCCAGGGCCACAGGGCGCGCAGCGAACCGGCCATCAGCCCGGTCATCACCACCAGGGTCATGTGGTGGAAGTTCGCCAGCAGCCACTTGAGCAGCTTGACGAAGAGCGCCAGCCCGACGAGGCAGCCGAGCGCGAAGGCGCCCAGATAGCCGAGGTCCCGGTCGTTCACGGCGTCGATGGTGGGCTCGTACAGCCCCAGGGCCAGCAGGATGAAGGAGCCGGAGGCGCCCGGCAGCACCAGGGCGCAGATCGCGACCGCGCCCGCGAGGAAGACCATCGGCGTGGTCGGGGACACATCCCCGGGCGGCATCCCGGTCAGGAAGAACGCGCCGACGGCCACCACCAGGGCCAGCACGTAGTGCCCCGGCCGCCACCGCTGCCCGGAGTTGGTGTACGGCACATAGAGCGAGGCCAGCACCAGGCCGAAGAAGGCCGCGTACGCGAACTGCGGGTGGTCCTCGACGATCGGCGCCAGCAGCTTGGCGCCCAGCCCGAGCGCCACGACCATGCCGACCAGCAGCGGGGCCAGTACGCTCCAGTCCGCCTGCCGGAGCGCCTCCCGGGCGCGCGCGGTGCCCCGGCCGCGCGGCACGTCGCTCACCGCGAGCCGTACCGCGCTGGTGATCTGCCCGGCGCCGCCGATCAGCTTCTCGTACACCCCGGTGATCAGCGCCACCGTGCCGCCGCTGATCCCGGGCACGGCCTCGGCCATGCCGATGAGTCCGCCCCTGAGGGCGTTGAAAACGGGATGGCCTGGGGACTTCGCCATGATCTCCTGGATTCCCTCTGGGATGTCGGCGGCGGACGGTACACGCTACCAACGCCGCCCCCACCCCCGCCGTTCCCCGTCGGGGGCTCCGGTGCCCGGCCCGTGGCGAACGCCTGGCGGAGCCACGGCGCACGCACGGCGCACGAGCGCCCCGTCGCGACACCGCACCTCGCGCGTTGTTCCCTCGCGCCCCGAGTCCCGCTAGCTTCCCTTCTGCCGCCCCCGCCGCCCGCGACCGAAGGGACAGACCCCAGCGCACCCCACCACGGGAAGGACAGGTCTGTGAACGCACCTCGCACCGCACCGCACCCCGTCACGCACCGCCCGAGACGCCGCCCGAGACGCCGCCCGGGGCGCCGCCCGGGGCGCCGCCCGGGACGCCGGGCGCTCGCCGCGTTCGCCGCGACGGCCGTCGCCCTGCCGCTCCTGCTCGCCGCGAACGGCGGCCCCGCCACCGCCGCCGGCGCGGGCGGCGACCCCGGGAAGAAGGGCGACCGGCTGGCCGCCAAGCTGGTCAAGCGCACCAGCGACCGGGGCGCCATGCGCCATCTGCACGCCTTCCAGGCCATCGCGCGGGTCAGCGACGGCCACCGCGGCGCCGGCTCGGCCGGGCACGAGCGCTCGGCGCGGTACGCGGGGGCCCTG
This sequence comes from Streptomyces boncukensis, assembly GCF_011045075.1. Lineage (GTDB taxonomy): Bacteria > Actinomycetota > Actinomycetes > Streptomycetales > Streptomycetaceae > Streptomyces > Streptomyces boncukensis. The sequence goes on from NZ_JAAKZZ010000043.1 coordinate 20,831, forward strand.
CTCAGGGCCGCCGGGTACAAGGTCACGTACCAGAAGTTCCGCTTCACCTACCGCGAGACCCTCGCGGAGAAGCTCACGGTCCGCAGCCCCGAGCAGCGCGACGTGCCGCTCAAGCTGATGACGTACACCAAGAGCACCCCGCAGGGCGGCACCGAGGCGCCCGTCGCGCACGTCCCGGTGGACGCGGACGGCACGACGGGCTGCGAGGCCGAGGACTACGCGTCCGGCGACTACACCGGCAGCATCGCGCTGATCCAGCGCGGCGTGTGCTCGTTCGCACAGAAGCAGGCCGCGGCCGCCGAAGCGGGCGCCGTCGGCGCGGTGATCTACAACAACGAGGACGGCGAGCTCGGCGGCACCCTCGGCGACCCGTCCGCCGCCCGCGTGCCCACCGGCGGGATCACCCAGGCCGCGGGCGAGGAGCTGGCGAAGCTGGCGGCGGAGGGCCCGGTCACCGTGAACCTGGAGGTGCGCGAGCTCCAGGAGGAGCGCACCACCGGCAATGTCCTGGCCGAGACCCGGGGCGGGGACCCGGACAACGTGGTGATGGTCGGCGCCCATCTCGACTCCGTCTCCGAGGGCCCCGGCATCAACGACAACGCCTCCGGCTCGGCCGGCGTCCTGGAGACCGCGCTCCAGCTCGCACGGGCCGACCGGCGCGGGCGGCACGCGAACACGGTGCGCTTCGCGCTCTGGGGCGCCGAGGAGCTGGGTCTGAAGGGCTCCGAGCACTATGTGGAGGGGCTGTCGGCCGCCGAGCGCGAGCGGATCGCGCTGTATCTCAACTTCGACATGATCGCGAGCCCGAACTACGGGCTGTTCGCGTACGACGGCGACGACTCCGACGGCACCGGCTCGGGCCCGGGGCCCGAGGGCTCGGCCCAACTGGAGAAGGACATCACCGACTTCCTCGCCTCCCGCGGCCAGCAGGTCCGGGGCGCGGACTTCGACGGCCGCTCCGACTACGGCCCCTTCATCGAGGCGGGCATCCCCGCAGGCGGCAGCAAGACCGGCGCCGAGGGCATCAAGACGGCCGAGGAGGCGCGGCTGTGGGGCGGCACGGCGGGGGAGGCGTACGACCCCTGCTACCACCAGGCGTGCGACGACCTGCGGAACGTCAACCGCACAGCGCTCGGGCTGAACGCCAAGGTGATCGCCAACGCCGTCGGGCACTACGCCTGGGACACCAGCCCGGTGACCGGCGACGCCAAGCGCACGGCGGACCGGCGCACTTCGGCGGCGCCGGGCGCGGACCGGGCGCCGGACGGCTCCGGCCCCCGCCACCGGGGCGGGCTGCTGGTCCGCTGAGCCGGCCGCGGGCGTCCCGCGTACGCCCGGGGAGTTGTGCACAGCCTGTGCACAACTCCCCACCGCCTCCGCCGCCCGGACCGCTCGTGAGGAGGGCACAGCCGCGACGAGGCTGCGCCCGCCCCCGCTGGCCCGGTAGGCTTTCCGTGTGATCTTCAAGCGAATCGGAAACGGGCGGCCGTACCCCGACCACGGCCGGGAGAGCACCCGCCAGTGGGCGGATGTTGCCCCACGCCCGGTGCGCCTGGACCAGCTCGTCACCACCAAGGGCCAGCTCGACCTGGAGACCCTGCTCGCGGAGGACTCGACCTTCTACGGCGACCTCTTCGCCCACGTCGTGAAGTGGCAGGGCGACCTCTATCTGGAGGACGGCCTGCACCGCGCCGTACGCGCGGCGCTCCAGCAGCGGCAGGTACTGCACGCGCGGGTGCTGGAGCTTGACTAGCCCCCTGGCCCGGCTCGACGGTTGGCCCGATCGGGTTGGGGCGCCGACCATTCGCTGATCGTTCAATAGGCAGTGCGTTCCCTGCGCATTACGCTGCGCTTATGAGCATGCTCACTCCCCCCGGCATGGGCGGACAGTACCGCATCAAGGGTGACCGTTACCCGCGTATGCGCAGGTCGCGGGGGCGGGGAAAGATCATTTCCGCGGCGGTCGCCGCGGTCGTGGCCCTCGCCGTGCTGGGGTGGGGGACGCTCCAGCTCATCGACGTCTTCTCGGGCGGCGACGACGACACGGGGAGCGCGGCGGGCGGCCGGGTCCGGCCGGCGGACTGCGCGACCCCGTCGGCGTCGGCGGCGCAGGCCGGCGGGCGCACCGCGAAGCTCCCGGCGCCGGGCGCCTTCAAGGTCAACGTTCTCAACGCCACGACCCGCGGCGGGCTGGCCCAGTCCACCGCCGACGCGCTCAAGAAGCGCGGCTTCAAGATCGGCAAGGTGGGCAACGCGCCGCGGGGCCTGGACAAGAAGGTGAAGGCCAGCGGCGTGCTCGTGGGCGCGCCCGGCGGCGATGCCACGGCCCGCCTCAAGGTGCTGGGCACGCAGCTCGCGGGGGCCGACACCAAGCGGGACGCGCGGCGCGCGAACGATGTGGACCTCGTGCTGGGGGACGACTTCACCAAGCTGACGAAGAAGTCGGCGGCGGCGAAGGCGCTGGCCCACCTGAGGAAGCCGGCTCCCGCTCCGTCACCCGACCGGGCCTGCTGAGTCCGGGCAGCCCCGTGCCGATACGTCGCAGACTGCGGGTGCGATGGGGTACCCCCTGCTCGAGCGAAGCCGAGAGCTTGGGGGAGGCTGGTCGCGCAGTTCCCCGCGCCCCTGGCGGGGCGCACGGATGTGCCCCGCCAGGGGCGCGGGGAACTGCGCGCGCAACCACGGCGAAGGCCGCGGTCGGCGACGAAACAGCAAGGGGCAGCCCCTCTCGCCGGGAGCGGGTCAGTCCGCTGTGCCGTACATGCGGTCGCCCGCGTCGCCCAGGCCGGGCACGATGAAGCCCTGGTCGTTCAGCCGCTCGTCGACGGCCGCCGTCACCACCGTGACCGGCGTCCCGGCCAGCTCCCGCTCCATGACCCCGACCCCTTCCGGCGCCGCCAGCAGGCAGAGCGCGGTCACATCGTCGGCGCCGCGCCGGATCAGCTCCTGGATCGCGGCGACCAGCGTCCCGCCCGTCGCGAGCATCGGGTCGAGGACGTAGACCTGCCGCCCGGAGAGATCGTCCGGCATCCGGTTCGCGTACGTGGACGCCTGGAGCGTCTCCTCGTCGCGGATCATGCCGAGGAAGCCGACCTCCGCCGTCGGCAGCAGCCGCACCATCCCCTCCAGCATGCCGAGCCCGGCCCGGATGATGGGCACGACCAGGGGGCGCGGGTAGGACAGCCGTACGCCCGTGGTCTCCGTCACCGGCGTGGCGATCCCGACCTCGTCGACCCGCACGTCGCGGGTCGCCTCGTACGCGAGCAGGGTCACCAGCTCGTCGGCGAGCCGCCGGAAGGTGGGGGAGTCGGTGCGCGCGTCGCGCAGGGTGGTGAGTTTGTGCGCCACCAGCGGGTGGTCGACGACATGGGTCCGCATGCCCCGACAGTATCGTCCGCACCGTCCGCGCCTCCGCCTGGAACCCCGGTGTTCCGCACTGGCGTACGAGTGCGGAGCACGGGAGAGTGGGCAGGTACACCGGAGGTGTGCATATGCCAGAGCAACAAGAGCCCGCAGACTACCGGGAGTCCATCCGGGCGGCGCGGCGCCGCGCCGCCGAGGCCGAACGGCTGCGCCGCCGGGCGCGGTTTCTCCGAGAGCTGAACGAGGCCAGGCAGCTGCGGGAGCGCGTCCAGCCCCGCCGGGCCCGGCTGGCCCGCAGGCGGCAGCAAGCCCTCCGCATGCGGACATTTCGCTGGTGACCCGGTACGGAGCCGATGTCTGAGAGTCGCGAGTGGTCAACGGTGGGTCGCCGTAGCGCCGGATCTGCGCAAACACCGGCACGACGCACTGCCGAAGACCCTTCGCACGGCCCGGGTTTCTGCCACGATTCCGATGGGGCGGGGGTACGTTCCTCGTCAGCACTCGGGCACATCTTGAATCAGTGGGAGAGTCACGGTGTATTTCGCCGCACTGCTCGCGCGCACCGAAGACGGGTGGGAAGCGAGCGACACGGAGCTGGATGATGTGGAGACCCTGGCCGACCTGGCCGAACTGGCCCGGGAGGCCGCTACCGACGACGAGACCGTGCTGGTCTGCATCGAGCAGGAGGGCGCCTGGTTCGGCGTCGTCCGCGTGGACGGCGAAGACGACCCCCGCGTCTTCGTCTCCGACGCGGCGGCGGCCATGCGCAGCTCGTACGGCGAGATACTGCTGTCGGACGAGCTGCTGGGCCGCGAACCGGAGGACCCCGCGGCACTCGACCAGCTCGTGGACCTGGACGGCACGGAGGAGGGCGAGCCGGACCCGGACCCGGACGAGCCGGCGGGCGCCTCGGACGCGGAGGACGCGGAGTCGGCCCCGATCGGCCCGCTGGGCGACGCGGGCCTGCTGTCCGACCTCGGCCTGGAGAACAAGGCCCTGCTCTCCCTCACCCCTCAGGACGCCCTGAGCGAGATCGCCGACGCGCTGGGCTGCACGGACGTCCTGGAGGCCGTCCGCTGACCCGGGCGCGGGGCGGGCGCTGCGGCCCGCGCCCGCCCCGCGCGACACTGTCCCCATGACCGACCGCACGACCGACCGCACGACCGGCCCCCCAC
>NZ_JAAKZZ010000440.1 GCF_011045075.1 Streptomyces boncukensis
GGGGGCGCCGGGGCAGGGGAGTGCGCCGCCGCCCGGGGCGCCGGGGGCGCCCGGCGGCGGGTATGTGCCGACGCAGCTCGTCTCCTCCGACGACGTCAACGCGCAGGTCGAGGAGAGCGGGCAGCAGCCGGCCGCCGACAAGCCCGGCGACACCGGCGGCGGCGGTGTGCACCAGGCGGCGACGATGCTGGCCAACCCGTCCGACGGGCGGGGGCGCGGCATGGCGCCTCCGCCGCCCGCGCCCCCCGGCATGCCGGGCGCGCCCGCCGGCGCACCTCCGGGTCCCGGGGTGCCCCCGGGTCCCCCGGGGGCACCGGGTGCGCCGCCCGCGTACGGCTATCCGCAGGCGCCGGGCCAGCCGGTCGTGGGCCCCGGCTATATGGCCGTGCTCCGCTACCGCGCACCGGACGGCTCCGAGCAGCAGCTCATCCGCCGCTCGGCGCCCGGCGCCCCGCACCCGGAGTGGCAGATCCTGCACGAGCTGCGGGCCATGAACGTCCCGCCGCAGCAGGTGGTGGAGCTGCACACCGAGCTGGAGTCCTGCAGCCTGCCGGGCGGCTACTGCACCCGGATGATCCGGGAGACCTGGCCCCAGGTGCGGGTCAGCCACACCGCCTCGTACGGGACGGACCACGCCTCCCGGCAGCAGGGCATGCGGCATCTGGTCGAGCACCAGGGCGAGCTGCATCAGGTGGCGGACGGCCCGGCGCGTCCGGCGCCGAACCGGGTCCCGCTGCCGCCGCCGCACCAGATCCAGCCCGCGCCGCCGGTGCCGCCGGACGCGATCGGCCAGGAGCTCATGCAGGCGTTCGGGCCGCAGGGGGTGTTCCGCTTCGACCAGCGGGCCGTCTCCCGGCAGGGCGTGCCGGACATCGTGGCGCAGACCCTGGTGTGGGCCGGTGTACCGATCGACATGGGCCCGTTCTTCTGGGGCCAGGCCCAGCCGGGCCGGCCGGTGCCGACGCTGGCCGAGCTGGCGCAGGAGCGGGGCGTCCAGGCGGCGCCGGACGCGGCGTCGTATCTCGTGATGGGGACGGACTTCGGGCGTCAGCTGTGTGTGCAGTACGGGACGGCGCACATCGTGGCCGTTCCGCTGGAGGCCCCGGCGGCGGGGCAGCCCGCGGGGGCACCGCAGTTCGTGAACACCGGGCTGCCGGAGTTCGTGCGCTGCCTGGCGATGCTGGGGCGGATGTGGCGGCTGCGGTACGGCCTGACGCAGGAGCAGGCGGGGCGCTGGACCGTCGACTTCCAGCTGCAGCTCGCCTCGCTGGACCCGGCGGCGCTGTCCTCGCCGGAGAACTGGTGGTCCGTGCTGCTGGAGCAGATGTGGGACGGCCTCTTCTGAGCCGGACCCCGGATCCCGGGCCTCCGGCGGGCTCCCCCGGAAGGGAGGGGGAGCCCGCCGGGCCGGGCTCAGCCCGGCTGCTGGGCCGGGAGGGCAGTCGCCACCTCGTCGGGTGAGCGGCCGGTGAGGGAGGCCAGCGACGAGCGGACGTGCGCCATGTGCTGGCGCAGCTCCTCGCGCCGCTCCTCGTGCTCCCGCAGCACCCGCTCGGTCTCCCGCTGGACGCCCTCCTCCCGCACCCGGGCCTGCGCCAGCAGCTCCGCGCCCTGCGCCTCCGCGTCCTCCTTGCGGTGCCGGGCGGCCTCCTCGGCCTCCGCGTGCGCCCGCCTCGCGTCGGCCAGGGCGCGCTCGCCGCGGGTCTCCATCTCGGAGATCCGGCCGTCCAGCGCGGCCTCCTTCTTGGCCAGCTCGCGGTCGGTCGTGTCGGCCTCGGCGGCCTGCTCCTTCTCCTGCTCGGCGAGGAGCGAGGCGCAGCGCCGGGACATGTCCTTGAGCGCCTCCGCCGCCTCCCGGCAGATCTTCTCGGCCTGGGCGCGGGCCTCGGAGCGCAGTTCGTCGGCGCGGGCCTGCGCCGAGTCGATGGTGCGGACCGCCGCCGCCTCGGCCGAGGCCCGCACCCGGGTGGACTCGTCCCGCGCTGCTTCCTTGAGCTGCCGCGCCTCGGCCTCCGCCCGTTCGCTGATCTGCTGGGCCTCGGCCTCGCCCGCGGTGCGTACCTCCGCGGCCTCCGCGTCGGCCGTGGCGAGCAGTGACTGGGCGCGCTGGCCCAGCGACTCGTAGGTCTGCGGGGGGAGCGAGGCGGCGAGGGCCTGGAGCCGTTCGGCTTCCTCGGCCATTTCCTTGGCGAGCACGGTGAGTTGCGCGGCGCGCTCCCACGCCGCGTCGCGCTCTCCGTTCAGGTCGGTCATGCGGCCGTCCACCTGTTCGGGCCGGTAGCCGCGACCCCGGACGACGACAAAGCCGTGCGGCGACGACGCACTCATTTCGAGCCCCTAACCTCAGCGACACATTCGAGCGAAGCGAGCGAACCGAGCGATGTGGCCCCACGACGGCCATACGACGCACTTCCGCCCGAGCCTGTACTCCAGCATGCGCTACTTCACCTTCGTAGCCGTAATCGGCACAACCCGCCGCAACTGATCGAAAAGCACCCCGGCGCGCGACGGCCGTCCGGGGCTCCCGGTGGCAGTGCCCAGCACGCTGAGCCCCGCATTCGGCGCCGGAAGGGTCGTCGTACCGGCGCCCCCGAGGCGTCAGTCGCCCGCCCCTCCAGGCCATTCGTGTGGGTGACACGGGGTCGATCCCCCAGTCGACGCGACGGCACCCCTACGGGTCTGCCCCGACGAAAGCCGGGTCCCGCTTCGTCCCGGCGTACGACGCCGCCCGCGCTCGCCCTCCGTAGCGTGCTGTGCACCTGGAGACCGCGGCCGGGTGGGGTTTACCCCACCCCCAAGACACGGATCCGCACCATCGCGGCGGCCCCCGGCTTCCAGGAGGCTCGACCTGCACGACGCACCACGCACGATGCACGGCGCGAGTGGCCCACACCGGACGAGACCCGAGGAGCATGCTGTGAGCACGGCTGTAGTGAACCCGATGACCGGGGGCGAGCGGGGAGTCACGGCCGCTGCCGCCGCCGCACGGGGCGTGGTGAAGGCGTATGGCTCCGGCGAGACCCGGGTGGTGGCCCTGGACCGGGTGGACGTGGACATCATGCGGGGCGCCTTTACCGCGATCATGGGTCCTTCCGGATCCGGCAAGTCGACCCTGATGCACTGCCTCGCCGGGCTCGACTCGGTGAGCGAGGGGCGGATATGGGTCGGCGAGCAGGAGATCACCGGCCTGAAGGACAAGAAGCTCACCCGGCTGCGCCGGGACCGGATCGGCTTCATCTTCCAGGCGTTCAACCTGCTGCCCACCCTGAACGCCATCGAGAACATCACCCTCCCCATGGACATCGCGGGCCGTAAGCCCGACCAGCAGTGGACGGACCGCGTGATCCAGACCGTCGGGCTCGCCGGGCGCCTCAAGCACCGGCCCAACCAGCTCTCCGGCGGCCAGCAGCAGCGCGTGGCCGTGGCCCGCGCCCTCGCCGCGCGGCCCGAGATCATCTTCGGTGACGAGCCCACCGGCAACCTCGACTCCCGGGCCGGCGCCGAGGTCCTCGGCTTCCTGCGGCGCTCGGTGGACGAGCTGGGCCAGACGATCGTGATGGTCACCCACGACCCGGTGGCCGCCTCCTACGCGGACCGGGTGCTGTATCTCGCGGACGGCCGGCTGGTGGACGAGATGCACCGGCCGACCGCCGAGGCCGTGCTGGACCGGATGAAGCACTTCGACACCCTCGGGAGGGTGTCGTGACCGTCGTCAAGACCTCCCTGCGCAACTTTCTGGCCCACAAGGGCCGGATGGCGCTCAGCGGTATCGCCGTGGTGCTGTCGGTGGCGTTCGTGTGCGGCACGCTCGTCTTCACCGACACCATGGGCTCCACCTTCGACAAGCTGTTCGCCGCGACCTCGGCGGACGTCACCGTCTCCCCGAAGGACGCGGACGACGACGACGCGCCCGACACCGGCAAGCCCGCCTCGCTGCCCGCCTCCGCGGTCGCAGCCGCGGGCCGCGCTGACGGCGTCAAGCGGGCCGAGGGCGGGGTGACGAGCGAGAGCGTCACCGTCGTCGACAAGGACAACAAGAACATGGGCTCCAGCACCGGAGCCCCCACCATCGCGGGCAACTGGACCCGCAACGACCGCAGGTCGATGGAGATCACCTCCGGGCACGCCCCGCGCGGCCCCACCGAGGTGATGGTCGACGCCGACACCGCCGACAAGCACGGCCTCGAACTGGGCGACGAGCTGCGCACCATCGCCGTCACCGGCGACATCCGCGCGAAGATCTCCGGCATCGCCACGTTCAAGGTCACCAACCCCGGCGCCGCCATCGTCTTCTTCGACACCGACACCGCGCAGCGCAAGCTGCTCGGCGCCACCGGCCGCTTCACCCAGGTCTCCGTCACCGCCGACACCAACGTCACCGACGGGCTGCTGAAGAAGAACGTGGCGGAGCAGCTCGGCGCGGACCGCTACACCTACCGCACGCAGCAGGAGGCCGCGGACGCCAACCGGGACGAGATGGGCAGCTTCCTGGACGTGCTGAAGTACGCGCTGCTCGGCTTCGCCGGGATCGCCCTGCTCGTCGGCGTCTTCCTGATCGTCAACACCTTCTCCATGCTGGTCGCCCAGCGCACCCGGGAGATCGGGCTGATGCGGGCGCTCGGCTCCAGCCGCCGGCAGGTCAACAGGTCGGTGCTGACCGAGGCGCTGCTGCTGGGCGTGGTCGGCTCGGTGCTGGGCGTGGGCGCGGGCATCGGACTGGCCGTCGGGCTGATGAAGCTCATGAGCAGCATGGGCATCAACCTGGACACCTCCGAGATGACCCTCGTCTGGACCACCCCCGTCGTCGGTCTGGTACTCGGCATCGTCGTCACCGTGCTGGCCGCCTGGCTCCCGGCCCGGCGCGCGGGCCGGGTCTCGCCGATGGCCGCGCTGCGGGACGCGGGCACCCCCGCGGACGGCCGCGCGGGCGCCGTACGGGCCGTGCTGGGCGTGCTGCTGACCGGCGGCGGCGCGGCGTGTCTGGTGGCCGCTTCCCAGGCGGACAAGGCGGCTACGGGCTCGCTGTTCCTGGGCGGCGGTGTGCTGCTCTCGCTGCTCGGGTTCATCGTCGTCGGGCCCACGGTGGCGGGGTTCTTCGTCCGCGTGCTGTCGGCGGTCGTCGCCCGCCCGTTCGGCCGGGTCGGCCGGCTCTCGGAGCGCAACGCGCTGCGCAACCCGCGCCGTACCGGCGCCACCGGCGCGGCCCTGATGATCGGCCTGGCGCTGGTCGCGGCGCTGTCGGTGGTCGGCTCCTCGATGGTCGCCTCGGCCGAGGACCAGCTCGACGCGTCGGTCGGCGCGGACTTCATCATCCAGAACGACACCGGCCAGCCGCTCACCCCCGCCGTCTCGAAGAAGATCCGCGCAAACCCCGAGCTGGCCACGGTGACCAGGTACAAGGACGTCCCGGCGAAGCTCACCGCGCCGGACGGCAAGACCGGGGACACCATTCTGTCCGCGAACGACCCCTCCTATATGAAGGACCTGCGCCGCGAGACCGTCTCCGGCGACCGGGCCGGCGTCTACGAGCGCGACGCGATGTCCGTCGGCCAGGACTACGCCGAGGAACACGGGGTGAAGGTCGGCGACACCCTGACCGTCGCCTTCGAGCGCGGGCGCACGGCCAAGCTGCGGGTCGCCGCCATCACCAAGGACGAGGGCGAGGCGCTGGACAAGGGCGCGATGTACGTGGGCATCCGCACCGTACGCAGCTACCTCCCGGCCGACCGGATGCCGCTCGACCAGATGATGTTCGCCACCGCGAAGGACGGGCGCGCGGACGCCGCGTACCAGGCGCTGAAGAGCGACCTGAAGCCCTACCCCCAGTTCAAGGTGCGGGACCAGGCCGACTACAAGGAGGCGCTGAAGGAGCAGGTCGGGCAGCTGCTCAACATGGTCTACGGGCTGCTGGCCCTCGCGATCGTCGTCGCCGTGCTGGGCGTGGTGAACACCCTGGCCCTGTCCGTGGTGGAGCGCACCCGGGAGATCGGCATGATGCGGGCCATCGGGCTCTCCCGGCGCCAGCTGCGGCGGATGATCCGGCTGGAGTCGGTGGTCATCGCCCTCTTCGGGGCCCTGCTCGGGCTCGGGCTCGGGATGAGCTGGGGCGCGACGGCGCAGCGGCTGCTCGCGCTGGAGGGGCTGAACGTGCTGCAGATCCCCTGGCCCACCATCCTGGGCGTCTTCGCCGGGTCCGCGGTGGTCGGACTGGCCGCGGCGCTGGTCCCGGCGTTCCGGGCCGGCCGGATGAACGTACTGAACGCGATCGCCACGGAGTGAGCCGAGGAGGGCGCCGATGAGGGCGGACTGAACCCCGGGAGGGGGCGGGCGC
>NZ_JAAKZZ010000441.1 GCF_011045075.1 Streptomyces boncukensis
GACCGCAGGACCGCACATCGCGCCCGCCGTGGGCCGTGACGGGGGAGTGGGCCGGGCGGGCGCCCGTTGCGGTCGTACACCTGATACCTCCGGTTCGGTCGCACCCAGCTTGCTGCGACCGGTGCCCGGCACACCTCGGCCGGGCGGCCCGGAGCCCCGGGGCCGAACGGCCCTCTCCGCCCGGGGACGGGCGGGCCGGGTGGTGGCCGTGCGGAGCCCGCTCGGCCCCGGGAGCATGCGCCCGGCGCTGCCTAGCGTTCCCGGACATGGAGAACGACGAGAACTCGCGCCAGGACCCGGCCGCCGGACCGCCGGGCTGGCCGCTGTCCGCGCGGCGCCTGCTGACCCGCCGGGAGGTCACGGCCGACGGCCGCGCCGTGTTCACGGAGGGCGACCCGCGCTGGGAGCGCTTCTACCGGGACCGCTGGTCGCACGACCGGGTGGTGCGCTCCACGCACGGCGTGAACTGCACCGGCTCCTGCTCGTGGATGGTGTACGTCAAGGACGGGATCATCACCTGGGAGCACCAGGCCACCGACTACCCCTCGATCGGCGCCGACTGCCCGGAGTACGAGCCGCGCGGCTGCCCGAGGGGCGCGTCGTTCTCCTGGTACACCTACTCGCCCAGCCGGGTCCGCTACCCGTATGTGCGCGGCGCGCTGCTGGAGCCGTGGCGCGCCGCGCGGCGGCGGCTCGGCGACCCGGTCGCCGCCTGGGCCGAGATCACCGGGGACCCCGCCACCGCGCGCGCCTACAAGCGGGCCCGGGGCAAGGGCGGCCTGGTGCGCGCCGACTGGGACGAGGTCCTGGAGCTGGTCGCCGCGGCCCATGTGCACACCGTCGCGGAGTACGGGCCGGACCGGGTGGCGGGCTTCTCCCCGATCCCGGCGATGTCGATGGCGTCCTTCGCCTCCGGCGCCCGGTTCATGTCGCTGATCGGCGGCACCCTGCTGTCCTTCTACGACTGGTACGCCGACCTGCCGGTGGCCTCCCCGCAGGTCTTCGGCGACCAGACCGACGTCCCCGAGGCCGCCGACTGGTGGAACGCGGGCTATGTGGTGATGTGGGGCTCCAACATCCCCGTCACCCGCACGCCCGACGCGCACTTCCTCACCGAGGCCCGCTACAACGGCACCAAGGTCGTCGCCGTCAGCCCCGACTACGCCGACAACGTCAAGCACGCGGACGAGTGGCTGGCGCCGCACCCGGGCACGGACGGGGCGCTGGCGATGGCCATGGGCCAGGTGATCTTGCGGGAGTTCCTCGTCGACCGCGAGGTGCCCTACTCCCGCGACTACCTGCGGACCTACACCGACGCCCCGTTCCTGGTCACCCTCCGCGAGCAGGGCGAGGGCCTGGTCCCCGACCGGTTCCTGACCGCCGCCGACCTCGCGGCCGACCGCGCCCCGGAAGCGGACGCCGGGGCGGACGGCGGGGCGGACGGCGGCGCGGACGCCGGGGCGGACGGCGGCGTGGACGGGGAGCACGCCGCGTTCAAGACCGTCCTGCTGGACGCGGCCACCGGCGAGCCCGTGGTCCCCGGCGGCTCGCTCGGCTTCCGGTGGGGCGAGGCCGGGGCCGGCCGCTGGAACCTGGACCTGGACGGCGTCGAGCCCGAGCTGAGCCTGCTGGAGCGGGCCGAGGAGACCGTGGCCGTCGCGCTGCCCCGGTTCGACCAGGGCGGCACCGAGGGCGGCTCGTTCCTGGTGCGCGGAGTGCCCGTGCGGACGGTCGGCGGGCGGCTCGTCACCACCGTCTTCGACCTGATGCTCGCGCAGTACGGCGTGGGGCGCCCCGGGCTGCCGGGCAACTGGCCCGCCTCGTACGACGACGCGGACGCGCCGTACACCCCGGCCTGGCAGGAGACGGTGACCTCCGTCCCGGCCGGGCAGGCCACCCGGATCGCCCGCGAGTTCGCCCGCAACGCCGAGCGCACCCGGGGCCGCTCGCTGATCGCGATGGGCGCGGGCACCAACCACTGGTTCCACTCCGACACCATCTACCGCGCCTTCCTCGCGCTCACCACACTGACCGGCTGCCAGGGCGTCAACGGCGGCGGCTGGGCGCACTACGTCGGCCAGGAGAAGGTCCGCCCCGTCACCGGGCTGCAGCACCTGGCCTTCGCCTTCGACTGGCAGCGCCCCACCCGGCACATGGCCGGCACCTCCTACTGGTATCTGGCCACCGACCAGTGGCGGTACGAGGCGTTCGGCGCGGACGAGCTGGCCTCCCCGCTGGGCGCCGGCCACCTGCGGGGCAAGGCGTTCGCCGACTGCCTCGCGCAGGCGGTCCGGCTCGGCTGGACCCCGGGACACCCGGCGTTCGACCGCAACCCGCTCGACCTCGCCGACGAGGCCGCGGCCGCAGGGCGCCCGGCCGCCGACCACATCGTGGACGAACTGGCCTCGGGTCGCCTGCGGTTCGCCGCCGAGGACCCCGACGACCCGGCCAACTTCCCCCGCGTCCTCACCGTCTGGCGGGCCAACCTGCTGGGCTCGTCCGGCAAGGGCAACGAGTACTTCCTGCGCCATCTGCTCGGCACCGACAGCGCCCAGCGCAGCGCCGAGACCCCGCCGGGGGCCCGCCCCCGGGACGTGACGTGGCACGAGGAGGCACCGGAGGGCAAGCTGGACCTGCTGGTCACCATGGACTTCCGGATGACCTCCACAGGGCTGCTCGCCGACGTCGTGCTGCCCGCCGCCACCTGGTACGAGAAGGACGACCTGTCCAGCACGGACATGCACCCCTTCGTGCACGCCTTCACCCCGGCCATCTCCCCGCCCTGGCAGGCCCGCACCGACTACGACACCTTCCTCGCCCTCGCCGACCGGTTCAGCGAACTGGCCGCCGGGCGGCTCGGCACCCGCACCGACGTCCTGGCCGTGCCCCTCCAGCACGATACCCCTGACGAGCTGGCCCAGCCCGGCGGCGCCGTGCTGGACTGGAGGGCGGGGGAGTGCGAGCCCGTACCCGGCCGCACCATGCCCAAGCTCGTCACCGTCGAGCGCGACTACCCGGCCGTCGCGCAGAAGATGCGCGCCGTCGGCCCGCTGCTGGACACCCTGGGCACCACCACCAAGGGCGTCACCGTCCACCCCGCCGAGGAACTGGAGGACCTGCGCCGCCGCTGCGGCACCGTGCGCGACGGGGTGGCCGCCGGGCGGCCCACGCTGGCCACCGCCTCCGACATGTGCGAGGCCATCCTCGCCCTGTCCGGCACCACCAACGGGCGGTTGGCCACCGAGGGGTTCCGGGCGCTGGAGGAGCGCACCGGCACCGGGCTGGCGCACCTGTCCGCCGAACGGGAGGCGGAGCGGATCACCTTCGCCGACACCCGGGTGCAGCCGCGCGCCGTGCTCACCTCCTACGAGTGGTCGGGCAGCGAGACCGGCGGACGCCGCTACTCGCCGTTCGTCATCAACACCGAGCACCGCAAGCCCTGGCACACCCTCACCGGCCGCCAGCACTTCTTCGTCGACCACGCCTGGCTGGCGGAGCTGGGCGAGCAGCTTCCGGTGTACCGGCCGCCGCTGGACGCCCGGCGCCACTACGGCGACGAGCAGCAGGGCGACGGCGCCGCCGAGGTGACGGTCCGCTACCTCACCCCGCACTCCAAGTGGTCGGTGCACTCCGAGTACCAGGACAACGCCCACATGCTGGCGCTGTCCCGCGGCGGGCCGGTCATCTGGATGTCCACCGCGGACGCGGAGCGGATCGGCGTCAGGGACAACGAGTGGATCGAGGCGTACAACCGCAACGGCGTGGTCGCGGCCCGCGCCGTGGTCACCCACCGGATGCCCGAGGGCACCGTGTACATGTACCACGCCAAGGACCGCACGGTGAACGTGCCGAAGACGGAGGTCAGCGGCGCGCGGGGCGGCATACACAACTCCCTCACCCGGCTGCTGCTCAAGCCCACCCACCTCGCGGGCGGCTACGCCCAGTTCACCTACGCCTTCAACTACTACGGCCCCACAGGAAACCAGCGCGACGAGGTCACCGTGATCCGCCGGCGCAGCCAGCGAGTGGAGTACTGAGATGCGGCCGCTGGCCCAGATCGCCATGGTGATGAACCTCGACAAGTGCATCGGATGCCACACCTGCTCGGTCACCTGCAAGCAGACGTGGACCAACCGCACCGGAGTCGAGTACGCCTGGTTCAACAACGTCGAGACCAAGCCCGGCGTGGGCTATCCGCGCCGCTACGAGGACCAGGAGCAGTGGAAGGGCGGCTGGCGGCTGGACCGGCGCGGCCGGCTGGTGCTGCGCTCCGGCGGCCGGGTCCGGCGGCTGCTGTCCCTGTTCGCCAACCCGGACCTGCCGTCCCTCGGCGACTACTACGAGCCCGTGACGTACGACTACGACACGCTGGTCAGCGCCCCCGCCGGCACCGACATCCCGGTGGCCCGGCCGCGCTCGGCGCTCACCGGGCAGCCCACCGCCATCACCTGGGGCGCCAACTGGGAGGACGGCCTCGGCGGCGCCCCCGAGCACGCGGGCGGCGACCCCAACCTCTCCGGCGCCTGGGCGGAGCGGGTGCGCTTCGCGTTCGAGCAGACGTTCATGTTCCATCTGCCCCGGCTGTGCGAGCACTGCCTCAACCCGGCCTGCGTCTCCGCGTGCCCCTCCGGCGCGATGTACAAGCGGGCCGAGGACGGCGTCGTCCTCGTCGACCAGGACCGCTGCCGGGGCTGGCGGGTGTGCGTGTCGGCGTGCCCGTACAAGAAGGTGTACGTCAACCACGCCACCGGCAAGGCCGAGAAGTGCACCTTCTGCTTCCCGCGCCTGGAGGCCGGACAGCCCACCGTCTGCGCCGAGACCTGCGTGGGACGGCTCCGCTATCTGGGCGTCGTGCTGTACGACGCCGACCGGGTCGGCGCGGCCGCCGCCACCCCGGACGAGCGGGACCTGCTGGACGCCCAGCGCGGCGTCTTCCTCGACCCGCACGACCCGGACGTGCTCGCCGCCGCGCGCGCCTCCGGCATCCCCGAGGACTGGCTGGACGCCGCCCGCCGCTCCCCGGTGCACGCCCTGATCTCCACCTACCGGGTGGCGCTGCCGCTGCACCCGGAGTACCGCACGCTGCCCATGGTCTGGTATGTCCCGCCGCTCTCCCCGGTGCTGGACGCCGTGGACGAGGCGGGCGGCGACGCGGACGACCCCGACCACGTCTTCGCCGCCGTGACCCGGCTGCGCATCCCCCTCGACTATCTGGCCAGCCTGTTCACCGCCGGGGACGCCGACGTGGTCGCCGGGACGCTGATGAAACTGACCGCGCTCCGCTCGTATATGCGCGAACGCACCCTCGGCGGCGCCGGGGACGGCGGCGACGGCGGCGACGGCGGCGGGGACGGCGGCGGCGAGGCCGCGCTCAAGGCCGCCGGGCTCACGCCCCGGGAGGCCGAGGACCTGCACCGGCTGCTGGCCGTCGCCAAGTACCAGGACCGCTATGTGGTCCCCGCCGCGCACCGGGAGGACGCCGCCGCGCGCACGGCACCGGACGCCCGGTGCCCCGTCGGGACCGGGGACGGGCCGGACGGCGGCGGGAGCGGGGGCGGGCCGGTCCTGCTCGGCATGCCCCGCGCGCGCCGCCGCGGCCCCTCCGGAGGCGCCGCGTGAGCCCGCTGCCCGGCCCGTTCCGCACCCGGGTCCGCGCCGCCGGCCGCCGCACCGGACCCCGTACGCCCCAGGAGGCCCGCGACCGGGCGCTGCGGCTGCGGCTGCTGTCCCTGCTGCTGCAGTACCCGGACGCCGAGCTGGCCGCGGCCCGGCCGGCGCTCCAGGCCACCGCCGCGGCCCTCGACCCGTCCGGGGACGGGCCCATGACCGCCTTCACCGCCTGGTTCTCCGGCCGCGGCCGCCAAGAGCTGGAGCGGCACTACGTCGAGACGTTCGACCTGCGCCGCAAGAGCAGCCTCTACCTCACCTACTACCTGCACGGCGACACCCGCCGCCGGGGCACGGCCCTGCTCACCCTGGCCCGGCGCTACCGGGCCGCCGGCTGGGAGGCCGGCAGCGGCGAACTGCCCGACCACCTCCCGGTCGTCCTGGAGTTCGCTGCCCTGGCCGGGCCCGGCGCCGGAGAGGCCCCGCTGCGCCAGCACCGGCGCGGCCTCCAGCTGATCCACCGGGCGCTGACCGACACCGGCTCCCCCTACCGGCACCTGCTGGCCGCGCTGCTCGACCTGCTGCCGCCGCCCACGGCGGCGGACCGCGCCGCGGTCGCCGAACTGGCGGCGCAGGGGCCGCCCGCCGAGGACGTCGGCCTGGACCCCTACGGCGCGTACGGCGCGGGCGAGTTCGCCCCGCCCGGCGCCCTCGCCC